>LJUX01000002.1 GCA_001304155.1 candidate division Zixibacteria bacterium SM23_73_3
TGGTAAGTGGTGATAACATAGTTTATAAAAAAGGTGGTGGCGACTACAAAGACGACCCAAAACAGAATTCCCATAGAGGAGTTTCTTTTCATACCAAAAGAGGAGATGAATGAATCCAGCCATATTCCAGCCAAAGCACACATGGGAGGAATCAAATACAACTGGTAGCGCAGAGGTCGATAGTTTAATGCCATCAGGAGGAAAAAGCCTACCAAAAACCAGAAGATAAGAAAAAACTTAACCCTAAAGCGATGATCTCTGTGTTTAATCAGCTCCTTAATGGAACTGGTATTTTGGAAGAATAAAAGCAGCCCCAAAAACGACAAAAGAAACACCACCGGCATGCGATAAAAAAGATCAGCTCCAAAGGTGAACAGAGAATTAATAAACCCGGAGATGGATTGAAGCGCTCTGGGGAAACCATAAAGCCCCAATGCCTGCTCACCCAAATAACCTGCCACCTCTCTTTTGGCAGGCAGATAGCTGAAAAACAGCCAGAAGAGAAAAGTAAGAAGGAAGCCGGAGCCAAAAAATACCATCGGCTTGAAGTTTATCTTTCGGTTGGAAGAAGAGAAATGCTCAAACATCCACAGAAGCAACACTCCCAGGCAAGCCGGCAGGATGAATGCCGCCATGGTCTTTCCAAAAAAGATTCCTGCGGCCAAACAGATGCCTGAGGGGATCAAAAGCAGATTTTTCTTGAAAGAAGAAACCATAAAATAAAATCCCAACGTCAGAAGAAAGATCGCGGAGATTTCCAGAAATGGATTGCGCCCGTACATGATGAAGACGAAGTTTATCCCTAAAAAGAACAAAGACAAAAATGCCGTCCTTCTGTTGAATACTTTCGTAAGAGTCAGAAACAAAAATACCATGGTCAAAAGATTCAAAATCACCGCCACCAGGTTGGCTTGAAATCTGCCGGTGCCGAATATTGAAAAGGCCAGATAAGATGCCACCGTGGAGAATGATTTCAGGAAGAAGACGAAACGATTATGTCCAAACAGGTCCCAATTGCCCCACAATATTTGATTTCGAGCAAAGTAGGTATATTGAGGCGGATCTGTGGCAACGTCCTGGCTCCAAGAGATGTGTGGAGGATCGGAGCTCAAGAAAAGCACCCCGCCGATAAAAGCCAGTCCGATGATAAAACAGAAGAGCAGAATCTCAAAAATCCTTGAGGAAAAGAAAGGATTTTTAAAAAATTCAGTCAAGGCGGATTTTTTATCTACCGAATCCCTGGGCTTTACCGCTTCCTTCTTAGCCTTTTTGCCTTTTGATTTCATTGTACCAGCAGGTTTTTTTCTATTTCTCTCCTACAGCTTCCCTGTGCCCGCCAGGTCCCCTGACCCGGCGGAGGCCTCTGTCGGGCCAGGGGACCCGACAGGCACAGAATGCCAAACGCTCACTCTCCTTGTTTCTACTTCCTGATTCTCAGCAAAAGATAGAACAGCGGTTTGATTATGGGCCACCAGTCTAAAAACGGCCTGATCTTGGAATACTTTTTTTTCGAAGGATAAATTTTTGAGATCGGCACCTCACCGAATTTGTATTTCAGCTTGAGAACCCAGAAGTGAATATAATATTCCAGTTCATAAGTGGAAAGCCATTCCTGCCAGATATTTATTTTCGGGTCATCGAAGAGGGAAACCTTGTAAGCCCGGAAGTCATTGGTCACGTCGGTCAAGGCTCTCCCCAAAAGCACAGACCACAAAAAAGTGAAAGCTTTTATTCCCACTGCTCTGGCAAAAGGGAGATTCCCCGCCTCGCCTCCCTTTAAATATCTGGAGCCCTGGATGTAATCGTAATCTTCCTTGAGGATGGGTTTAAGCAAAAGAGGTATCTCTTTCGGATCATCCTTTCCATTCCCCGCCATCACCACCACCAGCTCGAAATCATTTTTTCGGGCGTAGTCGATCCCGTCTCTGATACAACTACCCACACCCTGCTTTTCAGGGTGATCAATAACCACCGCTGGATAACTTTTTAACACCTCCGGGGTGCTGTCAGTGGAGCCGTCAGTGATCACCATAACCTTGTCGATCCCCACCTCTTTGAATCTCTCCAGGACGGTTTTGATCCTGTTCTCCTCATTATAAACCGGAATGATCACCAGGGTTCTAAAACCTTTTTCTCCCAACCCTCAACTCCAGTATCAAATAGAAATCTATTAAAATTAAACCTTCATTCGTTCAGGAAGGCAAATCTTTTGGATCTTTTTAAAAGCTTAAGTCTTGAGGCGGGATAAATTCCCGCCTCTATGCATTATATCCTACAAATTATGAGAACGCACTCAGCCCCACCTATCATTCTCCATAGAATTCCCTAATGCAATCTGTTGTGTACTTTATTTGTTCCTCGGTCAGCTCAGCAAACATGGGAAGCGACAAAATCTCATCCATGCATCCCTCGGTCACTGGAAAGCTTCCCTTTTTATATCCCAGGAAACTGTATGCATTCTGTAGATGTATGGGTATGGGATAATGGATGTTGGTATAAATGTCTTTTTCTTTTAGGAAATCAATCAGTTTTTCTCTCTCTTTTACCCTCACGCAGAAGACGTGATAAACATGCTTAGAATAAGGCATCTCCTCTGGCACCTTTACGCTGCTCCCTTTCAAATATTTCCTGTAAAGGTTGGCATTCTCTCTTCTGCCGTCGTTCCATTTGTCGAGATGCTTCAGCTTCACAGAGAGGACTGCACCCTGAATTCCCTCCAGTCGACAATTGTTGCCGATGTACTCATGATAAAATTTCTTGGAGGAACCATGATCCCTTAACATCCGAACTTTTTGAGCTATGTCATCATGGTTAGTTGTAACTGCTCCTCCCTCTCCATATGCTCCCAGGTTTTTCCCCGGATAGAAGCTGAAACATCCCACCATTGCCAGACCACCTGTCTTTTTTTCCTTATACAAAGCCCCGTGTGCTTGGGCCGAATCCTCGATTACCGGTATCTCTTTCTTTTCGGCTATCTGAAGGATGGGATCCATATCTGCCGGCTGTCCATAGAGATGTACAGGAATTATGGCTTTAGTTTTGCCAGTAATGGCTTTTTCCAACTTGGTGGGGTCCATGTTATAGCTCTTCTCTTCGATATCCACAAATACCGGCTTTGCTCCGGCATATGAAATAGCCTCGGCTGTGGCTATGAAGGTGTTTGGGGTGGTGATTACTTCATCCCCCTCCGCTACCTCCAAGGCTTTCAATGCCATGATCAGAGCGGAAGTGCCGGAATTAATCCCCATGCCGTGATTCACGTCACAATAGCTGGCAAATTCTTGCTCGAATTCTGCCACTGCCTTACCCAGAACAAAAGCGGTATTGGATATGACGTTCTGGATGGCGCTGTCGATCTCTGGCTTGATGGTTTGGTACTGTGCCTTCAAGTCAACGAAGTTTACTTTCATCAAATCCTCCTTGAGTTATCCTTTCAGTCGATCCATTTCGACCTAAGATAGCATATCGTACCTAAAAGTCAAGCGTTTAGTAAAACCGAGCATCCTCTCCCAGGTTTAGAAGTTTCTATAAAAAACCAGCACCTAACTTAAGTTAGGTGCTGGTCTCCTCACAAATCTCACATGCTACACTTCTATTCTCCAAAAACTTCTATTCCTTATAGGGTGGCCATACATAAGGTCGTTCGAAGGCCCCGATATAACACGCCAACTCGTCGATCTTTTTGATGAATCTTGCCGGGTTCCCTGCTACCACTGCATCTTCGGGAACATCTTTTGTAACCACCGATCCGGCGCCTACCAGAGCATTTCTTCCGATTTTCACTCCCGGACACAGGATTGACCCAGCTCCGATCTTCACTAAATCCGCCACCTTCACCCCACCTTTGCATTCTTTGTATTTGGGGCAGAGCATGGGATGAGGATCGTCGGTGAAGACAACATTCGGTCCGAAAAAGACGTGATCGCCGGTGGTAACCATCTCCAGAAAACACAGGCTATGAATTCTCACTTCGTTGCCTATCTTGTTTTCAAACTCCAGCACCGCATTGGTCCCCACGCTGACGTTGTTGCCAATTACGTTGTCCTCCCGAATGGAGGCTCCCTGTCCGGTCTGAAAATTATCTCCGATTCTGTTTCCGGCATAGATAGAGGAGTTGGATAAACAAACGAGCGTATTCCCCCCGGACAATATCTTTACTTCCTTTTTTTGATCTTATTCTTTTATCTTAAGTGGCAGGAATATCCATGGCTTAACCATACTCCACCAGCCAGAGAAGGGTTTAATCTTAGAGTAATTCCTCTTCTCCTTTGGATAAATCATCCCGACCGGAACTTCTCTAACCCTATATTTCAGGGTTAAGACCTTATAATGGATGTAATACTCGACCTCATATCTATCCAACCAATGCTGTCTAATATTGACCCTGGGGTCATCAAAAATTCTCAACTTATAAGCTCGAAAACCACAGGTTACGTCAGTGCCCTTGAACCGTGTGGTGATAGAGACGAGCCAAGTAAAAATCCTGATCATAATATCTCGAAACAAAGGAAGATTGTCCTTTCTCCCTTCGGTCAGGTACCGGGAGCCTTGAACATAATCGTAATCTTCGGTTAAAATCGGCTCCAGTAATTTAGGTATATCACAAGGTTGCATTTTCCCGTTTCCGGCCATTACCACGAGGATCTCATAGTCATTCTTCTGTCCGTATTCAATGGCATCCTTAATTGCTTTTCCAACGCCCAAGTTGACCTCGTGCCGGATAACCGGATATTTGAACTCCTTTATGTATTCAGGGCTATCATCGGTCGACCCATCGTCCACCACCACCACGTCATACGGGGCATCCGGGGGAAATTTGCTAAGCGTTTGTCTTATTTTAAGGCCTTCATTGTAAACGTTTACCTCAACCAGAATTCTTGTTTTGACGTTTTGCATTTTAATCGAAAAGCCTACCAATTTAGACATTGGTCAACTGCATCCAGAATTTTCTGTTCATCTGGAATTACATGTCTCTCTAAGAAAATCGATGCTGGTATCGGAACATTAGGTAATCCGACCCGAATAATAGGAGCATCCAGATATTCGATGGCTTCCTCCGCTAAAAGAGCCGAAATCTCTGCCCCGATTCCTCCGGTCTTGCAACCTTCATCTACAACTACCACTCTTTTCGTCTTCTTTATGGAAGCGATGATAGCTTCTTCGTCCAAAGGCGAGAGCGAAATTAGATCCAATACCTCTAAAGTGACGCCTTGCTTTTCAAGGAAAGAAGCGACTTTTAAGCTCAATTGTAACATTCTGGAGTAGGAAATGATGGTTAAATCAGTTCCCTCTCTTCTGATCATCGCCTGATTAAGAGGAATAAGGTAAGACTCTTCGGGAACCTCCCCCTTCGTGCCATATAAAACCTTGTTTTCGACAAAAAGCACCGGATTAGGGTCGTTTATGGCACTCTTCAGAAGTCCCTTTGCGGTATAAGGATCGCTGGGGGCTACGACTTTAAGCCCCGGAATACCAATAAACAAAGCCTCCAGACTCTGTGAGTGGCTGGGACCATATCCCCCCTTTGCGCCAGCCGGAGTCCGGATCACCATGGGAATATTTACTTGGCCATTATACATATAGTGGAATTTGGTAGTATGATTCAGAATTTGATCGAACGCTAAGGCTATGAAATCCATGAACATGATCTCGACTACAGGTTTAAAGCCCATCATGGCAAGACCAGTAGCCACCCCCATGAAACTATTTTCGGAGATGGGAGTTTCAATGACCCTTTTTTCTCCAAAAGATTCTAAAAGTCCTTCGGTTACCTTGAAAGCACCCCCATAAACCCCTATGTCTTCTCCAATGAGCAAAACACTCTCATCTTCTGACATTTTCTCCCTTAAAGCTTCATTCAAAGCCTTGTTGAAATATATCTCACGCATTTAGAAACACCCCACTTGAGGCTACCCTGGCAACGGGTGGATCGTCGTCCTGTGCGTATTTCACTGCTTCTTCTACCAAATTCATCTGTTCCTCTTCAATAGTTTCAAGAACTGACGGTTCAATTTTTGAATCAAGCATATGCATTTTCAAAAGTTTTATAGGATCCCTTTTCTTCCACGCATTCTCTTCTTCTCGAGTTCTGTATTTTAGTTGGTCACTTTTAGAATGCCCGCAGAATCTGTAGGTTTTTGCTTCTACCAGGCAAGGTCCGTTGCCGGCCCGGACCCAACGTACTGCCTCCTCCACAGTTGAGATAACGCTAAAAACATCCATCCCATCACAAGGCAACCCTTTCATACTGTAACTGGCTGCTCTCAAGTAGATGTCCATGATGGAGGTGGATTTTGAAACAGGAAGCGACATAGCATACAGATTGTTCTCGCAAAGAAATATTATGGGGAGTTTCCAAATGGAAGCCATGTTCAGCGACTCATGGAAATTTCCGTGATTGCTGGCACCGTCCCCAAAAAATGAGACCACCAGGTTATTACTATTACTTAGCTTTATAGCCAAAGCCACCCCGGTTGCTATGGGGATAGCCCCTGCGGTGAGGCCATTTGTGCCCAAAAAATTGATATCTTTAGCACAAAGATGTTGAGTCCCGCCTTTCCCCCCACAATAACCACTTTTTTTTCCCATCAACTCTGCCATTAACTTCTTCGGATCACCACCTTTGGCTAAAAGATGACCATGACCCCTATGAGTGCTCAAAACATAGTCGTCATCTCTCAGCACATGGCAAACTCCAACTGCCACCGCCTCCTGCCCTATGTAAAGATGAGAAGTCCCGCCAATCATGCCTTTGCTGAAAAGCCAATTTATTTTTTGCTCAAAGCTGCGAATTAAGGTCATCTTACCAAAGATTTCCAAAAGCTTTTGTTCCCCTATCTTTGTGGTCATTCTCATCTCCTTTTGCTTTTGCCAATAACCACTGCAGGAATACCACTGACGATTACGTTATCTTCTACATCGTTCATTACCCCTGAGCCGGGAGTAATCAGCGCATTTTTCCCTACTGTCACCCAGGAGTTGATGGAGGCACCCACTCCCACCATCACATTTTCAGTTAGATTCACCACACCCGATAGGATACAGCCGGGCGACAGATGACAAAACTCTCCAATATAGCAGTCATGACAGACCACCACTCCGACATCCAAGATGGCTCCCCGCTTGATCTTTGTCCCGGGTCCTATAATCGCACCCGCCTCAATAAAAACGCCTTCCTCAATCCTCACCTCCATACCCACAGAAGCTCTGGAGTCAACTAAAGACAAAACAGGTAGATCGGGATTGTGTTCCTTTATCTTCAAAAATAGCTTTTTGCGAACCTCAGAATGAAAGGAGAGGATGACTCCGTCAATCTTCTTTTCCCGGTAGAGTTCGAAAAGGGTGTCGAACCCGCCTAAGATTGAGTAACCCAATCTCTTTTGTTTCCAGCTATTCTTATCATCATCTAAAAGTCCGACAACCTCAATATGGGGAAGGTTACGGGTAATTTCCACCACCTGTTTGGCTCCTAACCCAGCTCCATAAATAACCGCCTTCCTGGTGGTTTGAACTAATCTTTCAACCATTTCGGCTGTAATTGATTCCCCGGCCAGCTTGGTCTTTATCTCTTCTAAGGAAAGTCCTTCTTCTTTAATCAGTTTCTTGGCACGGGGAGAAATCCTTACTTCTGGCTTTCGTGCCGCAGAAGACAAACTCCGGGACACCGGTTCAGGTTTGACCTTTTTCCATTCTTTGTATACCTCATGCTGATAGGCAAACTCATCTTTGGGAATTCTTTCGATCTCATCTATGGTTTTTTTAATGGATTCTTCGGTTTCATCTGGTAAGGCTATTATCCCGATGATGTCAGTAATTCTTGTTGTCTCATTTTCTTTGTACAAGATTTTGACCAGAATCCCCTCTGCCTCTGCCACCACTTCAAATATGGCTTTAGATGTCTCCACTTCAGCTAACGGATCACCGGTTTTTACCGCATCCCCTTCGGATTTATACCATTTGAGTATCATTGCCTCGTCAACATTCACTCCTTGTTTAGGAATCATTATTTTGTGTATCATCTCTGGCCTTTCCTAAATGATATGGGTAATCAGTTGAGTGGCCTTATTTAAATTTCTTTCCTCTTCCGTTAATACCTGGGTCTCAATTATGGGCAGTCTTAATCTTTGTTTTAGAAAAAGAGACATCCTGGACTTAAGGCGTCTCTCAAATAACTTATCATCAATCTCTTCCCTTTCCTGTTTGAGAGAAGTAAGAAAATCTTTGTGAGTTCGACCATTTCGGTATTTGGGCTGCTTAGTCGGGTTTTTTATTAACTTCTCAATGTTTTCAGTTTCCGACTCGATCAGAATTGTTCCTTGGTGACACAGAACCCCCCATCTTCTCGACTGACTGCTGCCAGCGATTTTTCTGGAGTTAACAGCTACATCGGTATCCTCTTCAACTTTTGCAGGAAGTTGAAATTCCTTCAAGGTGTCGACCACCATCCCGTTTATGGCTTGGAATGATGGGGATATGTGTCTCAGTCCATTTGAGAGGGTCTGAGGTATGATTATGGTGTAATTGAGACATTTTTCGCTGAGGAATACCGACCCACCTCCGCTGAATCTGCGGATTATTCGTACGCGACTATTTTTACAGGCAACAATGTCTACGGTTTTTGCACATTCGTTTCCATAGCCTACGACGACCGATGCTCCATTCACTCTCCAGAACCTTAAGGTAACCAGACTCAATCGCGCACAGCACCGTGAAATGATCTCATCCAGGCTCAGATTCTCGTAGCACGTTTTTGGTTGTCCTGTCAAGAGTCTTATCAAGAAACGGCGTTCCTTTTTGAAGAGATGTTCATTGTTCCTTGCTAAACCTTTATCAAGATGGCTTAAGGTCATGGCTCATATCAATCCGTCGGTTCTATGGTAGCAGAGGCTCTGTTGCCCGTCGCTCTTTTCTAATTAATACGAAAATAGCCAGAAGTCAAGTTATTTCAAGAAATACGGTCGGCTCAAGACACGAAAAAAGGTCCATAAGTGTATAACTTTTTCCTTGACAATATCGGCTATTGTGGTCAAATTATACTTAAAAGCTACAAAGTGAAGAGATCCGAAGTAGTTGCTTATCCCTTGACAAGGAGGTCTTATGAAACATTTGAGCTTACTCATGGTACTCATATCGGTATTACTTGTCCATGGGCCGACTAATGCGACAATCATTCATGTCCCTGCTGACTCATCCACTATCCAAGGTGGTATCAACGGTGCCGAAAATGGGGACACCGTCTTGGTGGCACCGGATACTTATGGTGAGCACATAAACTTCCTCGGAAAAGCCATCCTATTAAAGAGCGAAGCTGGGCCGGAGGTTACCGTCATAGAGCGGAGCAAAGTGGACGTGGGTCTGAGCATCGTCAGCTTCATCAATGGTGAGGACTCCACATCTATCATAGACGGCTTCACCATCCAGAACGCCATATTGGTGGATGTGGGTGGTGGGATCCTGTGTTGGGGGCATTCATCTCCCACCATCATTAACAATATCATAAAGAATAACTCAGCCACTTTAGGCGGGGGAGTTTATGCTTTCAGTTACTCTTCGCCCCACATATATGACAATCAGATCAGCTGGAACACCGCAGAAACCGGCGGAGGGATTCTTTGCGATGTTCAGTCGCAGGCGGTCATAATTGGAAACCAAGTGATGGGCAATGAGGTAACCTGGAGAGGCGGAGGGGTGCATTGCTATGATGGTTGTAACGTCACTGTATATGATAATGTCGTTGCTGATAATTCCGCCTATAAAGGCGGCGGCATCTTTTATGAAGTTCACTGTTCCGGCAGGATTTCCAAGAATTCAGTCTACAACAATTACGCGGTCATTGGCGGAGGCATATATACGTTTAGCTACTCCTCGCCGTCAATCGATAGCAATACAATCAGGAGAAACCGAGCCTCAGTCGGCGGTGGCATATTGGTGGATGTATTGTCTGACCCCTCCATAACTTATAATCTCATCCTTCATAACCCCGTGTCGGATACCGGAGGTGGAATCTACTGTTACGACCAGTGTTCGCCTGTAATTCTCGACAATACTCTGTATGGGAACAGTGCGCTCTACTTAGGTGGCGGCATATTGTGCCGCGAGATTTGTTCTCCCCAAATTACCAATAATATCATATCAAATGTAGGACAGGGTCACGGTATATTTTGCGAGCTTAATTCTCTTCCCACAATCTCCTACAATGACATTTGGGGAAACATAGCTGGGAATTACTATGGGTGCGAACCTGGGGAGGGTGATATTTCAGAGGACCCGTTATTCTGCGATCCTGTAAATGAAAACTACTACCTTTTCAATATTTCCCCATGTGTGGGGGCAGGGCAGGGTGGTTCAAACATAGGGGCCTTCGGCGTCGGATGTTACGCGGGCTATGCTGTGCAGGTCTATGCAGGTCCGGATGTCTATGGGTTTGCGGGAGCGACCATCGAGGCTAAGTTTTACGTAAAGAACGTTGGGCTTAATCCTGATGCATACACTCTCGAAGCTTCTGATTCTCTGGGTTGGAACGTGTACCCTGAAACAGAGTTTATTACTCTTGATCCTGAGCAGGGAGACACGGTAATTGTATTTGTGGAAATCGGCAACCTACCTGAGACTGTAGACAAAGTCTCACTTTCTGCCACGTCGCAAGGTGATCCATTTCAGTCAGACTCGGATTTTCTGTACGTTACCGCCTTGTATCTGTGTGGTGATGTAAATCTTACTGGCGATATCGACCTGGGGGACGTGCTCTATCTGGTTAATTATCTATATAAAGGTGGTCCCCCCCCGTGCGAGCCTAAACCTTAGCCAAGTTTGTTAGATGCCTCATTGTCCGAGAATACAGCGGAGTTCCACCAAAAGAATTCCTCTGTAGCTTTGGAAAAATTGCCCTCTGTTCATTCAGGTTAAAATCTAAATCCTGACTGGCTTTCCTTTACTTTCCATAGAATTGGTGGATGCCTGTAGAAGTTTAACTACTCTCAGTCCCGCCACTCCGTCTGTCAACGGTTTCCTGTTTTCATTTACCGAATCGGTGAATTCCTTACTCACCAGTTTGAGCGCTTCGCTGGGTTCCAATTTGGGAGCCAGCATGTCGCCGGAGCGATACTGAACTAACATCTGATAAACGTCTTCCTTTTTCTCCGAGTAGCTCACCCCCTTGTCGTAGATTTTTATCTTCTCGCTGGGCTCGGTATCGTCATATACTATCATCTTCTTGGTTCCACCAATCAGGGTAGTCCTTACTTTCACCGGAGCCAGCCAGTTGACATGGAGATGACCCAAAAGATTTCCAGGATATTGAACTGTAACATAGGCGATGTTTTCCAGATCACCGAGATGACATACTCCCACCGCCGAGACCATCTCCGGGTCCTTCTGCAAAAGATAATCCATGATGGAGAAATCGTGTGGAGCTAAATCCCAGATCACGTTTACGTCATGCTGGAACAATCCCAGATTCACCCGCACGGAATCGAAGTAGTAGACGTCACCCAGCTCACCGCTTTGCACCAACTCTTTCATCTTTCTCACTGCTCCGGTGTATAAGAAGGTATGATCCACCATCAGGGTTTTCTTCTTCTTCTCCGCCAACTCGACTAATTTCTCCGACTCCTCCACAGTGGAGGTCATGGGTTTCTCTAAAAGAACGTGCTTGCCGTTTTCCAGTGCCTCTTTGGCTGTCGGAAAGTGATTTGAAACCGGAGTGGCGACGACCACGGCGTCAATCTCCGGGTCCTTCACCAGTTCCTTATAGTCTGTAGTGATCTTAACCGTGGGATAACCACTTTCCACCAAAGCCAACCTGTTCTTGCTCAGATCGCAGACCTTGACAACTTTGGCATCCTTGTTGGCGTAGAAATTGCGAACCATATTGGGTCCCCAGTAGCCATAACCGATAACTCCTACATTAATCATTTTTACCTCGGAAGCTTAGAATGTTAATAAATCATAAAAACACGCTGAAATTAATACGAAAAAGACCGAAAAGTCAACAACTTTAACCTTGGCTTAGTCTCAGGCAAATAGATCGTAATTTACGAGTAATTCCTTGTTGAAAGTTTTCTTAACCTTGGTGCTCTCCTTAAGTGTCTCTGCATTAAAACCTCTTTCTCGTAAAAATCTCGCAAAATCGGCAAAACCATGCACCGTGTAGATTTTTTTAGGCTGAGCTTTCTTTACGTATTGAATGAGCTCTGAAAAATCGGCGTGATCGGAGAGCGGAATAGCTTCATCTCCTCTGACGTGATTATTAGCTCCCGCGTCCAGAGCCCAGCCGGTCAATATGGCAATTCTCTTTCGGGATATATTTTCGATCATTCGGGATCTCTTCGCCTGAGGGGGTGCGATCAGCACCCTGCCGTCCATACTGCCACCTTGATAGAGTTCGTAGTTGGCCAGTTTTACTCCAAACTCCTCATATATTTTGGCTATCTTATATATCATCGCGTGCACGCTCAGTTTGTAGCCTCGATTGGACAGGATTTTCATAGCCTCCTGTGCTTTGCCCAGAGAATACGCTAAAAAGATGGGGACCTTTCCGTTAGCTTGAGTTTTCTTAACAAATTCGGTCATCCGTGCTTCCACCTCCCGCAGAGGAGGAAATACATACCGGGGCAACCCGAAGGTGGACTCCATGATGAGGATATCACATCTTTTGATTTCCGCTTTCTTGGCGGTCAGGCTTTTTCGCAGTTTGAAATCTCCTGTGTAGACTATTCTTGTCCCGCCTTTTTCCATTAGGATCTGAGCTCCGCCTAAGGTATGACCCGAGGGAAAAAGCTCCACCCTTACCCCTTTTAGTTTCTTGGGACAGTTATATTCCAAGATGTTGAATTTTGCTTTTCCGAAGCGGTGTTCACATAATCTGGCGGTCTCCTTGGTTGCAAGAATTTCGGTATGTCTGACCGCATGATCAAAATGGGCATGGGAAACGAAACAGAAATCAGCTTTTCTTCGGGCATCCAGCCACAACCCGGTTCCTTTTATGTGGATTCCATTTTCATACTCAATCATAAAATGCCAAACCTCAAGATTATTTTTGCTCGACACTTTGGCACAGGATAAATTCCTGTGCCTATGAAAGAGGCCAAATATAGCTCTCATAGGCGAGGGCATTCAGCCCTCGCCACGAACTTGTCAATCGTCTTTGACTTGTAATGCTGCTTCGACGGGGCTGGAAGCCCCGTCTACAAATATATAATTTTTCATCCCGTCCGTAGAGCGGGCACCCTGCCTGCCCGATTCTTGACTCTTTTCAAATAATTCAGAGCATTTCGCTACCAACTGAGCTTATACCCGATCCTCCTCAAGAATTGTTTTCTCTCTTTGACCTCATCCTCGGTTTCCACCCTCTTGGGAACGAAGCCATCCACCACCCCCACGATTCCCCTTCCCTGTTCGGTCTCGGCTATTATCAATTGTAACTGGTTGGCGGTAGCACAGAATATTCCACACACCTCCGGGCAGTTCTTGATGGCACCCAGAACATTGATGGGATAAGCGCCTCTGATATAGATTATGAACGTGTGCCCCGCCCCGATGTCAAAGGCACTCTGAGCGGCTAATTTTTTCAGCTCAACGTCGTTTCCCTCCGACCTTACCAGGCAGGGTCCGGAAGCCTCACAAAAAGCCAATCCGAATTTTATCCCCGGCACAGACCCCACCAGAATCTCATACAGATCCTCTGCTGTTTTGATAAAATGGGTTTGTCCTACGATAACGTTGGTCTTCTCTGGCATATGCACCTTGTAAACTCTGAATTCCATATGTCCCTCCTCCTTTTAGAGAAAAATCTTATTGGTTAAACTTTCCACATCATACTTGATTTCTTTCCATCCCTTAGGCAAGTGCGTTATGGTGGCGGAAAACCAAAAACTCTAAAACACTAATTTAAGAACTGAAGGGCAAAAAGCAAGGAAATAAATCGTAGACATCTGGAAGAAGCCCTGCTCCCCGTGGGATAAAGTCCCGATGCAACGAGCGCAGGATAAATTCCTGCGCCTATGAAAGAGAGCATATTTGGCTCTCATAGGCGGGGGCATTTAGCCCCCGCTACGATCTTTCAGCAGTCCGATCTATTTTTTTGCTTTCACCAGTAAGATCATTCCCAGTATAGCAAAGAGAATGTTAGCGCGTAGCCAAGGCTTCATGCCTTGGCAGGCAAGCCGTCCTTCGACACTGAGCTCAGAACGAAGTGTAAAGGCTTGCCTAGGCGGGGTAGCAAAAAAAAGCGAAATTTTGGAGAAAGCCTCTTCTCATTGGAACTGAACTAAAGAGGAATTTTACTTTTTAGCTTTCACCAGAAGAATCGTTCCCAGGATGGCAAAGAGTATGTTAGTGACCCAGGCGGCAAGAAGTGGGGGGAGCTTTTCTGAGTAACCAAAGGATTGGCCCATGCGAATCAAAGTATAATAAACAAAGCTGATGAACAAACTGATGGCAAATCCGAGGGCTAAGCCGGATCTTTTGGGGTTTGCGGCAAGAGGAGCGCCGAAGAGGACTATGATGAAGTTCACGAAGGGAAAGGCTATCTTCAGATGAAGGTCGGTGGTCTCCTTTGCCACCACCTGACCACTTCTTTTTTTTATCTTCACATAATTGGCAAGTTCAAAATATCCCATCTCGTCAGGTTTTTTTTGTCTTTGAGCCAGAGCTTCGGGTTTTATCCGCAGGTCCAGCCGGAAAAGCCTATCGAAAGCTTGATATTCTTCGGCCGGATTTGGGAGAAGGGAATTGAGCTTCCCTTTGCTCAAATTTTCAGAATGTCCGAGCTCCGCCAAGGAATCGGAAAAGGTTCTCTCCACCCCGTCCACGAAAAGCCAACCGTTGTTTTCCCATCTCACTTTTTTTGCTCGTATCTCTTCTTTAAGTCTACTTCCTTCAAATCTCTGCACCAAAACGTCCGTGCCGATTTTCTCTCTGGTGTCATAAGTAGCTAAATGAAATATCCTTCCGTCTTCTCCTTGAACGAAGATATTGTTAAGTATTATGTTTCTCTCTCTTCTTCCCTTTTCAATCTCCACAGTTTTGACCTCCACCATTTTCTGATAGGTCAGGGGAACGATTGTTTCCCCGAAACCGATGACAAAAAGACTTGTCAAAAAAGACAAAACTAATATTGGAAGCAGAATTCGATAGAGGCTGATTCCGGCTGATTTCATGGCGGTAAGCTCATTGTGTTTGGCTAACTGTCCCAGGGAAAAAAGACAGGCAAGAAGCATGGCCACAGGAAGTGAGAGAACCAGAATGTACGGGGTGTAATAAAAATAATATTTGAGCACTGAAAGAAAAGTGGCTTGTTTATCGATAAATTTGTCCAGATGTTCTACCAGATCCACTACCAGAAAGATGATCCAGAAAGCTATCAGGCTGAAAAGCAAGGCAAAGAAGAATTGCCTTAAAAGATACCTGTCTAATATTCGCATGTTATTTGTCCACAGTCCGCTGTCCACCGCTAAAACCCTTTTTGAAATATTCACCTACAGATCAACCACCCTTTATGCTTTTCTTGTCTCTTGTCCCTTGCCCCTATATCTTTTAGGCACAAATTTCTCGGTCCAAGCCCAGGAAATGAATTTGGTCTCTTTGGCGGATTTCACCAACATATAAATTCCCGCCCCCCCAATCAGAATGTTCGCAGACCACATAGCCCAGAAGGCGGGAATAAGCTGTCTGTCCGCCAATTCCTCTCCGCCAATGAGAAATGCCCAGTAGAGGACAAAAAATCCCAAACTCAAGCCCAGCCCCACAGCCACTCCCCCTTTTTTAGCCATTATGCCCAGAGGTGCACCCACCAGTATGAAAACCACACAGGCTACTGCTAAGGCAGACTTTTTGTGCACCTCCACCATAAGGCTGTTTATGTATCTTCTTTTATTTTTTATGTTTTGCTTCTCACTTAAGATCTGATTGAGGACGTTTTGGTTGTCTTTGATTAAACTCTCCAGGACAGTTTTTTCTTCAATCGAAGGAACATCCTTGGAGGAGGGTTTTGGTTTCTCTATGGATAGGAGGGACACTTTATACCAGGCTAAATTTGCTTCCCTGACGATCTTTTCCTCTGCGGTGATCACGTTTTCCTTCATCTCTTTGACCTGGTCAAGCATCTGGGCAGAGGTCTTTTCCCGGTCGGTGCGGTAATCGGATTGGGAGCGGATGAGTCTGCTTCCTGCACCGTGAATATAAATTGTCTGTTTGTCGAAGCTTATTCGACGATAACGTTGGGGGTCCTCATCATCGGTTTCATGAATCTCACCATTGAAAAGTCGAAAGACCAAGGTATTTCCGTCCGGGGTAAACTCCACCTTTCCTTTCTCCGCTATGATGGTGCGGGGGATGCGTCGGCTCTTCACATCATATATGGTCACCCCCTGCACATCAGAGGAATGCGGGTCCACCCTTTTTATCAGGATGTGGTATCCGGGAATTTCGTCGATGAACACATTCTCCTTCAAATTCCAGGTGGGGCGTTTCTGGTGAATGTCCGTCATCAAAAGGCGGGCTTTATGATTGAGTTCAGGCAGAGCTCGATCATTGAAAAAGACCATGCCAGTGGATAGGAAAATGGAGGCGACTAAAGCAGGCAAAACCAGCCGATAGAGGCTAACTCCACTGGCCTTAAGTGCGGCTATCTCATTATCCTGCGACATCCTTCCAAACGCCATCAGGGTGGAGACCAAAACCGCCATGGGAATAGCCAGAGCTAACATCCAGGCTAAGTTCAGCACAAATACCTGCAGGATGATAAAAGCATTCAAGCCCTTTCCGATGATCAAGTTCAGTATCTCCAGGATAAAGTCCATCACCAGTATGAACATGATCACCGAAAGTCCAAAAAAGAACGGTCCGATGTGCTCTCGAAAAATGTATCGATACAATATTTTCATGGCTGGTAAATCTTACCTGTTTTCTCTCGGACTGGAATATAAGTTTGCCCTTTCGCCTGCACAAGGATTTTTATCCTTGACTTTGATCGACCGGATGTCCTATATTATTAACTCTTAAATCTCTGGCACGTTTGAGAAAGAGTCCACAGAATCAATGGGAATGAAAAATTTGTTTGTAAAAGATCTCAAACCAGGTAATGGGGTGACCGAATTTTTTGTGCTCCGTAAAAAGGAGATCAAAGAATATGATGGTCAAAGGTTTCTAAAACTGGAGTTGGGAGACAGAACCGGAAGGATAGAGGGAGTGGTGTGGGATAATCTGGAGCATATCCATAATCAAGCCCAAACTGGTGAGATCGTGAAAATTAAAGGCTTGGTGACTACCTACAAAGAGACACTTCAAGTTAAAGTTGAAAAATTAAGGAAAGCCAAAAAGAAGGAGATCGACCTTTCTGATTTTTTGCCCGCCTCAGGGAGAGATTTAGATTCCCTTTATAAGGAGTTCGAAAAAATCGTCTCCACCATTCAAAATCAGTACCTGAGAAGGCTTCTGGAGCTTTTGATGGAGGATTCCTCGCTGATGGAGGGGCTCAAAAAAACTCCTGGTGGCAAACTCTGGCATCATGCCTATGTTGGTGGACTTCTGGCGCATACCCTGAAAGTGGTCCAGATATGTGAGATGGCGGCAAGCATGTATGAACTGGTGAACCGGGATCTTTTAATCACCGGCGCATTGGTTCATGACATCGGAAAGATAAGTGCTTATTCCGCCAAGGGATTTTTCGACTATACTGACGAAGGAAGACTGGTGGGGCACATAGTTTCCGGGGATGAGATGATCGATAAAAAGATTGAAGCAATTGATGACTTTCCTCTAAGTCTTGCTCTCCAGCTTAAACATCTGATCCTTTCCCATCAGGGGCAATTGGAGTTTGCCTCACCGGTGTTGCCTCAGACCGTTGAAGCCATCATCCTGCATTATGCGGATGAGATGGATGCCAAGGTGGATGCTTTTTCCCACATCATAAAAACGCAGAGATCCAAAGGAAAAAGATGGAGTGACTGGGTTCACCTCATTAACAGATATATCTATCTGGGACAAGAAGAGGAAAAGGAATAACAGTTTACAGTATTCAGTTTTAGGAGGCTGGGAAAACAAGACTTAAAATATCAATCAGGTTTTGAAAACAATATGATCACAGTTCAAAAATCGGTTTGACATTTCTGGTTTCAATCTTTTTTGAATTTGATTTTTGGAGGCAAAATGGGCTTTCTTGACTTAATCTCAAACGACATCGGCATAGATCTGGGGACGGCGAATACACTGGTTTACCTAAGAGGGCAAAAAGATAAGATAGCGCTAAACGAGCCCTCGGTGGTGGCGATTGAGGTCTCTACTAAGAAGGTGTTGGCGGTGGGGACAAAAGCTAAGGAAATGGTGGGGAGAACCCCAGGAGAGATAATGGCAATCAGGCCTTTGAAGGATGGAGTGATCGCCGATTTTGAGATAACCGAAAAACTTCTTTCCAACTTTATTCGTCGGGTGGTAAAGCACCGCTATCTGATGAAGCCTCGCATTGTCATCTCCGTCCCCTCCGGAATAACGGAGGTGGAGAAAAGAGCGGTGCGAGATTCGGCTGAAAATGCCGGAGCACGGGAGGTGTTCTTAATTCAGGAGCCCATGGCTGCCGCCATCGGAGTGGGATTGCCGGTACATGACCCCTCTGGAAGCATGGTCATAGATATTGGAGGAGGAACCTCCGAGATCGCGGTGATCGCCTTAGACGGCATCGTCAACAACATCTCCATCCGCATCGGTGGTGATGAGATGGACGAGGCTATTATGGTCTATCTGAAGAAAAATTACAACCTTTTGATCGGAGAAAGGACTGCTGAGGAGATCAAAATCCAAATCGGCTCTGCCTATCCACCAGAAGAGGAAGAGAGCATGGAGATAAAGGGAAGGGACTTAGTGGCGGGAATCCCCAAGACCATGAAGATAAGCTCGGTTCAGGTAAGAGAGGCTTTAAGCGAGCCTTTGGATGCTATCATAGAGGCGGTGAGACAGGCTCTGGAGCAGACCCCGCCGGAACTTTCTGCCGACATCCTGGACAAGGGAATAGTGGTCACCGGAGGCGGGGCTTTGCTCAAAGGATTGGATAAAAGATTACGAGAGGAGACCAACCTTCCCATAATCATAGCCGAGGATCCACTCACCTGTGTGGTCAGAGGAACTGGCGAGGTGCTGGAGGACATGAACCAATTTTCCAAGGTTCTGATAAAAAGTAGAAGGGATTAAAACAGCCACAAAACCCGCAATTTAAAAAGCCAAGTGTCGACATCTTAAACCAGCACCTAACTTAAGTTAGGTGCTGGTTTTTTTGCAAATAAACAGAAAATGTGGCACATAGTGTGGCGATGCAATATTGCACCCATTATTTTATTTCACGAGTAAAATCTTTACGCTTTTCCCTCATCCCCTTTCTCCCCTTCAGGGTGAACCCTGAAGGGGATGGGGGAAAAGGTTACAAGGTGGAATTAAAACATTGCCGATATGTACCTTTCGATAAAAAAATTCTAAAAAAGGTTTAAACCTTTTTAAGTCCTGGTGGGTCTATTTAAATGAAAGAAAAGAATATGAAGGATGAAAATGATTCAAGCTTGGTTCAGAGGTTCAAACAAGGTGACCAAAAAGCCTTCAACCTGCTGGTGATTCGTCATCAAAAGAGAATCTACGATTTTATATACCGGATGATCAGGAACCATCAGGATGCGGCAGATCTCTCCATGGAGGTTTTCGTGAGGGCATACAAAGGCTTGAAAGACTTTAAGGAAAGATCAAGTTTTTACGTCTGGCTGGCAAAGATAGCTGTGAATTTATGCATCAACTTCTCTAAAAGGGAGAAGTTCAGATATTTTCTTTCTATTTTCGATCTGGCAGAAAAGCCAGCCACCACCAGTTCACCCGTGGACAAGGTGGAAGAAAAGGAGCTGAGGTTAGCCATCGATCAGGCTATCAAAAATTTACCCCCCAGACAGAGGAGCAGTTTTGTCCTTAAGTTTTATCAGGGGCTATCTCATCAACAGATCGCCCAGATTATGGGAATATCCGAGGGTGCGGCAAAGTCAAATTATTTTCAGGCGATAAAAAAGCTACAGAAACTCTTAGCGCAATACCGTTGAAAGGTCGTGGAAAAGGCATGAAATGCAAAGAGATTGAACTCCTTTTAGCCGAATATTATGAGAACTCCCTTGATCCGGATGAAAGGAAGAGGGTGGAGCAACATCTGACTGAATGTGAGAGTTGTAGGCTAAAGCAGAAGGAAATTGAGCAAACCTATCAATTGCTGGAAAAAGAAAGCGTCTCACAACCCGAGGAAAGTTTCTGGACCAACTTTTTGCCACAGGTCAGATCAAGGATCGAAGCTGAAGAGAAGCCAAGATTGACTCTTTTTCCCAAACCCAGATTGGCGTTTGCTCTCATATCCGCTGTGGTCGTGGTGGCATTGAGCTTTTTCTTGTTTACCCCGGACAAAAAGAATTTGGAAAAGCTACGGACAGAGTCCATGGTGGAGACCACTTTACCTGAATCTGACCTTTCCTCTTATGCCGATCAATTGGCGGAGATCCTCTCCTCCCAAGAGGATCAATCTCTTCCCCTGGAGACGTTTCTTTCCAGTGGTGGGAGAGGGGATATGGAGCTGACCGAGAAGATACTGGACGAGGATTACTTGAGCCAGAGAAATTTAAATTCAATTCTAAATGAATTGAGCTTGGAGGAACTGAAACGGCTTGAAGAGAGCATAAAAACTCTTCAGATTGGAGATATCTTATAGATGTTAAAATTGACTTTTAGTTGGATGTAAAGAAGTCAACCAGCTTTTACCCTAAAATAAGGAGAAATTCATCATGATTAGGTTGAAAAAAACTCAGATTTTTATACTGCTGAGTTTCCTTCTTTTGCCGGCGCTGACGATTTTCGCCCAGGGTCAACCCCCGCCTTCCGGTGATCGACCCGGACATATGAGAGAAAGGGAAAAAATCCGGGAAAACATCGAAACTCTTCATATGTATCAGCTCCTGGAGGTTCTGGCCCTCTCCTCGGATCAATCAATCCAATTCCTGCCGGCTTTAAAAGATTTTCAGAATGCCAAAAGGAGATTTCAGGACAAAAGGACAGAACTCTTAAGGGAGCTGGAGTTTGCTTTAGAATCAGAAAAAGGTGAGCAAAAGTTAAAGGAGATTCTGGCAGGTTTGGAAAATGCCAGAAAGAAATTTCAAATCGAGCTGGAAAAATTTTTAGCAAAGACCAAGGCTACGCTTACCTTGGAACAGCAGGCTAAATTGCGCCTTTTCGAGGAGAAATTCGAAAGGAGGCTAAAAGAAACCATCCAGCAGATCAGAGGCAAAGGTCGACGCTGGAGAGAATAGAATAAAGAGGGCTTGAATTTGAATTGGACGGAAGTCACGTAAACGGTTAGTCTGTAAAGGAGGTGAAAAATTATGAAAAAGAGAGTCCTTCTCTTGGTAGTGACTATGGTAGGAGTTCTGGTATTAGTCTCCTCCTCAGTTTATGCTCAGCCCCCCTGTCCTTCCCTTATGGATATGGCGGATGAGCTGGGCTTAACTGATGGGCAGGTGGAGAATATAAGGGAGATTCAATACAACTTCAAAAAGACCGAGATCGGGCTGAGGGCGGAATTGAAAACTTCTCGTTTGGAACTGCGGCATCTCATGATGAAGGAAAACCCCAGCCAAAAGGAGATTGGCAGGCTGGTGGACAGAATCGCCGAAGCCCAGAAGAAGGTTTTAAAACAAAACGTTGATAGAAAATTGGCTTTAAAAGAGATTCTGACCCCGGAGCAATTTGAAAAGTTCATCCAGATGAAAAGAGAGCGGGGAAAAGGGAAGATGGGAAGAGGTCCAAAATTCCCGCCACATCGCCAAGCGGAATTTCCTCCTCACGGAGATGGTCCGGGGTTCTGAACTTTGGCGTGAATTTGTGATGATTCCAGTGAAAGCCCCGTCATTGGCGGGGCTTTTTCATTTGACAACTTCCGCCCGCTGTGATATTATTGGGTCATGTTAGCGTTTTTGAGTCCGAGGATCGGAAAGCTTACGCTCTTTCTCTTCATCAGCCTTGTTCTGGGGTGGCATTGTCTTGCCTTAGACCCAACTTCCGATACAGAAAGGGCTATGCAGTGTTTTGAGGCTTACATAAGAGCACTGCAACAAGGGTCGGAGGAGGAGGCAAAGAAATTCTGGAATAACGAAGAGCCGGAAAACTATAAAAGCTATGATTGGCAGTGGGAGTATCTGGCTTTCAGAAGACTGGACCCACGCCACCTGAATTACAGAGTAATAAGCACAGAGGAGAGAGAAGATTATGTAATCTTAGAGGTGGAATGGTATTATCGAGAAGGGAAGGCAGGGCGCTTGCAAAAGGATTTGAGGTATTTTATAGAAGAGCATGGCAAAATGGTGGGGGCAAATCCGATTTTAATCCACACCAGAGATTGGCCTCAAAGAAAATCAAGATACTTTGTTTATCATTATAAAAACGAACAGGATGCGCCCTCGGATGCCCTACTTGACGAGTTGGATCGGTTCTATGAAAAGACAATTAAGCTGTTGCAGGTGGATTATCAGGATAAAATTGATTATTACAAATGCGGTTCTTCTGAGGAGGTTGGTAAGCTCTTCGAGATGGAGGCATCCCTGGCACGAAGCCAGATGACCTGTGGCGTGGTGGCATCCATTCAGGAATTTGTGCCTCATGAGATAGTTCACATAATCTCCTACCGGATTCTTCCTCAAGATGAAAAAGGAATACCTCCCGAGTATTTGAATGAAGGGCTGGCTTATTATCTGGGAGGGGCATCCTTTTTTTCTCCGGAACTCTTGTTGTTTTGGGCACAGAAAAAGTTGGAGGTAAACGAAGATATTCTGCTGGACACTTTAATCCGTGACCCGTGGGCATATGGAGCGAACCAGGGCGCCGGACTCGTCTCCTCCTTTGTCAAATTCTTAATAGATACTGAAGGAATCGCCAAATTCAAGCAACTATTCATGTCGGGTGAAACCTACGAGGAACAAAGAGAGGTACTGGAAGAAATCTACGGCAAAAGCACCGTTCAACTACAAGAGGAGTGGAAAGAATTTGTCCTGGCTTTACATCTGCCGGAAGTCAAAATTGCGGACCAATTACATGGCAGAGTGACTTTTGAGGTACTTGACCCTTTAGGAGATGATAAAGGAGATGGAGACTATGTTTATCCAAAAAATGAAAAAGCTCTCCCCGGGATTTTCGATCTGACCGGTTTCAAGATAAGCTTAGATGATGATATGGTATATTTTCAGTTGCAATTTGCTGATCTGAATCATGCGGAAATCTCCTCAGATGAGGTATTCAACGGCACATTTGCCGCCATCGCCATAGATTCAAAAGAAAACAGCGGCAACACCCAATTGTTTTTCGGAAATGGAAACTTTGAATTTTCGAAAAAGGATGGCTATGAATTCGTCGTCGAGGTCAGCCATGCGGGGATTTTGGTTTACGATCAAAACTGGGTATGGCAACTTTTATTCTTAAAAGCTTTTTCTCAACAAGGTCATATCAAGGGAAACCAAATCACATTTGCCATCCCCCGAAGCATCATCGGCATCCCGAATTCGAGTTGGAAATTTCAAGTTTTAACCGGGGGACAAAAAGGCGGATATAAGAAGATCGCTTATGGAGTGGGGAAATATATGAAGGTGGGGGAACAATCCATACCAAATCAGGGTGGAGGTGGCACGGATACCGGTTTTAATCCTGACCTGTATGATATTTTAACCCCAAAAGGCATGGATCAGGTGCAGATTCTAAGCAGCTACGATGTATCAAAGAATAAAAGGGCGATTATTCCCATGATCAAATTGAAGCAAAGGTAAATTAGGCATATTCCCCCAAACAAGAACTCTAATTCAATTACTATGAACATAGATCAAGAAAAGATTCTTGAGTTCCTCTCCGGTGAGGCAGATCGACCCTTAAAGTTGCGAGAGATAGCCAGAAAGATGGAAATCCCGGATGAGGGATATGGCAGCTTTAGAAGAAAGATCAGATCCATGTTGAGAGATGGGTTGATCGTGAAGATAAAAAGGGGAAAAATCGGGTTACCCGCTAAGGCAAATCTGGTGGTGGGAAGATTGGTCTCCGGAAGAAATGGTTATGGCTTTGTGGTGCCCGAAGACAAAAGTGAGGATATCTACATACGCGGTGAAAATATGGCCAGCGCCTTTCATGGAGATAAGGTGGTGGTTAGAATACTCAGAACCAGAAGGGGACCTGCTCGTGAAGGGAGCGTTATAAAGATCCTGAAGAGAGCAAAGCAGACTCTGGTAGGGACTTATCATAAGGGCAAGTTCTTCGATTACGTCGAGCCGGATGATCGCAAAATTCCCAAAGATATCTACATCGCTTCAGACAATTCCAAAGGAGCATCAAATGGACAGAAAGTGGTGGTATCGCTTTTGGAGTGGGCGGATGTCAATATGGGATCCGAGGGAAAGGTTATCGAAGTTTTAGGCTACCCGGATGAGCCCGGCATGGACATTTTGACTCTGATCAAAGAATTCGGACTCCCATTGAGCTTTCCGGAGGAGGTGGAAGAAGAGTTAGATGATCTGCCCGAAAGAGTGGAGAAAAAGGAGTTTCAAGGAAGACTGGATCTGCGCCATAAGAATTGCTTCACCATAGATCCGGTGGATGCCAAAGATCATGACGATGCGGTATCTTTGGAGATCAAGCCAAATGGCAACTATCTTCTGGGGGTGCACATAGCGGATGTTTCCTTCTATGTGAAGGAGAATTCTGCCTTGGATATGGAGGCTTTGAAGAGAGGAACCTCGGTCTATCTGGTTGATCGGGTCATTCCCATGCTGCCGGAGAGACTCTCCAACAATATCTGCAGTTTAAAACCTAACCGCATTAGACTCACCTTTAGCGTCATTATGGAACTTACCCCCCAGGGAGAAAGGGTTGGCTACCAGATAAAAGAGAGCGTGATAAAAAGCAAAGCGAAGTTAAACTATGATGAGGTACAGAAGTTTTTTGATGGCGGACATGCAAGCAAAAATATAAAGGGTTTGGAAAGTGACTTAGAAAAGATGAGAAAACTTTCCCGGAAACTTCTGGAAAAAAGATTGGCAAGGGGAAGCTTGGATTTTGATCTTCCGGAAGCACACGTGGTTTTAGCCAAGGACGGCAGGGTGCAGGATATATTTGAGGTGGCAAGGCTGGAGAGCCATCGCCTAATCGAAGAATTCATGCTGATTGCCAACCGCACGGTGGCAGAACATGTGATCCGCCTTTCCGTACCGTTTTTGTTTCGGGTGCATGAAGAGCCAGATCGAGACAAGATGGAGGCATTCTCGGATTTCGTCTCCACTTTGGGCTATTCTTTCAAGGTGTCTGGAAAAATTCGTCCCAAAAAGATCCAAAGATTCTTAAAGTCTTTGGAGGGAAAACCGGAGGAGAGTTTGATAAACGAGATTCTGCTCAGGTCTTTAAAGAAAGCGTGCTACGACCCCGAAAATATCGGACACTTCGGCTTGGCTTTTTCACATTACACCCATTTCACCTCACCCATCAGAAGGTACCCGGATCTTTTAGTGCATAGACTTTTGAAGGAGTTGCAAGAGGGAGAATATACCTTCAAGAGGCAGAGTATGCTCGTCCGCCGTCTTCCCAAGATCGGAGAGATCACCTCTGAAAGGGAAAGATCGGCAGAGGAGGCGGAAAGAGAGTCGATAAAGATCAAGCAGATCGAATTTTTGCAGGACAAGTTAGGAGAAGAATATGAGGGACTGATCTCTGGCATGGTGCCTTTCGGATTTTTCGTCCGGCTAAAGAGTCTATTAGCAGAAGGCTTGGTGAGAGTCTCAAGCCTGGATGATGACTACTATCTCTTTGATGAAAGAGCTAAAAGATGGGTGGGAAGACGCACTAAAAAAATCTATAAATTAGGGGACCAGATCAAAGTGCAGGTGGTGAGAGTGGATAAGGAACAAAAGGAGGTAGATTTTGTGCTGGCTGGAAGGGGTCATGGCACCTCGTTCAGGACGAGAAAAAAAAGACGACCAAAATCACGCAGAAAATGAAATCCAAAGGTTTTAGACAAAATAATGCGGAAGCTATAGTTTACAATCATCCAAGAGCTCAAATTTTTCGGTTGTGGTTTTCGGTTTTTATTCTTACTTTTTACTCTGTCAGAATCTCATTTAGTCTTTGGGAATAAAATCGGAATGATCTGATGAATCAGCCTGCTGCCATATTGATTATAAGCTCGGATAGAAAACTTTCTCGGGGAATTGAAAAGGCGCTATCCGACATCCACCCGCAGATTAAAATAGTCCCTTCCAGTCGGGATGGTTTGAAAGGGGTTAGGGGGGGAACCTCCGATATGGTGATCACCGATTCCCGATTGGAGGATTTCTCCTGTCCTATGCTCATCCACAGGATCGTAGCTAAAAGCCCGCAAGCAGACATCCTGGTGGGGCTTCCAATAGAAGACCTTTACCGCGCAAGAGAGCTTTTGGATTGTGGGGCAGACGATGTTTTCGAAATCCCTTTAAAGTCAGAAGAACTACATCTGAAGGTAAATAAGCTCCTCAAGGAAAAGAGTTTTCTCAAATCGTGCGGGCTGGTAGGAAAGTCGATCCAGTTGAAGCAGATTGCTGAGTCGGCGCTTCAGGTTGCTCCCACCAACATCACCGTATTGATCACCGGAGAATCGGGAACCGGAAAGGAGCTTATCGCACGTGCCATTCACTCCAATAGTAAAAGAAAGGATAAAGCCTTTGTAGCCGCTAATGTAGGAGCGCTGGCAGAGGGGGTGGTGGAGAGTGAGCTCTTCGGACATGAAAAAGGTGCCTTCACCGGCGCGGTAAGTCGCAGGCAGGGGCTTTTTGAAACCGCCAACGGCGGAACCATATTCTTAGATGAGATTGCGGAGTTTAAGCCATCCACTCAGGTGAAACTTTTGAGAGTTTTAGAGGAGAAGAGCTTCATGCGGGTGGGAGGAAGTTCAGACATCAAAGTGGATGTGAGGGGCATCGCCGCCACCAATCAGAACCTGGAGCAGAAGATAAGAGAGGGAACATTCCGCAGCGATCTTTATTTCCGATTGGCAGTGGTGAAAATCGACGTCCCCCCATTAAGAGAAAGACCCAAAGACATTCCCATTCTGGTGCACAGCTTTATAGA
This sequence comes from candidate division Zixibacteria bacterium SM23_73_3, assembly GCA_001304155.1. Lineage (GTDB taxonomy): Bacteria > Zixibacteria > MSB-5A5 > MSB-5A5 > SM1-73 > SM23-73-3. The sequence goes on from LJUX01000002.1 coordinate 27,133, forward strand.
GAAGCTGAATCAAGAGAGTGTGAGAAAAATCTCCGGAGTCTCAGATGAGGCGCTGGAGCTTTTGATGAAGTATCACTGGCCCGGTAATGTGAGAGAATTGAGAAATTTCCTCGAAAGTATGTTAGCTTTGGCACCCGACAGAAGAATCGAGTCTTCTGATGTGAAAAAATACATAGATAAACAGATGCAGGCTAATCGGCAACTGCCGGTGGTGACCGGTAAATCTGTGGAGACTGCCGAGCATGAGCTTATCATTCAGGCGATTTTAAGTTTAAGAGCAGAGATCATCAATTTAAGAGAGGCTCTTTCGGAACGAAACCATCTGAGACCGGAACAGAGAGTTGTGTCCGAAGGTTCCTCTTGGATAGATCAGGAAAAAGTTGGACAGATACCCACTGATCTGAATGTCGAAGAGATGGAAAAGGAATTGATCCAAAGGGCGCTTGAGTTCACCAAGGGAAACAGAAAAAAAGCCGCCCAGCTTCTGGGCATCGGTGAGAGGACACTGTATCGCAAGTTGGACAAGTATGGATTGAGGTAGACATTGTGGAATTAGACTATTTGGAATACCACGTCGTGCCAGTGGTTGCGAAACCGAAAAACAACGAGAACGTCTTCCGTTTCCTCGGAACCGGGTTCTTTGTGGGAAGCGGAGGTCATTTGGTAACTTGTGCACATATTGTAAATGAAGTTTCTTCGAATGAGTCTCTTTACTGTTTCCAGATAGGAAAAACGCGTTGGATTAAGCTTGAAATCTTCCGCAAAATGGCAGATCATGATTTAGCCTTGTGCATTGGTGCAGGACCAGAAACGAGTGTACAAATGCCGTTAATTACTGAGCCATTCATCCAACTGGGTACAGACATAAATGTTTTCGGATACGTGCATGAACCGAAAGGTCCCGGGAAGATTCCATTCATCAGAAGAGTGATGAGAGGGTATATCACAAGCATTCCTGAATCTGCAGAGTATCCCGATTCGTATGAGCTTTCCTTTCCTGCGCTCTTCGGGTCCAGTGGTGCACCGGTCCTACATCGTTTCGATGTTGAGGGAGAAACCGATTCGAAACTCGGCGTAGTTGGCTGTTTATATGGCACCAGGGAATCCAGCGTAGTGAGGCATAGCCAGATCGTTCTGGAGAGCTCCAGAGTTAACGGAGTAGAACGCGAAACGGAGGTGACGGCCAGAATTGTCGAGTTAGGTTTGGCGTACAACGTACGGGCTCTGAATATGCTTTTCAAAGAGTCAGAGCTTTCTCTCCCCGTCTACGGAGAACTCAATTCATGAAGTGGTTTTAGTAGTGAAGGTCGGGCATGGCAAAGCCTCCTTGATAAAGAAAGATACGTTATCACCCTCCCTTAATCCCTCCCATCAAGGGAGGGATAGGATGAGGGGGAGTTAGTGTAGTTGCTCGATTCATCGAGCTGGGAAAAAGCCCAATCACCGCCTTTGTCCCGCTTCCGGCGGGATAAATACGGTATAAATTGGGTAACTACGGAGTCGACAAATGAAATCTCCCCGTCGGAAAATCAAATATATATGGGTCATCTCGGATGGTTCCGGATCCACGGCTGAGAGGGTATTGCAGGCAAGTCTGGTCCAGTTCGGGCATGAAAACGTGAAGGTGGAGCGCATTCCTGATATCAGGACCAGGGAACAGATCAGACAGATCGTAAACACAGCCGCAAAGAGAAAAGGACTGGTTGCATACACCCTGGTCACCCCGCAACTTCGCAAAGAGATAGCCACCAGAGCCAACGAATCCAATGTTCCCACTGTGGATCTTTTAGGTCCCTTGTTGACTACTTTAACCACCTTTCTTGCCGCTCCGCCTGAATCCAAGCCCGGGTTGTTAGGTGAACTGGACCATCATTATTTCAGAAGAATAGACTCGGTTGGATTTACAGTCAAGCACGATGACGGACATGGATTGCATGATCTGCGTAAGGCAGATGTGGTCATAATTGGGGTCTCCAGAACGTCAAAAACCCCTTTGAGCATGTATCTGGCTTATAATAAAGGATTGCTGGTAGCTAACATCCCCATAATATTGGGGATGGATCCTCCCTCAGAGCTTTTCAAGGTCGATCAGAAGAGGATTGTGGGATTAACTATTAATCCAGACCTTTTGATCAGCCTCCGTCAAACCCGGCTGGCTCAGTTAGCTCACGCAGACATAAATTATGGCGATGCAAAGCATGTGATTGATGAACTGAAATACAGCCATCAAATTTTTCGACAAAATCCCAAGTGGTCGGTGATAGACATAACCGGCAAAGCCATTGAGGAGATGGCTAATGAGGTGTGCAGTTTGCTTATTGGCAAATCTACATGATCTCTTCCAATGAAATCAGCATTTTGTTGTAAATAAAAACAAAGGAGGTATAATCATGAAAGTAAAAGATATATTACAAGACAAGGGAAGCGAAGTTGCCACAATCGGTGCAGAAAAAACCATATATGGTGCGGTAAAGACCTTGGTTGAAAAGAACATCGGTTCCTTGTTGGTGCTGGATGAGAAAGGCGCCATCGCGGGCATAATTACGGAAAGAGATATATTGAAGGAATGTGAGCGGCGCTTTGAATTGCTTAAGGAGACAAAGGTAAAGGATGTGATGACCAAAAATCTGATCATAGCCTCTCCGGATGATGATTTGGATTACGTGGAAAACATCATGACCCAGAATCGGATAAGGCATCTTCCCATAATCTCGAATCAGAAAGTAGAAGGGATAATCTCCATAGGCGATCTGGTAAACGTGTTGCGTGGAGAGTGCAAGGTGGAAAATCGCTATCTCAAAGCTTATATCTCTGGAGATTATCCGGGCTGAGGCCATAAAGTGTGAAGGGATTGATAATCCTGGATAGCAAAAATTTTATTTTCATGCCTCTGCGTTGAAGGAGAAAACGGGATGATAAAACCTAAGAATCAGTTCGTCGATGTGAAGGATCAATCAGGCAAAATACTCCGCAAGGAGATAGTTGTTCCCGCTTCGTTGGAGCAGGTATGGAATGCCTGGACAACCGCTGAAGGCGTAAAGACTTTTTTCTCATCCGAGGCTAAAGTTGAACTCGTTGTGGGTGGCTCATTCGAAATCTATTTTCTACTTGATGCACCCTATGGATCACGGGGTTCCGAGGATTGTCGGGTGTTGAGCTATCTCCCCATGGAGATGTTATCCTTTTCATGGAATGCTCCGGCGGAGTTTGGCAGGCTGCGCAATAAGCACACAGTAGTGGTCTTGCAATTTGAGGAAGTCGAGCCAGGTAAAGTGACCGTCGTCCTATCACAACTTGGCTGGGGTAAGGGAGAAGACTGGGACAGGCTGTACCACTATTTCGACAAAGCCTGGGCGTACGTGCTGGGCAATCTCAAAAAGCGATTTGTAGCAGGTCCGATTGACTGGTCATCACGTTGACTTCATGGAAAATATCACTTAGCAAAAGAACCAACACAGATCTTGCCAGATTTTTCCTTCTTTACTTTTTGTCAGATTAATCTCTTGCCGGTCCCATAGCTTCTTCGTAAAATGCTGGACGGGGTTGCAGGTAAGGATTAGAAGCAAAATTGAGGTTGCATTTTCTAAAGTGATTCTGTAAATATAGAACGTAACTTTTAGTTAGTCGCTACAGAGGGTGAACTTCGGTGTTTTTCAGAATAGCTTCCTTTGTTTTCTCTTTTATTCTTCTCACTTTTTTTTTAACTTCTCATCTCGCGCACAATTGATCTCCTCTGAAATTTATGAAACCGAGGAGGACCTGCTGGAAGGTTTGGAAATGGGATACTTGACCTTAGATCAATACCTGGAACTACTGGATATGATCCAGAGTAAATTGTATCCTGTATCTGAGGAGGCTATCAAGCTCTTCTTCATTCCGGATGTTAGTAGCGTGGATGTTTCGCAAGTTAAAGCGAAAGATCAAGATATCGATCTGAATCAAAAAATAGGTTCCTTTTTAGCGGAAAGGGAGAAAAAAGGTTATCCTCTTTTTTCCGGTAAACTGGTGTGGAAATTGTATGAGAAATTTTCTGCCGGAGGCAGGTCCGCCTATGGCGGACAGGAGGATGACATAACTGAAAATTATCTTTTCTGCGAAGTCACGAACGGAGAGCGCATGATCTGGCGCATTGAGGCTGATCAGGAAGTCAATTCCTCTGAAGCGATTTTAAGTCGGGGCACTCTTCGGGTGAGAAAAAGGTTTTTTAAGTTTTTGCTTCCCGAATATTCAAGCGAAGTCATCGTAGGTAATTTTGATAAGAGAATCGGGCTGGGCTTGAACGTGGGTTATCATCCTCTACTTGGCTACAAAAGCGATTCAGATTTTAAATCTGAGGACTCTTTTCTCTACCCAACATTGGGCAGGTATAACGGGGTTTACGGAGAATCCGAGTTTAAGTCAATTTCGGTTCTTGCGTTTTACTCTAAGAACAAACGGGAGGAAGTTGAAAATCGGATTGGGGCTTTAGATTTGAGCGTTGTGAACAAAAACGTGCAAGTGGGTTTGTGTGTTTCAGAAGGGGAGCTTAAGAATATCGAGTATAAAAACACCTTCAAAGATGATTGCCGAAGCCTTCATTTTAACCTAAAGCTTAAGTCCTTAAGATTCTCTGGTGAGTATGCCTTGCTTTCCAGCCAAAAGAGCGGGCTGGCATTTGATCTTTACTCCGCCCATAAATCATATAGCTTTGATCTATCCTGGTGGAGATATGAGGATGGTTTCGTTCATCCCCATGGGGGAGGAATCTCCAATCCGGACTATGAGACCATCTATCTGGATAATATTGATTACCTATACAGATCCAGACAGGCAGGAGAGAAGGGAATTTTCTTTAAGTCCAGATACAGGATTTTTGACAGACTCAATTTGAATTTTTCTTACAGCCGATGGAGAGAAAGATCATACCTGCCAGACAAAATGAAATTTCGCCTGGGCGCAGGTCATAAGTTTTCCCCGGATTTTTCTTTTACGGTCTATCAGTTGTGGACGGACTATGATGTGGAAGATGAAGAGATTGATAGAAGAACATCCTCCTTAAATTTGTTCTTATCCCCACACTACAACTTGAATTTTAATCTCATAGCAAATTATCGGACCTCAACCAGTAAAGATTATGGTGATCTTCGGCTGAAGATAAGAACTATGGTACTTTCTCCTTTTGATTTTGTTTTGTGGCTGAAATATAATGACCCCAACTTCTCTCGATCCTCCGATGGGTATTTTAGCTTGCATATTCAGGAGAGTTTGAGGTTTTTCGAAAACTATTTTGTTTCGGCAGAATATGTAGCTAAATTCTATCAGGATGAGAGTAAAGTTGACACCAAAGCGGTAAGAATAAGAATGGAAGCTTTATGGTAAGATGTTTTTGAGAATTTTCCCCACAGATGAAAAGATAAAACAGATAGAAGATGAGAGGGGCAAAAAGTTTTGTTCAATCTGTTAAATCTGTTGGGAATACGTTCTTGTTCGGACCGGGGCTTGTCCTGAAAGGCTCAGCCTGAAGGGTTGCACCCCTGTCCGTAAGAGGGCGGGAGTGCCACCCCCACCCTAACGGAAGCTTGCCTGTTGGGTAGTTTCGTCTGGAACCAATTATCTGTTGACTTTGTATCGGTTTATTGTTTTTTACATTCGACGTTTGAGGTTTCTCTCTTTGGATGGAGTTACATCTCCGTCCTTAACAAGAAAGGAGACATTCGGTGGATAACATCATCCCACAATTGCAAGAATGGGTGACTTTCTATGGTCTTAAGATTATTGCTGCGATCATCCTTCTCATCGTTGGTCGCTGGGTTGCCAGGGCGGTCAGGAGTTTCGTGAGGAAATTGCTGACAAAAAAAGAAGTGGATGCTGCAATAATTTCCTTTGTCAGCAGTCTGACCTACATTGCGCTTCTTACCTTTGTCATCATAGCAACGCTTGGTCAGCTCGGAGTTCAAACTGCATCCTTCGTAGCCGTTATCGGAGCTGCCGGACTGGCTATCGGTCTGGCGCTGCAGGGTTCGCTGGCAAATTTCGCTGCCGGTTTTCTCTTAATCCTATTTCGCCCGTTCAAGGTAGGTGATTATATTACCGGTGGTGGAGCTTCAGGTACGGTTGAAGAGATTAGAGTCTTCACTATCCAACTTAAAACCCCGGACAACAAAACGATAATCATCCCCAATGCCAAATTAACCGGGGACAACATCATTAATTATTCTGCCAAGGATACCCGCCGTGTGGATTTCACATTCGGCGTAAGTTACAGTGATGACCTTCAGAAGGTAAGGTAGGTCTTGCAGGACGTGGTCGATGGTGATGGTCGTGTCCTTAAAAGTCCCGCTTCAATGATTGCCGTTAACGAGCTTGCAGACAACAGCGTGAATTTCGTGGTTCGGGTGTGGGTCAAGAGCGTGGACTACTGGGACGTACATTTTGACACAATAGAAAATGTGAAAAAGCGTTTCGATGCCGAGGGCATCTCCATTCCATTCCCTCAGACCGACGTGCACCTATACCGGACAGAATGACCGCTATCTTAGAAACGTGATTCGTCGAATAGGTCTTGTGATCCATGGCTGGCAGGCATATCCGACCTATCTCTCAAAGGCTACCGGAAAAAGTAAAGGAAGGCAAACGTGAATGGCCGACCAGACACAAATCCGCCTGATAAGACTGAGACTAATCTGCCCGGCCTGAACAAAGGGCGAGGCAGGTTCAAAAAGATTGTCAGAAACCGGTTCGGTCACCTTCGTACCGTCTGGCGGATGTTGATCTACTTGGGGATGGTTATTCTTGCTGCTGCGCCCCTCATGGGGCTGCTGAAAGTCTTCAGCTTTATTCTCCCCGCCGAGACAGGTGAGGACCACATTGCATCGGCGATCAACATCGTCTTCATGGTGGGAATCGATATAGCGTTGGTGCTGGGAGCGTGGATAACACTAAGATGGATAGACCGCAGGCGGTTCGCCTTACTTGGGTTGAGCTTCTCTTTTAAAGGGGTCAAAGAGCTTCTGGCGGGGTTTGTGTTCGGTTTTCTTTACTTGACGGGCGTTTTTTTGATCCTGTGGATAGCAGGTTTTGCGGACGTGACTGCCAGAGGGTTGGACGCACAAACTTTGAAAGGCATGTTAACATATCTCGTTGTCTTTGCCGCAGCCGGTACTCTCGAAGAGCTGGCCAACCGGGGCTATCTTTTCCAGGTTTTGATTGAAGGGACAAGAGCGTGGATAGCGATTCTGGGGTCCAGCCTCATATTCTCGTTGGGGCACATCTTCAACCAAGACTTCTCATGGGTCAGTGGGCTCTGTCTTTTTCTGCATGGGGTTCTTTTTGGCCTGGCATATCTCAAGACCCGATCACTCTGGGTACCGATTGGCATACATGTTGCCTGGAACTGGGCGCAGGGTTCAGTTTGGGGAATGAAAGTCAGTGGCACAAAGATTTCCGACACACTTTTGGAGTCAGTGCCCAAAGGACCGGAGATCCTCAGTGGTGGCAACTTCGGCGTCGAAGGCAGCTTGATCACAGTGATCGTGACTGTTGGTCTTTTGCTATATATCTGGAAAGCGAGGTGGATCAAGCCGACCCAAAAGATGGCCGCGCTGTGGCGAAGATATCCCTCCGGCTTTGGGTTGGCTCCTCCAGAGCCTGAGAAAACATCAGAAGAGAGACTTGGCGAAAGCCAAGCCCCCTTTGTCACCGGCGAACCGGATTAATGCTTGTCCTTCACACAGCGGAAGCCCACGGCGAAATCGACCCAATTAGGGGATAGAGCATTGCGGTAATATACTCTGTTGCAGGAAGGCCCGGAGTGCCACCCGCCCCCGCGAATCACCTTAAACCTCCCTTTTTCTGGCCCGGTCGGATTTTCGCGGGGACTGGATTCGTAGTAGTCTTTAGCATAGTAGTCCGCAACCCACTCCCACACATTTCCGGTCATGTCATGCAAACCATAACCGTTTGGCGGAAAACTCCCGACAGCAACCGTTCCCTCCAGGTCCGTCAACGTGTAATTTGCCTGGCTGGAGTCCAATTCATCTCCGTGAGGGTAGTTCATGTCCACCAAACCACCTCTGGCAGCATACTCCCATTCTGCCTCGATCGGCAGCCGTTTTCCGGCCCATTCGGCGTAGCCCTCAGCATCCCTCCAGCTTATCCCAACCACCGGATGGTTCGGGAAATCCGGTCCATTGTGGAATTCCTTGATGCCCCAGAATTCCGGCAACCCTCTGCCTGTCTCCTCACAGAATTTGGCGTACTGGGCATTGGTGACTTCATACTTGTCCATGTAGAAGGAATCGACATAGACCTTGTGAGCCGGACTACAGTCACCTTCTCCGTCCTTTCCCATCAGGAACTCGCCGCCGGGAATCAGAATAACCTCAGCTTGTACTGCGCTCGTCTCCGGCGCCCCCTGATCTGATTGCGAACTCGATATCGCAAAATCAAGAGCCAAAATAGACAACATACCTATCACAGCTTTTGGGATAACTCTCATCGTAAACATATTTCAGCCTTTCCTTTCTCGTCGGGTTCATGTTTTGCTATCATAGATATGGTACTGGTTTCTGAAAAGGAAGTTTGTGGGTGGGAGAAGTCTTTTCAGACGAAGCTTAAAATGTCGGATAGGCCTTCCGACCCATGGCTAACAGGCATATCCGGCCTACATCGTTGAAACGATAAATCGCGTCAGCGTTGTGTCTTCCCTGACACTTCGACCAATCTTCTGCGCCTCGATGATCTCAAGGTTGTCTATCACGCTCATTTGAGAGAGTATTGGTGTTTCTACTTGAGTGAAAGTCTGCAGTTTCGAAGATTTTGGATCAGGGGCAAAAGACAATTCCCTCACTGCAAAAAAAATCAGCAGAACCAAAACCCCCCCAAGCAAAGGCTGATAGACTGGGATTCGGTATTCGAAAACATTCCTGATATATTGCCAGGTGCTCCTAAAAATTCCAGTTTCTTGTGCTTTTACAGTTTTCATCCGTTGGATAATAGTTTCACGGATGTCAGTATCGGGAGTTAATTTATCTCCCACGTCAATTTGCATCGAATTTTGCAGACCCGACAAAGTCTTCTGATAACTCCGGCACCGGTCACACGATTCCAGGTGCTCCTCCACCAACAAACTCTGATCCTGGGTTATTTTGTCGAAATGTCCTTGGATCAATAACCCCTCAATTTCATCACAATTCAAACTGGGATTCTCATTGGATTTTTTCATCTGTAGATACCTCGGCTTTGTATGGGTTGAACGCTCTTAACCTACTTGCCAGTTTTCGGGTGGTATAAAAAAGTCGTGATTTGACAGTCCCTTCAGAGCATCCAAGAATTTCACCAATTTCCTTGATAGTAAGATTTTGCTGATACCGCAATAAAAATGCGCTTCGATGACCGTCATCAAATTTTTCCAATTCCACTGATAATGCACGTTCGAACATTTTTTGATCTGTGTGCCGTTCCGCCTGAAGATATTCGCTTTCACCATCATGCGATATTGCCTCCATATCCACATTGTTTTCAACTATCTCTCTAACCTCCAGGCGGCGGTATTCGTTTTTGCACATGTTGTAAGCCAGGGTGAATATCCAGGTGGAGAACTTTCTTTCGGTGTCAAACAAGGCGTGTTTTTCGACAATCTTCAAGAAGATCTCCTGCAGGAAATCCTGCGCCTTGTCCTCGTCTCCTCCCAGCTCTCGATAAAAGTAAAACAACAGCCGTTTACTGTAGCGGTCATAAAGCTCATTGAAAGCAGATATCTCCCCGCGCTGGATATACTGCATCAACTTCTCATCGCCGAATTTTTTGTATTTGTTCCTGAAGATGGCCATCAAAAAGTTCTGTTAGATCTAAAACGTCCCAAGATCATGCAAAAACGAGCACAGAGCAATGATCTATAAGTGATACGCCCTTACAAACATTTCTTTTCAATCTCTTCTACCATTTCTTCCTTACCCGCTTTCCGGGCAAGGTCCAGTGCAAAATTCTTCCACTGTTGCGCCCTTCCATCTTCACCGCTTGCTTTATAATGTTCTGTTAACATGATCATGGGTGCGATATAATTGAGGTTCATGTGTGTCACCAGGCTGGTTGCCAGATAGCTGTCGTCGTACCAGTCATGTTTCAGATAATCCAGCCTCAAATTTCTCTCAAGGTTTTTCTTCAAAAGCGCCAGATTGTCGATTCTCTCCGGGCTGTATTGATAGGCCAGTCCCACGATATAAAGGTCATCCATGATAGACTCAATGTGCTTTTCATAAACGGTCAGGGCGAAATAGATGGGAATGTCCGGATATTTTTCCCCAAGGGTTTTGGTTAGCTCCGTCAAAAATTCTTTCTCCTTGGACTCAGGTAGTTTCCCGAGATCAATTCTGATCCCCTTCTCTTTCAATTTCCTTTCCAGGTATTCATTACCTGCCCGGATGATAGACTGGTTCAAGAGCGTTACGTCTTCTCTAATGCCTTTAGCCTGCTGGAGCACCCAGATTGGGTAAGTATCATTATCGCCGTTAGTGAAGAGTATGGCGTTTTTTTCAATGGACATCAAGACATTATAATTGTAATCGACCAGGTTGGGGGCAATGTCCTTGCTCTTATACAGCTTCTCACAAAACTCTTTCAGCTTCTTTTCCTGGTCGGTGAACTCATAATGTGTGATGAATCCGTAGTAGGTATCCACTCTCTCCGGTGCCAGCTCGTAAGCTTGTTGAAGAACAGAGACATCTATCAGGCTGTAGCTATTCCAGAACTTGAGAAGGTAGTATTCATAGGTGCCGGGAATGGCCTGGCCCATATCCTCGATGATTTTCTCCAGCCTGGCCTTCTTTTCTTTGGTGTCGATGGTTTCCACAAAACGGGCATATCGATTGGCATTGTAGTAGTTATACCAGGCTTCCGGATTCTTGGGATTCTTCTCGATCTCTTTCTTCCAGAGCTTGGCCTGCTCCACATACCACTCATTCGGTCTTACTTCATAAACAATGCGATACACCTTCTCCGGCTTGGCACCTTCGGACTGCCCGATGCAGGCATAGTCCAAACACATGAGCAGGAAAACACATACCCACAATACATAGTGAAATCGCTTCATGATTTTAATCCTCCTTCTGAATAGATTTTTGTTAAGTAACGCATCTCAACCGTTAATACACGCCAGATTGAAAGGGGTTCAAAAGTTTTTTGAAGCATACACCCACGACGGAAGGCGGAAATCTCGAAGCCCGACAGGATCAATTATTTGCTGACAATAGTCCTTGTGCTCATTTATTATTTACTGTATTTGATTTCTGAAGTCTGGCAGCTGAGATGGGTCGTATGCCCTCTCGTAAGAACAGCGGGGCGTAAGCCCCACGCCAGTGGGAGGAGTTGAAGTAATGTACTGTCTGTTTGATGCCAACGTCATAGCCGCGTACTATTGTCCTAAGACTACCAGATCAAGCAAGGTAGTCGAAAATGCTAGAATTTTGATCGAGTCAGTGAGATCAGGCGAATCCAGACACTTCTTCTATATACCAAACTTCTGCATTGCAGAGGTGTTTAGCGTTTTTATGAAATATGCTTACTCTAGTTGGAACAAGCAAACTAAAAGTGGCAGGATACATGGGAAAGTGCATAAGCGCCTGCGGGAACAGTTTGAAACGGATATTCACAATGCAAAGCTATTCTACCATTATGAGCTAAGCAGATACCATGTCCTGGCTATTAATCTCATCGCTCCCATAGATCACCACTATAAGTTGACCCGCAAGAGTAAAACAGGTGGGGCACAGAATCCGGCTGGTACCTTCGACGAATTGATTATCGCTATGGGAATTCAGTTGGTCAAAATTCACGGAGCTGGCAATGTTGTGGTAATTACCACAGATGACAGACTAGCCAAGGTTATAGATAAATGTCGCGGGGTCATTCCGGATAGCATATACAGACGGCTTCGACTGAGAGAAGCATCTGAGTTTACGGGTATATCTTTTCGCTCGGATAGCTTCCCGCTAGTGTTAAACTTAAAGAAAGCAACCAAGACTCAACTTAAACAAATCTTTGGAAGATGGCCACTCTCGATTAAGAAAAGATACAAGCGACCTTATTTAGCACAACAATAGCGAAATTGAACGATCGAATTGCCACACCGTTGTAGGAGGCTGTAAAATAAATTGGCGAATATAAGGTTAGAGGCAATCTGAGTGAATAAGACTTATACTGAATTATCTGATTTGCTGAGTAGAGACCCACCTGAAGAGATTCTACATCAATACCTTTACGCGCATACGTACCTCCTCACAGACCTTGGCTATGGAGTGAAGTTGGTTTTTTCTAAACCTTCCTTCGGAAGTGATTTTAGAGCGGACTTTGCCCTGGCCGGCTGGGGTAACTACACATGTTGGACTTTTGTTGAGATCGAAAGGAGTTCAGATCCGTTGTTCACGAAGGAGGGCCTGGTAGCCCAGCCCCTTAATAGGGCTATTCAGCAAATCAATTCTTGGTGGATATGGCTCTATGACTATAATGAATATGCGTCCGCAGAGTTTCATAAGTTGTCAGGTGAGAATACCGCAGCCATCGTCATCGGACGTAGGTCGAGTCTATCTCCAACCGACCTAAGAAGACTGGAACAGCTCAACGCGACCCAACTTGGAGGGAAACTTAGGATCGTGACCTACGACGCATTGCTGGACAGCATCAAGGATCTGTCCAATAGTGATCTGAAACAACTCCAGAGGAAGCACCAACGGTTGACTCAGTTTAGGAGCATCAAGGAATGGTCCAAGTCGGAATATGTTAAGTAGGTACCAAACATGCCTAGTCATTGTTAATCTGTGGCTCCCAAACGCTCCGTTAGCGGCTGGCCTTCGTGCAACAACGAATTTGTCGCATAGGTTTTGGGAACATATCTCACCTACATACTTGTTCTGAATCCGAGAACAATAAAAGGAGGATTGCATGGCTAATCAACAGGCATATGACATTTCCCTTTTCGAGCAACTCTGGGCCCACGCGAGACATCTTGAATCTGAAAGGATGTGGATTATGGGTATCTGGCTGGGGGTCACTGGTCTGGTGCTCAAGGAAATCTGGGTAGCCGATGGGGCTCTCGTGAAGAACTACCAAGCTCTGAGATCAGTCTGCCTAGCACATCTGGTCGTCACCATCGCGGTTTTTCTGATCATCTTCAAGCTCAACTTGGAGTTTTCGAGATTCATGAAGAGCATCGCGAGGTGAACAAGAACGCTCCGGGGGGTCTATGGGAGGCAATTCTCGGTGGCTTCGCTTTGCTTCTAAAACCTTTCTTATCGGTAGGCGGCGTGATTTCAGCGATATTAATGGGCGGAGTTTTTGTAGACTGGAACTTGTTATTGGTGGATTCAGTGAAAGATCGTTTCGCCTGCGGTTTCGGGGATCGTCCAGACATTCTTGCGATCTGCATCGCGCTTTTCTTGCTCAGTCAGGCATTGTTTCAACTCACGGCATGGGCAATAGGGAGAAAAGTAAAATACGAGCCAACCATACCCGCTCAATCGGCGACCGCCGCCAAGCCGTCAAACACCGAACAACCTGATGCACAAAAGGAGCACTAGCCAACGCCTTAGAAAGGTTCGCAGCAGAGCGGGGCTTTCGGACGAAAAGCAACATGTCGGATAGTCCCGCTGTTGACGTGACATATCCGACCTACAGTCTTAAAGAATAGATCAACGATTATTGTTGACAAAATCGGTATGAATAGTATATTTATGCCCAAAGGAGGCAGTTGTAAGGTCAGATACTGAAGAAAGCAAATAACTTGAAAGAGAGCCACCAGTCTTGCTGGAAATTCTTTTAACCCCTAAATACATTGCATTTTTCATCCTGTCTGGCGTTGGCTTAACACTTCTGCTGGGCCGATGGATAACCCTCTGGGTCCGGATTGCAATGCTGGCTGTAGCTTTCATATTGTTTGGGCTTGACTACATCTTCCCGCTTCATCCCAGCCCCATGTGCGGCGTGACCAAGCTCTTTATGTTTAAGTTCACTGCAGGGAAATTCTTTCCGCTCTTCACTGCCCTGGTTCTGGCGATGTTCATACCGAGTTTAATCGGCAGGAAACTCTTCTGCGGCTGGGTTTGCCCGCTGGGAGCGCTTCAGGATCTGATCAACAAGATTCCCTTTAAATATCGCTGGAAGCAGTTCAACTTTACCGCCTTCAATTCCATCCGGATGGCTCTTCTGGGGATGTTCGTTCTCACCTTCTTTATGGCGCGAGAGCAGATCGCCATGCTGGCAGAAAACGTTGGAGCCGACTTTTCCGACCGGATGTGGACCGCCTTTTCTGCCTACAACGTGTATGATCCCATAAACTTCTTTGAGCTTCTGCACTGGAATATCGATACGTTGTGGATCATCATGTTTGCGGTCCTGATAATAGCCAGCCTGGTTCTATACCGCCCATTCTGTTACTCCATCTGTCCCGTCGGTGCGTTGACCTGGCTATGTGAGAAAATTGCTCCGGGAAGGGTTCGGGTCGATCGTTCTGCATGCACCCAGTGTATGGAATGTGTCGAAGCCAGCCCCTGTCCCACTATCGCCAAACTCATCGACGAAAAGACCAAGGCCGCACCCGACTGCACCTCATGCGGTGAATGTCTAAAAGCCTGTGAGCAGAATGCCATAAAGTTCAGTTTCAAACGCTAACCGTTCCGGCGTCGGATTTTGTTTTTCTCTAATTCCTCCTTCCATCTTATTGTCAAAGAAATCTCTTGCCTATCCTGCATTTTCTTCGTAGAATGGCGGAGAGACAGACATATATAAAGAGCTGTCAGTTTGGACAGAGGTTATACCCTTCAGGGCGAGCCTTCAGGACGAGCCCCTATCCTAAAAAAAAGGTGGGGGGCTGACCCCTATCCTAATGGGTTGATGTTTGGATCAGTTTACTCAACAGATGAAAAGATGAAACAGATGGGAGATGAACGAATTTATGGTCTCCGTTTGATCTGTTTAATCCGTTGACAATGAACTCAAGAAACATGAGAGACAATCTTTCAAAAAGCTCAATAGTTTTCTCTTGCCTCGTATTTTGTTTCTTTTTCAATCTGATTTTTGTGAAAATAGGTTTTGCTCAACAAAACATTTCTTCAACTGCAAACGTGACCTTCAATGAAGTCTTGGCGAACGAGCCCGGATCTTATACCAAATTGGAATGGGTGGAACTTTACAATTCAGATTCATTGGAACATGATCTGGAGGGATGGGCTTTCATCTGCAAAGATGACACCACTTTGATTTCTGCAGGGACAATTATTCCTGCTAATGGCTTTTTGATCATCGCCCGCCGGCTTCTATCCGATCCTCCTGATTCGATCAGTTTTGAAGCTTGGTGGGGAGACCGAAGCGGAACTGGGGAGATTCGCCAGAAGAGAGTTTCCCGGCTATCGAAGCCAGGATGAGTTTGACCAATACAGGAAACACCATCAGCTTGGTCGATCCGGATAACAATACCCACTCTTTCACCTGGGATCAGGACTGTGGAGATGGAGTCTCTTTTGAGAGCGTGTCTTTTGAGGAAGATATCTGGCTTTGCTCTGTCTCCTCGGAGAAGAGCACTCCCGGAAAAAGAAATAGCGTAAGCACATCGTATTCGGATGAGCTTCAACTAAGCATAACACCCGACCCTTTCTCTCCGGATGGGGATGGATTTGAGGATGAAGCTGTTTTTCGCTATACCCTACCCTTGGAGTCGAATTTGACCATAAGGATTTACGATATCAGGGGACGATTGATAAAGACTCTCATCGACGATGAGCCACAGGTGTCAGGAGAAAGCACCTGGGATGGAAAAGATGACGAAAATAGAACCGTTCGAGTGGGAATATATGTAGTGTGGGCTGAGGCTAAGGGAAATTCTTACAGCCAGAAGAAGGCTACCGTGGTGGTAGCTAAAAAATGACCTCACTCCCTTAATCCCCTTCAGGGTTCACCCTGAAGGGGACCAAGGGGGAGAGGTAGAAGGAGTTTTCTTTCCCGTAAAGTGAGTCATGAAAAAGGCAATTTTCTTTGTATTCATTCTTTTTTCCTTCTCAACCTCCGCTCAAGCGGCATTTGACAATAGTTTCTCAAGCGCCAAAACACTGAGTCTGGGCAATGCGTCCGTCGCCATGACGGATGAACTATCCACTATTCTTTCCAATCCGGGATCATTGGGGTTTCTTCAAAATAAGGGATTTCAAGCCAGCTTCTCCCGCCTGTTTGATTTAGATGAGCTTTCCGAAAAAGAGTTTTATGTAGCTTTTCCTTACGGTTCCTTTTCCCTGGGAGCAGGATTTTATATGTTCGGAAAGAGGGATTATTATCAAGAGAGTCTGTTGAGTTTCGCTTTTTCTTACAGAATAAGGGAACATCTTTCGCTTGGCTCGAATCTGAAATACATGCGTGTCTCTTTCTCGTCGGAATATGACGCTCTTTCCACATTTTCTATAGACTTAGGCTCAACCTATAAAATCAACAACAGGTTTCAAGTTGGTTTTGTGGCAAAAAACTTGAATCAGCCTGAACTGGTGAAAAGCTCAGACGACATTTCCACAAATTTCTCCTTTGGTTTAGCCGTTTTCCCTTTCGATGAGGTGACGTTGCTGTTGGATTTGACCTACGAAGAAAGACACAAAGAACAGCTTCATTTGGGACAGGAGATTAAGCTCTTGGAAAATATTCCTTTGAGATTTGGCATTCAAACCTCTCCAGCCCGCTATGCCTTTGGGGCTGGATTTAATTTCGACAAGCTTGCCTTTGATTATGCTTATCTGAATCATTCAGTTTTGGGGGACACTCACAAGTTTAGGTTTTCGTATTTGTGGGGAAGCAAAAAGTAGAAATAATGGGTGAAACGTTCTGACGTTGAGCAGTTTGCAGTGACACGATCGAAAAAGGCTATGATCATGTTTTTGTTGATCTTTTTGCTGGTTTACGGTGGCCTTCACCTCTACATGTTTCTGAAGGCGAAGGCTGCACTGGGATTCGGCATGAAGACTGGTATCTTTGTCGTGATCTTTCTAGTGTTGATGATCTTCGCGCCAATTCTAATCCGAATGCTTGAAAAGCCGGGACTTGAACCAATCGCCCGGGTAATGGCGTACATCGGATACACCTGGATGGGAATTTTGGCTTTGTTCTTCTGCATTTCAATCCTGATCGACCTCATTCGGTTTTTAGTTTGGCTGGGGGGGCTTATTGCCGCAAGGAATCTCTCAAGTATAACCAGCGTGACTCTTCTACATTTCCTCGTTCCCTTTCTTCTGTCCCTCAGCTTCGTCATTTATGGTTTCTTCGAAGCTGGAGATATTCGTACCGAGAGGATGACCATAAGGACCTCGAAGATTCCTGAAGGGGTCGGCAGGTTGAAAATCGTTCAGATTTCTGATATTCATCTGGGGGTGATTGTTGGAGAGAAAAGGCTGAAGGCGATTCTGGATATAGTCAAAAAGGAAAAGCCTGATTTGTTGGTATCCACAGGTGACCTTGTCGACGGTGAGATGTGCAACCTTACAGGGCTGGTAAGGCTTCTGAGGGAAATCAATCCGCCTTACGGGAAGTATGCCGTGACGGGAAATCACGAATTCTATGCCGGGCTTGACAGAGCCTTAGCTTTTACCGAGGATGCAGGCTTCACTGTTTTAAGATCAGACGCATCTACTGTCAGCGGATTTCTGAATATCGCCGGAGTAGACGATGGTGAGACAAAAAGGTTTGGCGTCTCCAAGGGTATTTCAGAAAGAGAATTGCTCTCCGGACTTCCGCAGGAAAATTTCACTTTATTTCTCAAACATAGACCTGTTCTAGATAAGGAAGCTTTAGGCCTTTTTGACCTCCAGCTCTCTGGACACGCCCACAAAGGACAGATATTTCCGTTTGGTCTCATCACCAAGGCGATCTATCCCACTGATGATGGATGCTTGAAGCTGGAAAATGGCTCCTACCTCTGCGTAAGCAGGGGAGCCCGCCTTCGGCGGGGGAGCTACCCGACGACACTTGGGCGTCGGGCAACCAGCGGTAGCCCGACCTACCCCAGTAACAAACACGTCAAGGAGGCCCAAGCCTCAGCTCTAGTCGGTAGTCTGGCGCGGCAAAGGAATTCTTGTAGCTCAGACGATGCAAATCTGTTGCGAACTGGGCACTTCCGTTTATGCTGACGTGTTCGACTACGGGAACTCTGTAGCTGCTGAATGCCACGTAGCTTACGTTGCTGAAACATGGGTCTTGGAATGTACGTACAAGTCTTTCCTCTAGTTTTAACCGAACCTCGTGTTTATCAAAGTTGATAACCTCGGGTACATGAACCGCATAGATCAGGGGGACGCGCAAGTCCTTATACTCTGTGGCCTTATCCTTCAAGGAACGTAGCAGATCTTCAATCAACACTTCATTGTCAATGGTTCTTTCCGGTTTTGCACGTTTCCTGGTACACTCGACGTATACTCGTCTGAGCTTTGGTGTGACAAACATGATGTCAGGATTTTTTCCTTGAACCTGGTTATCTCTATACTTGATATGCTCATAGCCAACGATGTAGAAGTTTACCAATACCTTAATCTCGAAGAATACGCCATAGCATGTCACTTCGTCCGCAAGGTCGCCAACGAAATCCTTTTTTACTCTACCTGCGATCTGGTTCTGAAAAAGCTGGACGCCTTTGATGAAGCTGGCGAAGTCGATTACTTCGCCTGAAATAGCGTCAAACTGATCAGGCTGTTTCTGGAATATGTGAAGCGACCAATCGTGGTACTTGGCATAATACCTGTGGAGCGGATGCCGATCATCAAGTTCCAAACAGGTTATCCCAGTGAACTCCTCAAACCAACGGACGAGCTTCGGAATGTCATGATGAAGTATTGCTACCATTCTCATGTAGCCCTCTCCTCAGAAATGAAGACTAGCTTGCCCCGTCTTTAAACTTCCGTTACTCCTACCTCTTTCTGTTTTCTACCTCGCTACTTCTGTTGCGGAATTTCGTGAGCACGAAAGTTATAACTGCCAGCGACAGAGCAGCAAGCACAGACCAGACCCAGTACGAGGGTCTTGAGGCCATTCCCACAGTGTGCTTGTAGTAGATGACCCCGATGGCCAAATCGGAGATGAAAAGCACATACCCGGCTATGACAAGAGGCGCCGAACCCAAATAGGCGAAACCTACTCCGGGAAGGAAGAAATTCAATATCGCCGCTACCCAGGGATTTTTTTTCTTCATAAGCGTTTCCTCTACCATAAAACTATGATCCAGTATCATAGTTGTCAACAAAAAATCCAAACTCAGTTGAGTCGGGATTTTCGGTTTTTAATCCCTGCAGCGTTCGGATTTTTCTGATATCCCGGTAATAGGAATTCCCAAAGCTAATTTGCACAGGCATTTCTTAATGCCCACTGGTGAAGTCTATTTCTTTAGTCGTTTTTGCATTTCCTTGTTTACAGATTTTCCACCTTTATGGACCCTGGTTACCGAACGCCTGAATTTGTCGCGAGCCACTGTATCGATTAAAACTTCTTGCCCTTGGATAAGATTGGTCAGTTGTTTCTTGGCTTTAGAGAAACCGGTTTGGCCTTTCTCTGGCGCATTCACGTTAGCCAGCCGCACCGGATTCTTGCGGGTCGTGGTTCTAAAGCTGTCACCGTCTATTACCTTCGATACGCGTTCCTTTCTCGCCATGCAATCACCTCCTTTTCAGAAAGTTGTTGACGAGCTTTTCTTCTATGAACGCTCCATTTTCAATAGTCTTTAGAAGAATCTCTTTCGCTTCCTTCGGTGTTAGGATTCGTTGCAAAATTGCGCACTCAAGAAGACCGATGGAACCGATGACAGCAATGCCCTCTCGCTTTGCCACCTTTCTCACGAGCTTATCATTTGAGGCACAAATGCCATCGTGCTTTTTAGCTAGCACCAAGCAAGAAATGTCCGCCGCCCCCAATCCTTTTTGCTCTCTTCTCAATCTTGCAGCGTTCTGATAGTCAGTCTCCGAATTATCGGGACTGAGCACCACCACGCCATCTTCCAGAATCCTATTCAAGAGACTGAGCCTACCAACGCCCCCAAAGTCAGATATGATGTTGTTGTCCAATATGACATGTTTGTTTCTAAGAGCCTGTATCAAATTCCCCCCACTTCTTGACCAGATCGCGCACTTGCGTCATGCTCTTTCCGTATAGCTCACCCACCTTGTTTATCGAAATCAGCTCGTTCTCGTACGCTTTTCTCAACAAGTTCTCAAACCTCTTGTTGACCTGTAATTGGTCCCTGTCTAGTGGACGGGGTTCTTCTTCTGCTTTGTAACGAGAACCGAGCCAAGCGTACAGGTTTCTTTTTTCCTGAGAGTTTATCAGACTACACTGATGAAGCCTCTCGAGTATAGCTTTAAAGCTTACGTTGAATATATGCTTGATGTAAATGACATCAGCGGGAGTAATTCGATACCCGACTGGAGCAACCTCTCTCAAGCGTTCTTCAGGGACAAGAAAGACACCTGCGAAGTAATCGGTAATCTTCTCCTCCGGGGACTTGCTTTTCCCAACCCCCTTCCGATACTTGAAGGAATCCTGACCAACGAATTCATTGCGATGGAAGATGAGATGCCCATACTCGTGGGCCACCGTAAATATCTGCCTCTCCGCTGGTATTTTGGCATTCTCATTCACAAATATGCAGGGCCCAGCATCCCGATGGTAACAAGTCATGCCGAAACCAACAATGTCGGGGGCACCGAAATCGAACACGAAAATCTTTACACCGTGGTTTTCCAGTAGCTCAAATATGCTTTTGATCGGAGCATCGGCCATCCCCAGTCCTTCTCTTTCCTCTTTTGCCACAGTTGCGATTCGGTTCTGATCCTTGTCGGAAAACGACCTCAAGCGCACGCTCTGCGGCAATCGACTACGTGGTTCGATCCCGAGGATTTCTTCGAGTTCTACGTAACGGCGATATCTCTCTATCAGATCTGCTTCCAAAACCGGAGTGATTTTCTGTGCCGAGTGTGCTCTGAAGAATAGTTGAACCTCAGGGGTTTTCTCCTCAAAGAAAAAAGAAATAGGTCTGCCGACTAATATGGCAAAGCGAAGCAGCCTTTCAGAGTCAATTATTCGTTCACCCTTCTCAACGAGACTCAAGGTTTGGCGCGATAGCCCGATCTTCTTTGCAACTTCTTCAAGGGAAAGCTCAGATCTTTTACGTTCGGCTTCTACCTTTTGCCCTATGATTTTCCTAATCATTCCTCACCTCCTTCATGTTAACATTTCTAACATTATATACGTAGATTATTGAGAAAAATGTTAACATTATTTACATGCTTATTCCAAAAAATTCCCGGCAGCGTTCTACTCTCCCACCCAGTCACCCAGGCAGTACCATCGACGCAGAGAGGCTTAACTTCTGTGTTCGGAATGGGAACAGGTGTTTCCCTCTCGCTAAGGCCGCCGGAAAATTTTCTTCAACAGAAAATTTTGGTTGATGGTTCACGGTTCATAGTTCATGGTGCCCCACCCTAGGGGAGGGGTCAGTGAACTATGAACCAAGAACTGTGAACCAAAAATTTTGCTTGCAGAATTTTTCACACAACTTCATAGAGAAACCGAAAAAGCAAGCAAAAGTTTTGTATCGTGCAGGATTGAAAGAAAGAAAACAGATCAAGTCGCACGGCTGATTAGTATCGCTCGACTGAATCCATTACTGGACTTACATCTGCGACCTATCAACCCGGTTATCTACCGGGAGCCTTAAGTCCCGATCCCGAAGGATCGGGAGGGATATCTAATCTTGAGGTGGGCTTGGCGCTTAGATGCTTTCAGCGCTTATCCCTTACGAACACAGCTACCCAGCGTGTGCCTCTGGCGAGACAACTGGTACACTGGAGGTTCGTCCATCCCGGTCCTCTCGTACTAGGGACAGCTCCTCTCAAATATCCTGCGCCCGCATCAGATAGGGACCGAACTGTCTCACGACGTTCTAAACCCAGCTCACGTACCGCTTTAATTGGCGAACAGCC
>LJUX01000003.1 GCA_001304155.1 candidate division Zixibacteria bacterium SM23_73_3
CTTGGTCGAAGTATAGGATATGGGCAACTCCATTTCTCTGAACACTGAACTGCGTTAGTCCACTTCCCATCCCGCCGAGAAAAATTGAAGGCGATACCTGCTGCTTAACCCATTCCCCCGTGGAATTATTTGCGTACATTACCCTATACCATTGATAGCCTATGGAATCGAAATCTACATGCCAGGCCAGATGCACATTCCCCAGACTATCAAATGCCATAGCCAATGAATGATATTCAGCATTTTGCTCCTCACTAAGCGAATCTATCTTAACCGGCTGCCAACCAGGGCTGTCACTGTTAGCATAATAGAGCGTTTCCGCGCGGCCGAAGTACGGATAGGAAACGTAGACCATGTGAGTTACTCCCGCTCGTGTGTCATAGGCTAGGTATTTCTTGACGCCAGCTAGGTCAAACGGAGCGTGGCCTATTTTCTCCGGTTGCGACCATTCACCGCCATTGGCCTTCTTCATTGCGAACAGAGTATCACGGTAGGGCTGCACTTCCGGGTCTCACCTCCACTGGCGGTAGAATAAAAATAAGCTATCGCCGTTGCCCAAATACAAACTCTCAATCCTGTTGGTAGAAGTGTTAAAGGTAAGCCGCTGGATCTTCGCTCCTTCCCACTGGGCTTTTGTGCCGGGGCACAAAAGCACGAATGTCCACAGGAGCCATAGGAATGAATAAAGAATGACGAAAGCTATAATCTTTTTCATTTTCCCCTTAAGCTTGGATGTATTAACTTTCCTCCCCCAAATGAAATATGCACTACCGTTTTTATTTGTCAACTGGTTTTTGAGAGATATCTGAAAGCGATGAGGTATTAAAGTTCTTTTGTTAACCTCTCTGAGCCCTTGCCCATTTTTCATACAATTTTCCTTCCCCATCGAAAGAGATGGCAACTTGTGTCGATTATCTCGAAAGTAGCATGATTCCTTTTTCCTGAAGGAATCTCTTTGACAACAAGGAGGGGGCTATGCCTTCAATTTTAGTGATTGAAGATAAAGATAGCATGAGAGGGATGCTTTCCAAAACTCTGGAGGCGGAAGGATATGAGGTGGAGGCTGTCAGAAATGGTGAAGGCGGATTGGAGAAAGCCAAAGAGAAGAAATATGATGTGGTGCTGACGGATTTAAAACTCCCCCGGATGGATGGCATTGAAGTGCTGTCCTCATTGAAGGAGCTGGATCACGACGTGGCGGTTATCCTGATGACCGCCTATGGCACCATTGAGACGGCGGTGGAAGCCATGAAGGAGGGAGCTTTCGATTTTCTCACCAAACCTTTCGATACGGATCATCTAAGCGTTCTGATAAAAAGAGCATTGGAGAACCGGAGGTTGGTGGCGGAGAATGTCCTTTTAAGAGAGGAGTTGGGGCACAACTTAGGCTATGCAGAGATCATTGGAAAATGTGAAAAAATGCAACAGGTCTCTCGACTCATTCAGAAGGTGGCACCTTCAGATACAACGGTGTTGCTTTTAGGAGAATCCGGAACGGGGAAGGAGCTTTTCGCTCGTGCCATCCATAGCCTGAGCAAAAGAAGAAAGGGTCCTTATGTGGCTATAAATTGCGCCGCCATACCCAGAGAGCTTTTGGAGAATGAACTCTTCGGATCGGAAAGAGGAGCCTATACCGGTTCAGTGACGCGCAAGATGGGAAAATTTGAGATAGCACAGGGAGGAACTATTTTCTTAGATGAGGTGGGAGACTTAGATATTGCCCTTCAGGCAAAACTTCTCCGGGTTCTTCAGGACAAAACCTTTGAACGGCTGGGAGGAACAAAGACCTTATCAGTGGACGTTAGAGTGATCGCAGCCTCCAATGCGGACTTGAAAAAAACAACTGAGAAAAAACAATTCCGGGAAGATTTGTTTTACAGACTGTCCGTCTTCCCTATGACCATTCCGCCTTTAAGAGAAAGAAGGGAGGACATACCGGAGTTAGCTGACTACTTTGTGAAAAAGTATTGTGCTGAGATGAAAAAGCCAAAAAAGAGCATCTCCAGGGAGGCGACGGCTCTTTTGGATAAATACCACTGGCCGGGTAATGTCAGAGAGCTGGAAAATACCATAGAGAGAGCTATAATTCTGTGCGAGGGCAAAAAGATTTTGCCTGAGCATTTGGCCATAAGAATCCCCACGCCCAGTGAGATAAGATTACGAGAAGGTGCGGGCTTAAAAGAGGTGGGGCAGTATGCTCAAGCAGAGGCGGAGAGAGCTTTGATAATACGGATTCTCAATCAAGTTAGAGGAAACAAAAGAAAAGCCGCCCAGGCGTTAAAAATTGATTATACCACCTTGTTCGAAAAGATAAGGAAATATAGCATCGATGCCTGAATTTTCTCTGCTTTGGATTATTCAACAAGCCAAGAGATCGGTCTACTATTTAAGATGACGTTGGCCCAGTGGTTTGTTTTTGGCTTGAATAAAAAGACGCCCCTTTGGGGAGCGTCTTTTTTTTTATTTTTCAGTCAGGCGATCCTTTGGCTCGTAGTCTGCACAGGGCTTGGGTGCATAATAATACAGAAACTTATACAGATAACTAAGGTCGTGTATGTTTATTTCATCATCACAGTTAACGTCACAAATATAGAGAGGGTCCGGCGCGGAAACATTCCCGGATAGGAAGTTGACAAGATAATTTATATCTCCGTAATCGATAAATCCATCTCTGTTCATGTCTCCAGCAATGATGTCTGGATAGGTATACTCAAAGGCTCCCATGTCGATTCGGCTTCTACCATCAGGAGGAACAGGATCTTTTGGGTCTCCAGAGTCTATACAGGGTGAACTGAGGCAGAGATGAAAATTCCCATGCGCCGGGTTTCCAAAGCACGGATCCTTTGAGATGTTACCATTGTTTTCAGTTGGATTTTCCGCTAACCCATAATAATTCATTGTATCGTTTTCGCAGACGTTACCCCAGACGTTATTATGGAACAGGTAAGCAGCTCCCTCAAAGGTGAACAGGCCATAACCCTGATTATGGGTGATTATGTTGTTCTCAAAGGACCAGGGTCCACCAAAGTATCTGACAGCATCCGCCTGGTTATAGCTGATAGTGTTGTTTGCCACCTGAAAATCTCCTGCAATACCGTGGTCATACAAAACAACTGCCGAAGCCCCGGAATCATTGTGAATCACATTGCGAATGAGTTTGACTGAGTTGGGATTCAAAAGATGGATTCCTGAACCTCCACCACCGGCGTAATTCCCGCAGATGGTGTTGTGCTGAATATCAGGGTCGGAGTTGAAACAATATATACCTGCTCCATGACCGTCATAATTGTGATTTTCAGTTATCTGGTTGCGCAGGATTTTGGGTTTTGATTCATAACAGTATACGCCTGCCCCATAACCGGAATGATTCTCATTATTGGTTACAAGGTTGTCAAGAATATTAAGACTGGAGTTATAACAATATATCCCTCCTCCATAAGAAACATTATCACCCCTACCCTTCTGGATAGTGAAACCGCGTAGTGTAACCTGTTCGCTTCGACCAACGGTCACCACCCAACCTGCATGCTGAGCTTCAATGATGGTGGATTTTATGGTGGATTCTTCCTGATCGAATATGAAATGACTTGCCACCAATATCTTATCCTTATTCATTATGTCTATGTTCTCCTTATATAACCCTCTTTCCACCAAGACGGAGTCACCCGCTTTAGCACAATTTATTCCCCTCTGGATGGTTCGGAAGGGTGAACCCCATCCCCCATCCCCTGATAGGTCACTTCCCTGGGTGGAGACGTACCAAACCGGACCCCGATAAGACGATTTTTGACGAATAGCCAACGCCAATTCCTTCTCATGGGTGATGAGGTCTCCTTGGGGAGTTTTCCCTCTGGCAATGATGGTTATGCCAGGACAAATCTGAGGAAGAGTTTTGGGTGAAACGAAAATCAATAAAGTTGAACTGCCTGGAAGTTTTTCGATTTGTGTTGGATATAGATATCTTTTGAGCATGGAGCAACCTGAGACACCAAGAGTAACCGGTCCCTCGAATCCCCCCAAAGGTGTCAGGATCAGTTTAAAGTGGTTGGAATTCGCCTTATCCCCTCCCGACCTTGCCATGCTGGATTCCCATTCCGAATACCTCACCAAGGTCTCGGGAACGACAGTTATGGTGAAATCTGGCTTTACCAACGTTGCAGAACCAAAGCTTGTCCCTCCAAATGTACCTCCGGGAGGAGCATATGTTTTGCCGGCTCCATCGGTGTTCATTTCGTAGTTAGTGACCAAACCAGGTTGTGAATCTTGATTACCCTCAGAAAAAGCCACTCTGTCTGCATGGATGATTCTGCCCTCTTCATCAGTTACGAGTGCTGGGTCAGACAACTGTTTTTCTTGGGTGGCGATTTGCTGGGATGAGACTACTCCCTTATACGCAGAAAACAACAGAAGTACAAAAGCGCATGCCAAGCCGAATGCCAACACCTTCTTCTTCATAGGAATCTTCACCACCTTCTCAGCGGTGAAATTGTGCTCCTGAGCCAAAAGATCGGTTAGCCTGTCTTTGATGCTTTGTTTGATGTTGTCGGTAATCTGTTCTGCTTCCTCTGCGCTCTGACACTTGAAAGAGAGATCTATCTGATTCAGTTTATGGGTCCCCAGGCCATCCGAGTTGAGATCGACCGTGGGCATGCCAGACTTCTTTATCTTTTTTGTCTCCTCTGAGTTGAATTCCACATTCTCCAAAAAGACAATATACTCGCCTCCCTTTAGCAGTTTTTTTACCTTTAATCGCATGGTTACCTCCATTCAAGTAAAAATATTCGGGTCAACATGAGACGGTTAATAGCTTCCTGATGGCTCTTCATTCGATTATTTTAATGTTAAACTTTTGTTTTAACCTTAGCTTGCCTATGATGTATAGAAGGGTTTAAGGTTGTGACTGTCCTCTTGGTTGTACAGAAGCGAACAGCTTAAAAAAACTATATGATTGAAGGATAGTTACTAAACAGGGATTTGATGATCCCGAAAGATCACCATCCCAAATGATTGATTTTCCTCAAGGCTTCAAAAGACAAATCCCCAGACCAGGAGGTGACATCAGAGGCTGGAAGGTCAGAATTTTTTCTTGATGTCCTTTCCTTTTCAATAGGGAGACCCGAATTTGATGGGTCAATGAGAACTTCGTCTGAATTAAAAGAACCTTTGGTTACTAATTTAGAAATGATTTTGTCTCTTGTCAAGGATTTTTTGATGTTTGTACAAAATTGCTCAGGAGTGAGTGCTTGACCTACTGAGTTATTTAAGAGCCTAATGAATTGAACAACAACAAGAAAGGAGGAAGGTAAGAGTATCCCCAAGCCACGTTTTTGGGCTGGTCAAACGCCCCAAAATGCAGATACCAAACGAATTACATTCCAGCGATAGTCTTAGTTCACTTGTCCTGGCATCATCAGAATCTAACTTAAGTTGAGTTCTGGAATTCGTATTAATGCGAACAGGGTCCAGGTCCGCCCTGATACAGGTAATTTACCAGGTAGAGCACATCAGAAAGTTCAATCTGGTCATCGCAATCCACGTCGCCTAAGAATAAGGGTGAAGGAGGAGGTCCACCTTTGTAAAGATAATTTATAAGATAGAGCACATCTGCAAGGTTGATTTCCTCATCGCCGGTCAAATCTCCGGTAATATAGAAGGTATACTGAATGGCAGCTAAAACATCGGGAATTCCCCAACCGTAGGTATTATCCGGAGATGAAGAGTTGTCGCCACTTTCCATCATGGCTTCCCTCACCTGCATGGGGGTCCAGTCGGGATGGGCAGAGAGAATTACTGCCGCCGCTCCCCCGATGAGAGGAGTGGAAAGTGAGGTTCCGCTGGCATAGGTATATCCGGCAGGATTATACGGGTCGGCACAGCGAGTGGAAACTCCTCTGGCACATACCTCTGGCTTTATCCTTCCGTCATATGTGGGACCTCTGGAGCTGAAATACGCAATTTCTCCACTTGAGTTTACTGCACCACAGGCGAGGATGCTGTCCGCATCTGCAGGAGCGTGTAAAGTTCCACTTCCAGGTCCTGCATTTGCCATGGCATTGCACACTACGATTCCCCGCTGAGCGGCAATGTCTGCGGCGATGGTGGTGACTGCGGTGTTTCCATCCAGATCAGGGTAGGTGTACCAATCCATATATGCTAAAGAGCTGGAAATGACATCTGCACCGATGCTATCCGCCCATTCCATCCCCGCCATCCAGTTATCCTCCTCAATCGGCTGCTCCATGGAGATGTCTTCCGTTTTTGCCAGGAGAAAACAGGCTCCATATGCAGGTCCATAAAGATTTCCATCAGCGGCTCCACCCAGGGCGGACCAGGTGTAGGTGCCATGATTATGCTGTCCCGATGGATCGCCAGACTCATTCTGGGTATTGCCGTCGTTATTGATAAAATCCCACTCAGCTAAAACACTATCTTCTGAAAAAGCCTGATGGTCTTTTAGATAACCGGTATCCATCATACAGACTATGACGCCTTGCCCATAATATCCCAGGTTGTGAGCCGCGGGGATGTTTAACTGCTGAAGCTGGGCATAGGAGGCGCCGTAATTTAAGTCGAGCGGCCCTTTTCCTTCAGGCATCGCTTCTGGAGGTGCTTCTATTCTAATGGGTTTCCTTTTCCCTCCTAAGACTGGTTTTATGGATCGAACAAAGCTCAGCTTGGATATTCTTTCCAGCTCTCCCACTGGAATCTCAAAGCTGGCAGCATTTAGCCACCTGCTTCTTTGCCTGAACTTCGCCTGGAAATTCAATATGCGGTCGATATAACTCTGATTCACCTGAAGATCATAAAAGTCAACCAAACTCTGCCTCATGGTTTTGGATCTTCGCCAGGCGGCTCTGGAGGTCAAAGTTTTCTTTGCCTGAATTACAGCCGAGTGGTAACCTTCCAGATCCTGGAAACCTTTATCTGTGAAGAAAACCCACACTTTTACCTTTTCTTGTGGACTCAATTTCGCCAAATGTTGCCTGAATTTCTCTGAAAGGACCGGACTATCTTTGAGCAAGACAAATTTCGGGTGTTGCGAGGACTGACTGCGTATTGGGACACTCATCCCCAAAACTAAGTAAAGGATGAAAAAGGGGAAAATACACTTTCTTAAAATTGAGAAGGGAAACATGCTACTACTCCTTTGTTTTTGAGTATCAGCAAAACAGCCGTAAATTTTTAATTACCCAATCATAAGACAGAATCTCAGCCGGCGTCTCAGAAGATCTGATAAATGGGCTTCTAATCTACACCTTCTCTTTTTAATTTACGTAAAAATCACCGTTTGTCAATTGTTTTTATTTTCGTTCACAAAGAGGTCGAGCGATTTAAGTAAAAATGTGATCGGAAGGATTTACAACTTTTTACACTGCTGACCTTTTTCTCTTTCCCTCTCTCCTCGAGAGTGCTCAACTTCACCTTTGCTCTCTCGGTCTCCAAAGGGGGCCTAATTTACTCCCATCTTAACCTAAATCAAGAACTTTAATCTGGGGACAACTTCAACACGACAATTCTTTTTGAGCGAATAGTATGGGCTTTTCTCCATAATCTGTCGATTCGACTCTATGTTTATTTACTCCAAACATGTTCCTTGGTCGATTTCTCATCAAAAAGCAAAAAATGTAGGGCTGAAAATCTTCAACCTCAGTGTGTTGTGTTATCTGATGATTAATGCCTAAAATGACCTGTTCGGCATTGGGTTTGCTAAAAAAGAGCAAAGGAGCAGAACGCACAGCTAAAATATATAAATTTAAAGGAAAGGAAGATGAGACACAAGAAGAATTCCAAAGGGATCACCTTGCTGGAGTTGGTGATTGTTGTGGTTACTTTGGGAGTTATTGTTGCTATGGCCGCACCTCGATTTGGAGAGATCCTGCCCAGACTGAAATTCAAAAGCAAAAGCCGGGATATCGTTTCCGACATGCGACTGGCCAAGTCTAATGCCATTGCCCAAAGAACTCAATTTGGACTCTATTTCGATTACAGTCAGAACGGATACGTCCTGTTCCAAGATAAGGTTAATCCGGACCTGCTTACCTACGAAGTTGGAGACTCAGTCATCAAGACAGTAAGTCTGGGACAAGATGTATTTCTTTATTATGTCTCTTTTGACAATAACACCGTCGTTTTCAGGGCGGACGGAAGTGCGAACAGTTCAGGAAGTGCAACCATAGCACGTGATCAAGGAGGGGAACTGGCGGACATAAACGTTCTGGCTTCCACAGGCAGGGTGAGGCTCACCTTTCAGTATACAGAAGTAGATTGAGACACAGAAGAAGATGTGATTGAAGTAAGAAAGAAAATCCTTTCCCCTGGGAGAAGAGGGTAGTTTTATATCATCAAAGATATTTTTTCTTACCTTATTATAAAAAGATTGTTTGTATATCTTAATTCATCTTAAAATCAAGTGTTCAGAACTTCTCTATTTCACCATAGATGAGGTGGATTTTCTTTCAAACTTCCGCAGCCACCACCAGAATCTTTAAAGCATAAGGTTCAACCAGCTATCCCTCCAACCTCTCTTGCAGAATAGTTACTACCGAATGAGTATCTGTTCACCGGTATGAATCTTTCGGTTCATACCACAGGCTCCAGCGGAACGCGCTTTGGTGTACCATCTAGTTCATCATACCGGGTGGTGCATACCAACGGATCTGCTCGGGAAAGAAAAATTGTGATAGTCTTACTCCCCATCTTATTTTTTATTTCACATGAAGGGGGGAGATGGGGATAAGGATGAGATTTCAATTGGCCTTATGATCTGCGGATGATTTTCCATGGGGGATGAATTGCCATCTTGTGAGCGGGTTGATCATTTAAATTTGAGAAGATGCTCTCTTCAGGATGGTGAAAGATTTTTTGATATTTAAATGTGAAAGAAATTAAGTTTCTTCCCCTGAGTGTCGATTGTAGTTATAAGTGGAGTAAAGGAAGACAAAAACATGGTGATTTCCTTTGAGAAAAGCGATACCGTTATGTATCTCAAAAATTTTTACGGTGGCTTAAGGTTTTTAAAATTTCAGCCGACAACAAAAGTAGTGTAATTTCTAAATCATCACTTTTGTCGGGCAAAATTAAAAAAAAGAGACTCATATGATCTTCGGAAAAAAAGCAAGGACCGTAGCGGGGTTAGATATTGGTGCTTCCTCCATTAAGCTGGTGAAGCTGGAGGAGAGATCGGGAAGTTTCGCTCTGACTTCTTTAGGGATGAGAGAACTTCCTCTGGAGGTTATAGTGGATGAGGAGATCAAAGACAAAGACACCATCATCTTCAATCTCCAGAGTTTGGTGGAGCAATGCGATCCCAAGTTAAAAGAGGTGGCTATATCCATCTCTGGACATGGTGTGATTACAGATAAGATCGTCATGGATCAAAAGAGCAAGACGGAGGCAGAGCAGGCAATTCTGTTTGAAGCGGAACAGAGGAGCCCATTTGATGTGGAAGATGTGACCATGGATTATCACATCGTCAGTGTAAATGAAGAGACCAAAAAGATGGATGTGCTCTTGGTTGCCGCTAGAAACGAATTTCTAAATTCCTATGTGGAGCTGATCACAGATGCGGGCTTAAGGCCGGTGATCGTGGACACCGACGCCTTTGCCATACTGAATGCATATGACGTCAATTATGAAATTGATCCGGAAAAGGTGACTGCCTTGATGGACATCGGATTCGATACTACCAGTATCACCTTTCTCAAGAACGGGTTGTTTCATTCCACCAGAGACTTAGCCAGCGGTGGAAGATTGATCTACAATGCCATAATGAAAGAATTTCGCATAAATCAAGAGCTGGCAACCAAGACCATCAAAGGGGAGATGGGAACCTCCATAGATCAGGATATGTTAAGAGCAACCGTGGTCACAGCCTCCGAGGAGTTGATCTCTGGTCTGGAGGTGGCTTTTTCCTATTTCAAATCCACGGCTAAAGTGCCACAGGTGGATTGGATAGCCCTTTCTGGTGGAGGTGCTCTGATTCCGTTCCTGCCCGAATTCATACAAACAAAATTGAATGTTCCTATTGAGATAGCCAACCCGTTGAGAAATATTGAATATGATCCGGACATCTTTAAAAATGTACAACCGGACAAGATTGCGCCACTGTTAACTGTATCAGTAGGGTTAGCTTCAAGAAAGGCAAAATAAAATGGCTAAAATCGAAATCAATTTACTACCCAGGGAACTGAGAGGAAAAAGGCGAGGTATCGCCTTTGACAGGGGTTTCACCCTGATGGCTGCCATTGCCGGGATTCTGGTAGTGTTATTTGTGGGGGTTAATGTGCTTCAAAGCATCAAGCTTAAAGGGTTAAACGATAAGATAGCTGAGGCACAGAAAAGGACAGACGAGCTTAGAAAAAACATAGAACTGGTGGATGCTTTGACCGAGGTTAAGGACAAGGTCTTGCAGAGGATCTCTGCCATAGAGATGCTGGATAGAAACAGAGCAATCTGGGTCAGGGTGCTGGAGGATTTAAGCAAAAGAGTTCCGGATTATTTATGGCTTTCCTTTCTAAGCGAAGAGGAATCGCAAAATGAAGCAACTTCAGACACAAATTCAGATAGCATCATTATTTCCACCAGGCTTGAACCTCCGATCAAGAAGGTAACCATAGAGGGATATAGTCATTCTTTGAATAGCTTGGCTTCATTTCTAATTCAATTAATACGATCACAATATTTTAAGAATATGGAATTGCAATACGCCAAAAGAACAGAGCTCAAGGCATATAAGGGTTTCTCCTTTCAGCTGGTGGGGGATCTTTATTATCTGCCAGAAGTTGAAAGCCCGGTTGCTGACACAGCCATTCATGAACTGGCTTCCGAAAACAAAAAGAAAGATTCTAAGATAAATTTAGCCGTAAGGGAGAAATAGATGGATTTAAGAGATCCGAAAACACAGAAGTTTCTTTTGGGAGCTTTGGTGGTTTTCTTAGTGCTTTATTTCTGGTATGCCAGAATTTACTCAAAAAATGCCACCCTGATAGAACAAAAACAGGTTCTGTACGAAAACCTGTTGACCGATTTGAAGAGTGTGGAGATGAAAGCCAAATCCTTCGAAAACTTAAAAAAGGAATACGAAAAACTTATAGAAAGATATCATAAGGTTGAACGATTACTGCCGGAGGAGAAGCAGATTCACCTGTTTCTGATGCAAATGCATTCTGCCGCTTCTGCCAATCAAACCGGAATCATCCAGGTCGTTCCTCAGGGTCCAGTTCCCATGAGTTTTTATAATGTCAACTCTTATGACATAGAGATCACTGGATCATATCATCGTTTGGGAGGCTTCTTGAGCAGTGTCGGCAATTTCCCCTTCTTGACAAACGTGTCGGGCATGACCATAACCGCACTGCCTCAAGAGGAACAGATTCATGAACAGAAAGATAAGACAATTACTGCATCCATGAAATTGACCACCTACTATGTTAAGGAAGAGGAAAAGCTCAAGAAAGTAGAATTTTAAAAAGGGTGATACATGAGAATAAATTATACAAACAAACTATCCGCAGTCATTTTTATATTTCTCTTTGTCTGGATTTTTGCTTTTACCCCCGATCCAGCCTGGGGAAGTTGCCGAATCGAGAATATCAGTCTAAAGAAGGAAGGAAACTTCACTAAAGTCTGTGTATATGCGGATAAGCCTTTTGAGTTTTCGCACTCCACAGAGGAGGCAAAGGATGGGAAACCTTACCGGGTGATCATCGACTGTCGGGATGCTGTTTTTGGTTTGCCCCGGCAGAATTACAAAATGGGGCTTCCGCCAGGCATGATAATGGCTATCCGCACCAGCCAGTTTCAAGCCGTCCCGGAGAGAATTGTCAGAGTGGTTCTGGATTTGAAAGGTCCGGTGGTCTATAAGGTGATTGACACAGGGATTAGAAAAGAAGCCACCATTGCCGTTTTGACCACTCAGGATCCCGACTTTCCCATGTGGTCAGCCATAAAAGAAAAAGAGAAGGATCAGGAGATGGCAATGGTAGAGAAGCAGACCGCAGTTCCTTCGACCGCGTCGGGATCCAAAGAGAAACTAATATCTGACCAAGAAGAGGACAAAACTCAAAAGGATGTTTCGGCTTCTTCTGCAAAACTGGCTCTGAAATCTACACGGCGAATAAAAGTTGAGGATAAAGGAACATCATCTGTCACCAAGTCGGGTTCAAAGCAAAGTTTTACCAAAAGATCTTCTTTGGAAAGGGAGATAAGTCGATATCCGGTTCCATTGGGACCTTTTCCGGAAGATGCTTCTTCCCTGGCGGAGGCCAGCGAAGAAACAAAGGTGACAGAGGCTAAGGTGGAGAAGAAGGACGTGCCCTTAGAAACCCTGGGTTCTGTTCAAAAGGAAATTGGCAAAATCCTGGGTCCTGAACCAGTAGCCGCCAGAGAAACCCAAGCATTGCCGGAGAGCTTGATTTTAATTCAGAGTGCCCCCCAGTCCGAGCTGAGCTTGATTCCACAAAGAAAGATGATTTGTTACAATTCCGGGAACAAAAGGGATCCCTTCTTGCCGTTAACTGAGAGGCGAGATATGAGCTTTGGAGAAGCGCCCCCCCCTCTGTTTGAAAATCTGACGTTGGTGGGAGTCTTAAAGGATGAAGAAGGAAATCGGGCTTTGTTGGAAGATGAGGAGGGGTTCGGTTATATTCTGATGAGTGGGGACAGAATCAAAAACGGATATGTAATCAGTGTTGAGGACGATAGGGTGATCTTCCATGTGGAGGAATATGGTGGGTATCAAATAATGGTTTTGGAACTTAACCGGGAATATTAAAAGAGAGGTAACTTATGAGAAAGATCTTTCAAAAGAACAGATGGCTCAGATGGAGCGGAACGCTTGGAAGAGTCTGCCTGACCCTGGGGATATTGGTTTTTGTTTTGGTGTGGGCAGGGGAGATCCTTGCGGAGCCTTCTCAATCAGGGAAAGACGATAAGATCATAACCGCAATAAACCTACAAAATGCGGCTATGCATTCGGTTTTGAGCTTTTTGGCTGATTATGGAGGGGTCAACATCGTGGCTTCACCTTCGGTGGAAGCTTCCGTGACCTTGACCTTGCAGGATGTGACCTGGCGACAGGCCTTAGATATCTTGTTGAAAACATACAATCTGAGCGGAGTGGAGGAGAAAGGTTTTATCCGGGTGCTTCCTACCCGGGAGTTCCTCCAGGAGCAGGCACTTTTGGAAAAGCATCGAGCAGATCAAACTGCAATGGTTCCCCTGGAGACGGCGGTTATTCCGGTGGAGCACGGGACGGCTAAAGATATGGTGAAATCGATCAAAACGATAATTTCCCAGAGAGGAACCATCGATACAGACGATCGCACCAACTCTCTGGTCATCCGGGATACGCCTGAGCATATCGATAAAGTCAAGCGGCTGGTCAGCACATTGGACAAGGAGACCAATCAGATCAAGATATCGGCTCAACTTCTGGAGATCGAATCCGGTGCCATGACCGAACTGGGGATCAACTGGTCCATGGTCTCCAGAAAAAGTGCTCAGCTTCTGGAAGGGGACAAGACCGAAGGAAGTTTTTCCCAGCTTACTGACCGGGTGAGCGATCCCACCGCCACCTATACCTTCGCCACGGTTCAGGGGGATTTTGACATAGAAGGGGTGGTTTCCGCCATGGTCTCCAGCAACAAGGGGAAGATAATTGCCCATCCTGAGATAACCACAGTGGACAATCGAGAGGCTTTTATTCAGATGGGTCAGAAGATCCCCATCAAACAATTCGATGAGGCAGGAAATGTAGTGATACAGTTCGAAGAGATAGGAACCATCCTGCGAGTTACTCCGCACATCACCTCAGAGAACCGGATACTTCTAAAACTCAAGCCGGAGCGCAGTTCCTATACCTTCGATGCCAATGGAGTTATCATTAACACCAATAATGCTGAGACCAATGTGGTGGTGGATAATGGTCAAACTGCCGTGATAGGGGGTTTAACCACTCAGGTGGAGATGAAGACCCGCGTCGGACTTCCAATACTAAAAGATATACCACTGTTGGGTTATCTTTTCCGATATACTCGAACAGAGATAGCCAATCGCGACTTGGTCATCTTTGTCACTCCTACCATAGTTACGGATGAGTTGCACGGCATGGGTTCAATCCATCAGCCGGATGAAGGTTCAAGCCATGAATAATGGACTTTCTATTTCTAAAGAACATTGATACTTTGATAACTACACAGAGATAGAAGACAAGAGAAGTTTTGCTGATTTATGATCATAGGCGACCAGAAAGGTCGCCTATAGTCTTTTCAAGCCAAAGATACTCTCTTTCACCGCCATAAGATTTCTTTCGCTATAGTGACACAAAGGTTAAAAGCCCCCTGCAGGCAGGTTGTATTAACACTCGAATTCAATTAACCTCTTGAGCATTTACCACAGAGGCTTTGGGGGAATCTTGGTTTGGTTTGCCCTTGGACAAAACCACTTTTCTTCTTTTATTCAACCGGTATCTCTATCCCATTCTTCTCGTCCACTATATGCCACAAAGGCTTACGAATTTTCTTCTAGCAATGTTATTTTCCCTTGACTTTTTGATTGGATGTGATTTTCTTTTTGGTATAACATCAAGTGTATCTACCGATCGCATACAAAAAGACGCTGAGCCAATCAAATAAGAGCTGAGTTGGATCTTTAGAGAGGAAGGAATGACTCTTTTAAGTATTGAAAAGATGTCAAAAACTGGAGGGGAAAATGGATCTTACCCAGAAAAGGAAGGCAGTATTTCTGGCTACCTTTACCGGTTTGCTTAACGCCGCCATGGCAAACGATGCCATTCGGGGGATGATACTGAAGAAGACAGGTAAGAAGATATATGAGCTGTTTGTGGAAATAAACCCTCTTAAGCGTCCGCGTAAGGTGCAGGAGGACAAATACCTGGTCACCAGGAACCTGTTGTATGCCGTGGATAAGGCTTTGAAGAATAAGAACATCTCCCCCCGGGTGAGGAAAGGACTTTTGAAGGTGCTGTTAGGAAATATATTTTTGGGAGTAGAGTTCCAGAAGTTTGGGCAGGAGCATGGCTTTAATCCACCCGGCTTTCTGACCATCAGCCCTGGCGCCGCCTGCAATCTTCATTGTGACCAGTGTTATGCCGGTAATTTAACTCAATCACAGGATAAGCTTGAATTCGATCTGGTGGATCAGATAATCGCCGATAAGACCAGAAACTGGGGTTCGTTTTTCACCGTCATCTCCGGCGGAGAGCCGTTTATGTGGAAAAGCCAGGGAAAGGACATTCTGGACCTGACAGAAAAACATAATGATAACTATTTTTTGATCTTCACCAACGGGACTTTGATAGATATGAAAAGAGCGGAAAGGATGGCAAATCAGGGAAATGTTACGCCAGCTATCTCGGTCGAAGGCTTTGAGGAGGAGACGGACAAAAGAAGAGGAAAGGGGGTTTATAAAAGGATTCTTCAAGCAATGGAAAACTTAAGAGAAGTGGGAGTTCCTTTTGGCATATCTCTGACCGCCACCAAGGATAATGCGGAGCTTCTCCTCTCAGATGAATTCATTGATTTTTATTTCAATCAGCAAGGGACAATCTACGGCTGGATATTCCAATACATGCCCATCGGGTGCAAGTTCACCTTAGACCTTTTGATCACACCGGAGCAGAGGCTGAACATGTATTTAAGAGAAAGAGAGCTGATTGAGAAGCACAAGCTATTCATTGCTGATTTCTGGAACTCCGGTTCGATCAGCGACGGCTGTTTGTGTGCCGGCAGAACAGGGGGATACTTTTACATCGATTGGAACGGCAATGTGATGCCTTGTGTTTTCACGCCCTATTCCACGCATAACATAAAAGAGATATACTCAAATGGTGGAAACATAGATACGGTTCTGGATACCCCATTTCTAAAAGCGGTTCGCAAATGGCAAACAGAATATGGCTATATGCAACCTTCCCACCAGGTGGGCAATGAAATCGTTCCCTGTCCCATCCGGGATCATCATCGACGCTTTTTCCAGATTGTAAAGGAAAACCAGGCCAAACCTGTCAATGCCGAAGCGGCGGAGGCTTTGGAGGCGGCAGATTTTGTGGAAGATCTTTGCAGGTACGGAGAAAAGGTGGCAAAGCTCACCGACCCAATCTGGGACAGGGAATACCTGGAACCGGAAAGGAAAGGTTTGTCTAAGAGTGAACGTGCACAGGATAAATCCATAGGAAAAGCCAGCGGATGAGATCAGCAATTGCACCTGGCACAAAATGAGAATGCTTGGTAGAGTCGGAGTTCACCCTGAAGGGCTTGCCTCCGACTTTTTTTCATTTCCATCTTTTTTTGATTTCCACCCCGCAGGCTGACATTCGTCCTGTCCTTCGGTCCTGCACTTCGTCTCCCGCCAAAGGCGGGATGTCGAAGGAAAGGACTCAGTCCGTAGGAAGCCTGCGGCTACCCAGCCCTCCCCTTTTGGTATGAACCGTTTAGTGAATTCCTATCTCACACAAACTGGACAATTTGTCTTTTTTCGGTTCTGTCAGGTCTTGCCCGTCTTTGGCGGGTGTGACCTGACAGTCCGGCTATCAGTACCAGTAGGTCAGCTGCCCCGTGCTCCTGACACTATTCATTTGTCAGGTGCTCGTATGAGCCCGTCTGGGCGCAGGGCACCTGAGCTACACGACTTGCGTGCATGATTGGGCAAGGGTTTAAATGCCCTTCAGGGTGAACCCTGCTCTATGAGTCTGTTCTCGTTACGTACCATAGCGGCTGGAATTTATGCCGCCGCCAGTATGAACCTCACCCTAACCCTCTCCATAAAAAGGAGAGGGAACATTCCACGCCACCCTCTTCTCAATGTCCACTCACAGGCTGAAGCTCATTTGAGTCAACTGACCTGCGGCTACCCACCCTTTCCCCTTTTGGTATGAACCGTTTAGTGAATTCCTATCTCACACAAACTGGACAATTTGTCTTTTCTCAAATGTTGCTTTTTCAACCCACCGCAATCCATATAGCTAACCAAGGATTGGGAATATTTTTCCCTCGGTTTCAGGAAGTTTTTTCCTAATTGCCTTTTTCCTGCCTTTAATCAGTATCTGATCCAAACGGGTTAATTCATTGCACCTCATATAATTCCGTTCAGAAACTTCCCACCTATAAAGCTTTGGCACAAAGTTTGCAAAAGTTTTCAAAGTTGTATGAAGATGGCGGCTCTAAAAACTAAATGGAACTGAAAGAATTGGAGAAGCGCTTGACTTACAATTTTGCTTCACGATTAAACAAACCTCTGGTATCGAAATTTAGCTCTACATTGGTTGCATTGTTTAAATCGATTCCTAAGAACCAAAATCATTTGATCTCCATACATCTGAAATTCAACTTCTTGCAAGAACTTTGCCTATTGCACTTACCTTTTCATTGTTCAAAGCTTTGCATGACTCTCCTTGTAAAACTAAAGAACCCACCAATAAGAGGCGATATAAATCAAGTTACCCGCTTTTTTTCGCTTTTTCAGCCAAATTTTAAAAACGGATGGGATGCATATGGCAATGTGCGTCCGGGGAGTTTAAACCTTCACGAAGTGAGGTAGAGTAAATGGCAGTCCAGAAAGATTGGGTGCTGTTTAAAAAAGACAATGATCCACAAGTCCGGCAGAAGCTTTTGGAGGAGTATCTGCCCCTGGTGAAAAATGTGGCTGGGCGTATGGCTATGGGATTTCCTAAGTCGGTGGAGCTTTCCGACTTGGTCAACACCGGGGTCATAGGATTGATCGAAGCCCTATCTAATTTTGATCCCTCTCGGGGAGTGAAATTTGAAACTTATGCCGTTCCGCGAATAAGAGGAGCCATTTTAGATGAGCTCCGTTCTCTGGATTGGGTGCCCCGCTCAACCAGGGCAAAATCCAGAGAGATCGACAAAGCCACAAGCAAACTGGAGAACCAGCTGGGCAGACGGCCCTCCGGTAGAGAACTGGCTAAATCTTTGAAGATATCTTCAAAAGAACTCTTCTCCGCATTGGACGATGTCTCTTCCACTACCATGCTATCTTTAGATGATTTAATTTACAAGGAGGAGGACAATCGACAGATCCCCCGGGTGGAGACTCTGGAGGATTTGAGTCGAGAAAATGTTTTAGGAGATCTGGAGAAAGAGGAGCTTAAAGCATATCTGATCCAAGCCATAAGTCATCTATCCGAGCAGGAGAGATTGGTGGTGGCTCTGTATTACTATGAGGAACTCACCCTGAAAGAGATCGGTGAGGTGATGCAGATATCAGAATCCAGAGTTTCCCAGATACATACCAAGTCTGTCTTGAAGCTCAGAGGGCTGATCAAAGAGAAATTTGCCCTGTAAAAGAAAATAGAGGTTTCTGTCTTATTTCTTATACCTGGAGGAATCACATGAATCTTCACCCCACATCTGAAAATCTCACTCGGCCATTTGAGCAGAGCACTGAAGCCGGCATAGAAGATCAACCACTTCATCCGAATCAGAAAGAAACAAAATTGAGTGAGTCGTTACTCTCTTTACGTGGCAAGCTGAATGAACTTGCCCGGGTTAACCACAGGCTCTTTAAGATAATTGATCCCTCCAGGAAAGGAGAGCTTGATGTATATGATCTGAGCTCTGATAAATCGTTATTCCAGGCTGCCTCACAGGATGTACTCACAGAACCTGAGCTAAATTATCGACTCTCCTGGCTTTTAGATTTCTTAAGACACTCTTATGGTTTTGAAGATGGGGGAGTCTTTCTCCTTGACGATAAGAAGGGTGGCATAAAAAAGCTAATCTTATCTTCAGAACCCTTAGAGGAATTCGAGGATGAGGTGAAAGCTTTGTGGAGAAGAGGCGGTATCGTTCGTGCGGTTAATCAAAAAAGAAGGATGATTCTTCCGGCAAAAAACGGAGGTAACTTCCTGGTGATCCCATTTAAAATCCTGGACAGGAAAGATGGATTTTGGGTGGCACATTTTCAGCAGAAAACTATAGCGAAGGAGAAAAAGTCCGTAGACTTGCTTTTCTGGGTGGAGCTTTTTGCTACCTGCATTGAGAATTCTTATCTTAAAGACTTTTCATCCTCTCCCCAGAAAGAGAAATCTTACCACATTGAAACTGAGAAACTCTTCACCACGGGAGAACTATCCAAAGCCGTGGTGCATGAGATAAACAACTCCCTTCAGATAATTTTGGGTAGAACCCAACTTTTAAAGATGAATGAGAAGAAATCTACAAAGAGGTCTTCCGCCGTTTGTATCTTAGAAACAATAGAAGACAGCGCGGATCAAATTTGCGCAAATCTAAAAGATTTTTCAGATCATCTACACAGACAGCTTGACAGGGCCACCGATGCAGGTGAAGTAAACATTCAGCATATCCTGAAAAGCAATATTGCTTTGCTCGAATATATACTGAAATCCAACAGCATCAAATTGGAAGTAAACTTAGATGATCATCTTCCCGCTGTATATGGAAACCCGGGAGAGCTGGAGCTGGCTTTATTGAGCGTGATCTGGGAGATTCAAGACCACCTCTCTTCCGAAGGAACTATTCGTCTCCAAACAACCACAGAAGAAAAATCACTCTATTTGGATATATACTGCACTGGAGAAGAGATATACGAACCTGGATATCAGGAATTTACTGACCTGACGATGAATGATCGAATTATGATGGTGTCTCAAATCTTGGGGAGTAATCAGGGCGAACTCAAATTTGAAAAAGCTTTAGATAACGAAATGAAGTTCTCCTTGAAATTTTCCATAGCCTCGGAGACGGAGAGAAACCAGAAAGCACTCAACGAATTGAGGCTGTAACATTCAGGTCCTTATAAGGCGTGAGATCACAGTTACTTATTAGAATACCCCAAAGCCAGTTTTTGATTTAAAAAACCTGGTATTGGAGGAGATGTTCCGCAATGTCTTAAAAGCTTAAATAATGCCCTGGTCAATAAAGAAAAAAATACTTCGTTCGATTACCATAAATTTCTTCAAACTGAGCGAAGCTGATTTGATGTTATAAGAAAGGAGGATAAATTTTGTCTGATCCAAGAGATTTTGAAGCAGGGCCCAAATCTGCAACTGCAAATGATTTATTTTCATCCACTACTTTAAAGCAGAGCCCATTTTCGCTCAAGACATCTCATGGTCGCAAGTATGTTCGGATAGAGTTATCCGCTCCCATTTGTTTCCGTCTGTTGGAATATCGTAAAAGAAGAATAAAGCTCACCAAAGGTCTGGTTTCTGGCGAGATTCTCAATCTGAGTGAGGGGGGGGTGCTTTTGCTTACCGATTCCCCTATGCCCAATGAGGGTTTTATGCTTTTGACTCTGAATTTGAATAAATTGGTGGTCCTGGAAGGGGTGTTGGGGAAGATCAAAAGAGTGGAACCCTCAGGAGAAGGTGATTTCCTGGTAGGGGTGGAGTTTACCTGCCGAGAAGAATTGGAGAAACTCACCTCTGTGGAGCAGATAGAACACCTGCCGGTGAAAGTGGCAAGTTTTGGACAAAAGTTGCGGGAGATCATTTCCAGCTTTTTGCGCACCACTGAGCTTGCCACCAGACAAAAGTAGATGAAAGTCCGCAGGATCCTTGCGACCTGTGTATGTTTTTTTCTAATGACGAAAAAGAGAAATGACTCAGAATAAAAATCATTCTTTTGCGGCTTCATAAACGATCAAAGGGGCAACTCATGGGGGCTGTAGATTTTTTGAGTCTTTTAGAAATCTGAATAGAAAGAAGGAAAATCCACGGAGGGGATGTCATATCCTGAGCTTGAGGTTACAGAAATGTCACGTCACCGAAAACCCTTATAAATTGGGGGCACACAAAAATGCAGAAGAGGGGTAAAAAGAAAAATAAAAGATTGGCAAAATCCTCAAGACTTACCGAGAAGCAAAAGTTTTTGCAAGCAAACCAAAGCCTTGAAAACCTAAAAAACGATCTTGAAGTATTGACCAGCGTCTGTAAGATGATTGAACAAGCGGCCGGAGAAAGGAAGGTTTTCGAAAGGATGCTGAATTTGATCGGCAAATCCGTAGAGTTCAGTTGTGCCAGCCTGTTTTTGCTAGATAAAAAGAGGAATCAGATGCAGGAGGTGACTTCGGTGGGAAAGAGAGTGGATTTGATCGACTTTGTAAAATTCGATGCCGGAACCGGGTTTTCTGCCTGGGTTGCCAAGGAGAAAAGGCCCATTCTTCTTTCTAATCTGCATCGCAAGAGAGGCGAGGAGCAAATCAAGTCTTTTCTCGCCATCCCTTTGATTTTGAATGGGGAACTATTTGGGGTTATGAATTTAAGTCACATAAGAGCACACGCTTTCGAACCAGAAGAGGTGAGATTTTTAAGCTTGCTCTCCGTTCCAGTGGCATTGGGCTTGGAGAGAATGTATTATCATTCGGAGTTGGAAAACCTCCAAAAGGAGCTTCAACAAGCCAGGGAACACTCCGGGGAGCTTGAAGAAAAAATAACCCGGCTGGAAAGCTTAATTCCTACCCCACAACTGTTAGAGAGCTTAAACCAGAAGATCAAAACCCCACTTTCCAGCATAGCGGAAAACGCTCAGTTTCTTCTGAATAGTTTTTCACCCCGGCGGGATGATAAATCCCCTCGGGTGAGAAAAAGTTTTAATCCTGAGTTCAAGCGTGGGCTGAAACAGATCAAAAATGAGGTCAATCAAATTACTAAAACTACAGAAAGAATGCTAAGAAGAGGTTATAGTTTGTAAACACGAGGAGCCGGTGGCATGGAAAGTCAATCTCAAGCAGTGCCTTGCGCCTCTGAGAAGATCAAAACTCGATTAATTCCGGAATGACATTTATGCGGGATGCCTTAAAATCTAATAAGCCTTCCAAATCAGCGGAACCCTTCTTCAATGATTTAGAAAAGCTTTTGGATGAGTTACCTCTGGGAGTATTTAAGAGCTCAACTGAGGGACAACTGGAGTATGTGAATAACTTTCTGTTCAGGTTGTTGGAAAGAGAAGGACAAACTAAACTCGGAGAAGTTGAGTCTTCTAAAAATCAAATTTCCAGCCAGGTTAAAGATTGTGTGGTCTCTGGAAGGCCCTTATCTGTGAAAGTAAAGGATTTTGAGAATTCAAATCTCTTCGTCCGGGTCTTTCCGATAAAGAATGGAACTGGGAAAGCGGAGGGAGTAGCGGGTTTGGTGGAAGATATTTCCGGCATAGTAAGCCTGCAAGGAAATCTGCACAAAAAGATTAATGAGCTTTCCATCCTGTGTGAGTTAGGCAAAGTTTTAAGGGGTACCCTCAATCTGGAGGAAATACTTCAGATCGTGCTGATCGGTGTCACCGCCGGACAAGGGCTGGGATTCAATCGGGCTTTTCTTTTGCTTCTGAACCAAACGGGAACCGTGTTAGAGGGAGAGCTGGCCATAGGACCTTCCAACCCGGAGGAGGCCAAGAGAATCTGGGATTCCCTCCTAGCCCGGGAGCAGTCCTTAGAAGAGGTATTACACTCATACAAGGATGCCTTAAAAGGGAGGGATGTTCTGGTAAATCAGATAGTAAAAAAGCTTAAAATTCCCCTCTCGGATGAAAGAAATCCACTAATTCAGTCGATGCTAAATAAAAAGGCATTCAGCATTTCCAGAAGAGAAGGAGGGTTAGGCGAAAATCTTTTTGATATCCTGCAGACCGATCAATTTGCGGTAGCTCCTCTGATATCCAAGGACAAAATGCTTGGAGTCATCGTAGCTGACAATCGGATCAACCAAGAATCGATTGAAGATGAAGATGTCGAGCTTCTCTCCATATGTGCTCATCATGCCTCAGCCGCCATAGAAAGCTCCCAGCTCTATTTAGAACTGGCAGAGAAGGTAAGTAAATTAGCGGAAGCTAACAGAAGGATCGCAGAGAGCAGTCAGAGGCTCTTGAAGGTGGAAAAGCTGTCGGTCTTAGGACAGATCACCTCCCAGGTGGCACATGA
The DNA here is from genome assembly GCA_001304155.1 of candidate division Zixibacteria bacterium SM23_73_3. Taxonomy (GTDB): domain Bacteria; phylum Zixibacteria; class MSB-5A5; order MSB-5A5; family SM1-73; genus SM23-73-3. The sequence continues at coordinate 22,912 of LJUX01000003.1, forward strand.
GTTGCGAAATCCCATGACCATCATCGGGGGATTTGCCCATTCGGTTTTAAAGAAAATGTCTAAGGACAACCCGGATCATGAATATATAAAAATCATAGCCAAAGAGACCGAAAGGATGGAGAAAGTTTTGAACAACGTGCTCAATTTTTCCAAACCTGATAAGTCGCATCTGGAGATGGTTAACGTGAATGATCTGGTGGACCAGACCTTTGAAATGATGGAGCCAGAGATAGATTCTGACAAAATCTCGATGGTCAAGTTTCCCTCCCAGAATCTTCCTTCTGTTCGGGCCAATTCTGATCTTATACGACAGGCTCTGATAAACGTCTTCCGCAACGCAATCTGGGCCATGCCCCGGGGAGGCATATTATCAGTCACCACCAGGCAGACTGATAAATTCGTGAAGATAGAGGTCAAAGATACCGGCTTTGGTATTTCTCAGGAACACATGAACAAAATCTTCGATTCCTTTTTCACCACCAAGCCTGAAGCTTGTGGTCTGGGATTGACCATAAGTTCAGAGATAATCAAGAATCACGGAGGCAAGATTGGTGTGGGGAGCGCGGAAGGAAAAGGAACAACTTTCTATTTAGAACTGCCATTGGCAGATGGCAAATTGGCCGGCGAATCGCCGGAATCTTTAGTTAAATCTTAAAACAGGGAGGGAAAGATGCGGATCAAACAATCCAAAGAAAAGCCCAAAGTTAAACGCAACTCTGTCGGTTCATCCAGCAGGGCGAGCATATTGGTGGTGGATGATGAGGAACACATTCGGAAACTTTATGAAAAGGAGCTTTCAGAGGAAGGGTATCAGGTGAGAACTGCCACCAGAGGAGAGGATGCTTTAAGAATGGCTGAGGAAAAGCCACCGGACGTGGTGATTCTGGATATCAAACTGCAAGACCAAAATGGTCTTGGAATTTTGGGTGGTTTGAGAAAGCTCAACCAAAACACCCCTATTATACTGAACTCAGCATATTCCACCTACAAGAGTGACTTTCAGTCATGGCTGGCAGATGCATACCTGGTGAAGTCACCCAATTTGGATGAACTTAAAAAAAAGATAAGAGAGCTGGTGAGCATCTGAAGTTAAATTTGACGTTTTGATCTTGTATCATTCATTAACAGAGCTAACTGTCGGGGGAGGATATGATAAAATCCCAAGAGATCGAAAAAGCTTCGGACGTATTGAAATCGCTGGAGGAACTTACCACCCGGGCGAAAACTATGGCATCCAACTTAGCTTATGCCGCCTCTAAGGCAAGAGAGGCAGGAAGTCTTTCCACCCGGGTTTTTGATGATGTCCTGGATCTGGTTGATCAGACTGGCCGCGCCGCCTCGGACATGAGCAGAATAATCCGGGTGGTTAAAATGGAGGTAGGAAAACTTTATAAGCTTTCCCGACACGGGGAGATAGAACTGGAGAAAAACAGAGAGTTGATTGAAAAGATCGAACGTTCCTTGGAGTCGGTTTTAGGTGAGAGTCAAAGGGTGTTATATATCATGAAAAAGCTGAAGTCAGTTTCGGCTGATAATAAATTGATCTCGTGATACCAAAAGCGAAAAAGAATTCTAAGGAATTGGAATTTCCTACCGATCCTTATCAAATGTAAACTAAAGAGAGGCGGCTGATCGAGCCTGAGGACAGACCGGTCGATGAGGGTCAGCAAAGAAAAAATAGGATGGTGGGGAAAAAGTTTTGATTCTTTGACCAATTAAGACAATTCATAATTCTAAAAAATAAAGGTTTTTTGGGCCAGGGTACACTTTTTTTAATCATCATATTTCTTGTAGTCTGGAAAGAGGGGCTATGCTGATTTTGACCAGGAAGTTGGGAGAAAGCGTTACCATTGGAGATGATATCAAGATAACCATCTTAGGGGTGCGGGGACGGCAGGTGCGATTAGGGATAATCGCTCCGCAGAAAGTAACCATACATAGAGAGGAAATATATTTCAAAATCCAGGAGGAGAACAAGAGGGCGGCTGACAGCACGGTGGATGAGGTCTTAAGGGTTGCCACTCTGGTGAAAGAGGACCACAAGACGCTTCAGACAGCTTCTGCCTCAGATCTTTCAGAAACAAAAAAATCCGAAAAGAACAAAGACTCAAAAAAAGACAATAGAGCAAAACCAAAGAGGTGAGTCATGTTTTTCAAATCCAGGAACAAAAAGAGAGGCGAGGATTTAAATCGAAAGGTGGAGAAGTTTAGAAGATGGTGGCAGGATGAACCCCAGAATCTTTCCTTGGAACGATCAAATCGCTCAAAAGGGAACAAGTCAACCACCAGATCTTTTGATTCAAGCTTTGTCTATTACGAGGAAGGTTGATCAATTTACAAACAGGCTAACGCCAGAGATTGATTTCTTTATCAAGTTGCTTTTCCTTTAAAGGTGAGAACCCTCACAAGATCTTCGAAGTTGGGGGGTAGCTATGAAATGGAATTCAAATAACCTTTGCGTCTTTCTTTAAACTTATCTGAAAGCTTGGACCTACCAGGGGGGAGAATGAAATTTGTCACTACCAGATTTGGAGAGATCGATTTTAAAGAGAATGAGGTAATCCTCCTTCCCAAGGGAGTTTTAGGTTTTTCTCAGCTAACTCGATATGTGATTCTGAAGAGGAAGAAATCTGCTCCTTTCCTATGGCTTCAATCCATTGAAGACTCCAATGTGGCTTTTCTGATCATGGATCCGGTGCAATTTTTTCCCAATTACAAGCTTCAGATCGACGAGATAGAACTGGAAGAGTTGAATTATACTAACTCCAGCGATCTGGTTACCTATGTTATAGTCACGGTTCCTCAAGACGTGTCTTTGACTTCTGCGGATCTCTTGGGTCCTTTGGTGATAAATCCCAAAAAGAGATTGGCCAAGCAGGCGGTCATGCCCAACAGCCCTTACACTACAAAACATTATCTTTTGGATGAGTTCAAAAAAAGATTTCGTCGAAAATATACCAAAAGAAGGGCTTCTGTGTGAGGGCTTAATTGTATGCCACGTCCGGGCAGAACACCAAAGTATTGGCTTTAGATAACCTTCAGTTTGACCATTGCAATCTCTTAGCACAAAGCTCCATATGAGAGCTTAAATCTTTATTGATCTTCGCTCGACTTACTTATTTTAACCAGGAGGATTTCGTTGAAAATCAGAGATTATCTGGGGATAGATTCTGAAAAAGAGGCAGAACTAAAAAAGGTAGTTACCTTTTTTCCAGAGAGTAACATCCACAAACCAAACCAGAAGGAGATGTTCTCTCCTTTTGAGAAGGCAGTAATTGAGAGGATCTTCCCCAGGACAAAGGAAATTTCAAAAGGAACCATCCCGTATCCTGCCATAGCCGGAGTTTACCTTTCTTACACATGCAATCATAACTGCTCTGGTTGTCCATGCGGGCACAACCATAAAAGAGAGAATGCCTTCATGGGCTTAAACGGCTTTTCAAAACTCCTTAATGCCTTGCATTTCTTGAGAGTTAAATTCATCGATCTCTCTGGAGGAGGAGAGCCTACCCTACATCCTGAATTCAGCAAGTTTGCACAAATGTGTATAAAAGAGAAGTTCGAATTGAGCCTTTTGACCAATGGTACTTCATTTGATCCAAAGATAGTTGACTTTCTGATTGAGGGTTTTTCCTTTTTGAGAGTGAATTTAGATGCCAGTAACGATGGGGTTTATGATCGGATTCATCATCCTCCAACTCAGGGAGAGTTCCGGAAGGTTTTAGGCAATCTGGAAAGGATCGTCTCCCAAAGAGAAAGGAAAAAATCAGATCTGGTCGTGGGGGCCAGAGTTCGGCTGTGCCAAACCAACATGAATTTCATAGAGGAGATGACCTGTTTAGCGAAAGATATGGGATTAGATTATATACAATTCCGGGTCAACCAGAATGCTTTCGATCCTCTGCTTTCAGAACAAAAGAGAGAAGTGTACAAGCTTATAAAGGAGCTAAAGAATTCATACCATCCGTTTGAAGTATATGGAGAAATTGAAACTGGGAAGTCTGGCAGGGGATGCTGGCTTTCTCCACTCCATCTGATTATAGATCCTGTAGGTGATGTCTACCCTTGTCCTCATTTTGTTCAACATCCTGAGATCATCTCTTTTGGCAACATCCTCGCCTGGCCAGCAGATAGGCTCTGGTTCGGTCCTGTGCACAGAAGAGTAGTTGAACAGTGGAAAAAGAATGATTGCCATCTAAAAGATTGTCGAGGGCACACTTACAATGATTTCATGCGACTTTCCGCTGGCAGATAGCTACACTTAAGATCGTCCACATCCAGATTACCCCTAAAATTTCCAATCTAAAAAACTTAATCCTTGTTTATATTTCTGGGAATTGTTATTTTTTATATCGGTTCTGACGCGGAGGGATAATATGACAAAAAGAATGCGGGTGATTTTCTTTGTTGTATTTCTTTGGGGCTTTTTATTTTTGGCCTCACAGGCGGAGGAGGGGATGTGGCTTTTGGACTCTGTTGATCGACTACCAATTGACAGTCTGAAAGCTCTGGGACTCAAGCTGGATCCAGAAGAGATATATAATCCAAAAGGCGGCGGGATCGCAGATGCTGTAGTTAGAGTCGGTGGCGGAACCGGCTCCTTTGTTTCCCCTAAAGGACTAATCATAACTAATCACCATGTGGCCTTCACCGCTGTCCAGAGGCAGAGCATACCGGAGCATAATTATCTGAAAGCTGGGTTTTACGCCCAAACCAGAGAGCAGGAGCTTCCCGCGATCGGATATGACGTATATGTCACCAAGTCGTTTGAGAATGTGAGCCAGAAAGTTTTGAGCAGAGTAAACGAGAAGATGAGCGGCCTGGAAAGATATGAGGCAATCGAAAAGATCTCCAAAAAGATCATCCGAGAAGCTGAGAAGGATAAAGATGTAAAGTGTAAGGTGGTGAGCATGTATGGAGGGAGTCAATATTATCTGTTCACATATTTTAAGATAAGGGACGTTAGATTGACATATGTACCACCCAGCTCTATCGGAGATTACGGCGGGGAAATAGATAACTGGATGTGGCCCCGGCATGCCGGTGATTTTGCTTTCCTTCGGGCTTACGTGGCTCCGGACGGAAAATCGGCGGATTACTCTAAAGAAAACGTACCCTATGATTCGAAGATCTATCTGAAGCTTTCTTCATCCGGAATAAAGGATGGGGATTTTGTCATGCTGATCGGCTTTCCGGGAACAACCAAACGCTATGAAAGCTCTTTTTCCATCGATAAGATGGTAAATCATGATTATCCTAAAGACATCAAAACTCGCCAGGAGGTGATCTCCATCCTGGAGAAAGCTTCTGAAGAGGATTCCTTGGTTGCCATAAAGTTATCCTCTCGAATTAAAGGCCTAAATAATTATCTCAAAAAGAATCAAGGGATGCTGGAAGGATTCAAAAGAGCTCTAATTCTGCAAAAAAAGATTGAGGAGGAAAAATCGCTCACTGAATTTTTGGATGAAAATCCGAAGCTTAAGAAAAAATACAGACACGTTCTTCCTGAGCTGGACAGTTTGTTCAACGAATATAAAAAATTCCAGGGTAAGGAATTTATTATAGACTGGATGACCTTTCGTTGTGATTTTTTAGATTTCGCTTCCACCATCTATAAGTTGAGTTTAGAAAAAAAGAAAAAGGATGATGTCAGAGAGCCCGGCTATCAAGACCGAGATACCTTAGAGATAAAAGAAAAGCTGGAAGATGCCCAGGTGAATTTAGTTCCCTCCGCAGATAGAGAAGTTTTCCTCTACTTTTTTAAAAAAGCCCTTCAGCTCCCCTCTGGTCTGAAAATTGGAGCCATAGAGAAGATTTTTGATGAAAGAAAAGATCAGAACAAAAACACAATCTTAAAAAAGTTCGTTGATAATCTTTACCAGAAAACCCAACTTGGTTCCTTGGAAAAGAGGCTGAAGATGTTCGGCATGAGTAGAGAGGAGCTGGAGAGACTGAACGATCCCTTTATTGATTTTGCTTCCCAGTTAGAGGTAGAGAGAGAAGAGTTAAGGAGGAAGAAAAAGGAGCTCTCCGGCACTCTTACCAGACTGGAGCCGAAATTGATTCAGGCTTATGCTGGGTGGAAGAAAAAGAAACTATACCCGGATGCTAACAGGACCATGCGTTTCAACTATGGGAAGGTTGAGGGTTACATTCCCCAAGATGCGGTCAGCTTTCGCCATATAACCACTCTGACCGGAGTGATAGAAAAAGACACCGGTCAGGAGCCCTTTGATGTTCCTGAGGAGCTTGAGGAGGTATATTCTAAAAAGGATTTCGGCTCATATTTTGATGAATTGATAGGAGATGTTCCAGTTAATTTTCTTTCCACCAATGATATCACCAATGGCAATTCCGGTAGCCCGGTGATGAATGGTAAAGGGGAGTTGGTCGGATTGGCTTTCGACGGAAACTACGAAAGCATAAGTGCAGATTATCTGTTCGAGCCTGAACTCACCCGGGCGATCAACGTGGATGTCCGCTATGCTCTTTTTCTTTTAGATAAGGTTTATCACGCAGAGGGTCTGCTCAAAGAACTTTCCATCCATTAGTCAGACAAAATTATGGAGTTAGTATGAGGATTGGATTCATTATTTACCCCCGCATGACAGCACTGGACTTTGTCGGTGTGTATGATCCCTTGACCCGGCTCAAGAGCATGGGGTTTATGCCGCAGTTGCGATGGGAGATCTGTGCGTATTCCTTGGAGGTAAGGGATGGTGCCGGGCTTGGCTTTGTGCCAACCAAAGTAAGAGAGCCTTTGCACGCGTATGACATGATAATTGTGCCGGGCGGATTTGGTTCCAGAAAGTTGATCGATGATAAGAATTTCATTAAATGGCTTAAAACTGCGGAACCCTGCCGATTAAAAGTGTCGGTATGTACTGGATCTCTCTTGTTGGGGGCGGCAGGCTTTCTGAAAGGGAAAAAAGCTACCACTCATCTTAGTGCATTTGATGAGCTTCGTAGGTTCTGTTCGTCGGTGGTGGATGAGAGAATCATAGATGAAGGTGATGTCATTACTGCAAGAGGTGTCACTTCCTCCATCGACTTAGGATTGTATCTTTGTGAAAAGCTGGCGAGTCTCCAAGCTAAGGAACAAATCCGTCAACAGATGGATTATCAGCATTTATAATGGCTAAAGTCGGCTAATAGAGCATTCACCTTATTTTTCTTGCCTTAAAGCCCATCTTGTAACTTCAAGCTGTAAAGTTTAAAGCCTTCGAGTCGATACAATTAATAGAGGGAAGGCACCAACAGATCTGCTTGTGAACAGAAAGAAGCCCGAAAATTAAGACAGCACGAAATAGGCAAGAAGCTTGAATATGATGTTGGACAACGGATTAGCTTAAGGCCAACCCAGGATTAGTTGTGCAAACATTTGCACAGGAGAAGAGAGAGTGCTATCCTCCAGCGAAAAAGAAGAATTCGAGGAAAAAAGGGAGAGCATTTTTAGGTTGTCCTCAAACAAAAAGACCGGGAAAAAGATAAGTCATATCTTACCCCGATCAAAACGTCAGAATCAAAATACGGATAAACATACCTCAGATGGGATAACAGAAAAGGCTGGGCTTTCCGATGATTCATCTCCCATTCGAAAAGAAAAGGTGAAAGAGGCAAAGACAAAAAAAGAAAATGGGGATTACGATAGCCAGGAGATTTACCAAAAGATCGCAGATAGGCTAATGGACTTGTTTGGAATCTGATGATCATTGGCAGGTTATTCAGGTTTTGTATGGATCAAAAGACATAAAACCCCATTTTATTGAGAAGGTATAGAAATATATTTTTGTGGTAGCAACCTTCAGTAGTCATCGGAAGATGAACTTCAGGGTAAGAAGCTTGACTTTTCAACACTAAGCCTTGAGACTCAATGTGAGGGGAGTTAACTCTAAAGACCTCCCAAACCCGCAAACCAGGGCTTTTTGAGATTGGTTCAATAAAATCTTGACAAAATAAACGTAAAGAAATATATTGAGTTCGGCCTAAGATAATGGATCATAGGCTGGAAGTTAAAGGACACAAACAAACCTCGATTGTAAACGCTGATTTTATTTTTTCGGGCGATTAGCTCAGTCGGTTAGAGTACTTGCTTGACATGCAAGGGGTCACTGGTTCGATTCCAGTATCGCCCACCATTTGAGCGAATAGGGTTGATGTTTAATTTTTCCTAATAAATCTTCTTAATACCAGATGAGCTGGCAGGATGATTCCGCCCCAAAAGGTACGGGGTGATTTTTTATAGCGGTATGCAAGGAGTAGTCCATGGCAGATAAAGTATCGGTGGTTCTACCTGACGGATCGAAAAAAGAATATTCAGCCGGAATGGCGATTTCTCAAATCTTGCGGGATTTCAATCAAGCTCTGGCTAAGGGTGCGCTGGCCACGTTTTTGAATGGTCGGATGGTAGATTTGTCGGAAAAGGTACAGGAGGATTCAGAAATCAAGATAATCAACTTCGATTCTGAAGAAGGGAAAGAGATTTTCTGGCACAGCACTTCGCACGTTATGGCTCAGGCAGTGCAAGACCTTTTCCCGGGTGTGAAATTAGCCATCGGACCTCCGATAAAAGGAGGGTTCTATTATGATTTTGATACCCAAAAGTCATTTGAGCCCGAAGATTTAGCAAGAATTGAGCTGAGGATGAAAGAGATTGTAAAACAGAATCACCCCTTCAAAAGAAGAGAACTTGCCAAGTCGGAAGCAGAGGAGATTTTCAGACAGAAAGGGGAGAATTATAAGCTGGAGATACTTTCTGAGTTGGAGGAGGATAGGGTGGTTCTGTATCAGCACGATGATTTTGTGGATCTATGTCGGGGACCGCACGTTCCCGCCACCGGAGTTATCAAAAACTTCAAGCTCTTAAGTATAGCCGGAGCCTACTGGAAAGGATCTGAGAAAAATCCCATGCTCCAACGCATCTATGGTATCTCCTTTGCCACAAAAGATGAGCTGGACCAATATCTTAAAAGAATGGAGGAGATGAAAAGAAGGGATCATCGGGTGGTGGGAAAGGAATTGGAGCTTTTTTCGATTTCGGATGAGGTGGGACCCGGACTGGTGCTATGGCATCCCAAAGGTGCCATGATTCGGAGGATCATTGAGGACTTTTGGGTAGAGGAACATCAGAAGCATGGTTATCAGTTGATCTACACTCCTCATGTAGCTCGACTGCATCTGTGGGAGAGGAGTGGTCATACTGGATTCTATCAGGAATACATGTATTCACCCATGCAGGTGGAAGATGAGCACTACCAGCTCAAGCCGATGAATTGCCCCTTTCACATCCTTATCTATAAGTCTAAGCTCAGAAGTTATAGAGACCTTCCCCTTAAACTGGCTGAGTTGGGCGCCTGCTATCGGTATGAGCGTTCCGGGGTGTTGCAGGGGCTTTTTCGGGTGAGAGGTTTTACCATGGACGATGCTCATATATTCTGTAAACGGGAGCAGCTGGAGGAGGAGGTCATCAAGCTTTTGGATTTCTCGCTCTCCATGCTGAAAACCTTAAGTTTCGAAAAGTATCAGATATTTTTGTCAACACGTCCAGATAAATCCATAGGGGAAGAGAAAAACTGGGAAAAAGCTCAGGATGCTCTGAGACTGGCTTTGGAAAAACAAGAACTTGAGTTCGAAGTGGATGAGGGGGGTGGTGCCTTCTATGGTCCCAAGATCGATTTGAAAATCGAAGATGTCATGGGAAGACCTCATCAATGCACCACCATCCAGTTTGATTTCAACATCCCGGAGAGATTTGATCTTTCCTTTGTGGATTCAGATGGGAACTTTCACCGACCCATCATGATTCATCGAGCTTTGTTGGGATCGCTGGAGCGATTCTTTGGAGTTCTGATTGAACATTATGGGGGGGCATTCCCCCTGTGGCTTTCTCCAGTGCAGGTTCGGGTGATGCCCATCACCGATGAACAAAATTCGTATTCTGCCGAAATAGAAAGTAGATTGAAAGAAGAGGGCTTTCGGGTGGAGAGAGATGATAGAAACGAAAAGATAAATTACAAAATAAGAAAGGCAGAAAAGGAAAAGATACCGTATATGTTTATTGTGGGTAAAAAGGAGGTTCAGGACAAAAACGTTTCGGTGAGAAGACATAAAAAAGGAGATTTAGGTCGGTTCGATTTAGATGAAATCATCCAGAAGTTGAAAGAAGAGGTAAAGAACAAAACTGTACAGCCCGTAGCCATCTAAATGAAAACGAAAATATCTCTGGAGCAGATTTTTAAAACCTGCTGCTTTTTGAGGATCAAGATTTCTGTGGGAATTTCTGAAAGAATTTCTTCAGAGATACGAAGAGGTTGAGAAAGGAGGTGAGCTTCAATAAGAGCCAAGGAGATCAGGGTTAATCGAAGAATTCGGTTTTCCCAGGTGAGGGTTATTGGAGAAGACGGCGAACAGATAGGAATCATGCCCACCAGAGACGCTATCAAGTTGGCAGGGGAAAGGGGGTATGATCTGGTGGAGATTTCTCCAAGAGCCAGACCGCCGGTTTGTAAGATAATGGATTATGGGAAATACAAATACGAGCTTGCCAAGAAGGCAAAAGATGCCAAGAAAAAGCAGCGTTTCTTACAACTGAAGGAGATGCGCTTCAGACCCAAAACCGAGGATCATGATTACACCTTCAAGATGAGACATGTTCGGGAATTTTTGACCCAGGGCAGCAAGGTGAAGATCATGGTGGTGTTCAGGGGACGGGAAAGAGCTCATGTGGAATTCGGTTATAAGATTTTGGATAAACTAAAAGTCGACCTTTCTGATGTGGGGGAGCCAGCGCTCACACCCAGAATGGAGGGACGGAACCTGACTTTAACCTTTTTGCCCAAAACACCGGAGAAGGGCTCGGCCTCACCATAAAGCGCACAACGGTCCGTCGTAGGTATTTTTTTGTTAACAGCTCAATGCAATGAGTTAACGTATATTGTTAAACATCTAAGGAAGATGGAGGGATGGTTAATTGCCCAAGATAAAGACAAATAGAGCTGCAGCCAAAAGATTTAAAAAGACAAGCAAGGGAAAGTTCAAAAGAAGCAAAGCCTTCAAAGGACATCTTTTGAGTAAGAAGAATGCCAAAAGAAAAAGAAGATTACGGAAGGCGGGATTGGTTAATAAAGCTGATGAAAACAAGGTAAGAAGGCTATTAGCCAGCTAAGGAGGATTCTGATGCCCAGAGCAACAAATACAGTGGCTTCGCGAGCAAGAAGGAAGAAGATCCTGAAAGCCGCAAGAGGATATTACGGAGGCAGAAGCAAACTCTACCGCACAGCCAAGGAATCGGTGCAACGAGGGCTGGCTTATGCCTATGTGCATAGAAGAAGAAAAAAGAGAGATTTCCGTCGGCTCTGGATAGTGCGGATCAATGCCGCCGCAAGACTTTCTGGACTTTCATACAGCCTGTTTATTAATGGTTTGAAGAGAGCGGGGGTGATTTTAGATCGTAAGATTCTGGCAGATATGGCTGTTCGAGATAAAGAGGGCTTCGCCAAATTAGCTGAGCTGGCTTCAAAATCCAAAACCAGTTAGAAAGCTAAAGATAACTGATCTGGAATAACTTTTTATAAATTCTCTATGTGGTCTTTGCAGCCCACTTCTGGAGTATTCCAAAACTTCTGCCTTCTGAGAGTTAAGTTAGCCAGTTTCTAAGAATCTGGTGTAGAGCACCAAAAGTTTAAAAGCTTAGTTTTTTTTCTGTTATGCCGAGTGCAAACAAATTCGAACAGGACCTCAAGCAGACACAAAAGGAGGCTCTTCTGACCATAGAGCAGACCAGCGAGCTGGAGGGATTGGAACAGATAAGAATTAAGTATTTAGGTAGGAGAGGAATCATCACCTCCCTTCTTAAAAGCTTAAAAGATCTCCCTGAAAAGGAGCGTCCAGCTTTAGGTAAATTGTCAAATCAGATCAAAAGTCAGGTGGAGCAGGTCCTCATTAAGAGGATAAAGGAGCAGAAGGAACAGGAGGCTGTCGGAGGTAAGGGAGAGGGGTTCTTCGATTATACTCTTCCCGGAAGGAAAGGATGGGAGGGGAGAGCACATCCACTCACCCAGATAAATGAAAAGATTGTGAAGATCTTTTATGGGATGGGATTTGAGGTAGCCAAGGGTCCGGATGTGGAGACAGACTATTACAACTTCTCCGCTCTTAACTTTCCCTTGGACCATCCAGCCAGAGACATGCAGGATACCTTCTACCTAAAAGGTGATCTCCTCCTCCGTACCCACACCTCCCCGGTTCAGGTGAGGGTATTCGAGAAAAGGAAACCACCGATCAGGATCATCACTCCGGGAAGATGTTATCGAAACGAAGCCATAAACGCTCGAAGCTTTTGCACCTTTCTTCAGGTGGAAGGATTTTATGTGGACACCGATGTCACCTTTGCCGACCTCAAAGGGGTTCTCTCTGCTTTTGTGTGGGAGTTGTTCGGCAAGGATGTGGCTTTAAGATTCAGAGCCAGCTTTTTCCCTTTCACCGAGCCCTCAGCTGAGGTGGACATCTCCTGTGTGATCTGTGGAGGGAAAGGTTGCAGTGTATGCAAGCACAGAGGATGGCTGGAGATTTTGGGGGCCGGTATGATCGATCCAGAGGTGTTCAAAACGGTGGGCTATGATCCGGAGAAATACTCAGGCTATGCCTTCGGCATGGGGGTGGATCGGATTGCCATGTTGAAATATCAGATTGACGACATCCGACTCTTCTACGAAGATGATCTGAAGTTTTTGAGGCAATTTTAAGATGAAAGTAAGTTTCAGATGGCTCAAAGAGTTTGTGGATTTCGATCTCTCAGTTGAAAAGTTAGCTTCCCGACTTACCGACGCCGGGTTAGAGGTGGAGACCATCACATCGGTGGGTGGGGACTTGGACAGGGTGGTGGTGGGAGAGATCAAAAGAGTGTCCAGGCATCCGCGGACAGATAAGCTATCTGTGTGTGAGGTGGCGGACGGATCGGAGAACCTCCAGATCGTGTGCGGTGCCCCCAATGTGAAGGAGGGTGCCAAGGTCCCGGTGGCTCTTGTCGGTGCCCGGCTACCCGGAGGAACTCAGATCACCAAAAACACCGTAAGGGGCGTGGATTCTTATGGTATGATCTGCTCAGAGAAGGAACTGGAGCTGGGGGAGGATGAGGAGGGGATCATGATTCTGGAAGCGGATCTTAAGGTGGGAGAATCTTTCTTTTCCGCACTGGGTTTGGAAGATCACATCCTGGATATGGATCTTACCCCCAATCGACCTGATTGTCTTTCCATCGTAGGAGTGGCAAGAGAGGTGGCGGCTTTGTCTGGAAGTAGATTAAGAAAGAGAGAGGTGAGGCTGCACGAAATTGGGGAATTGGCTCAAGACAAGGTACAGGTGGAGATTGAAGATCCCGAAGCTTGTCCTCGATACGCCGCCCGGGTGATTGATGACGTCAAGATAGCCCAATCCCCTTTCTGGCTGAAAAGTAAACTGTATTCAGCCGGCATGCGCCCCATAAACAACGTGGTGGATATAACCAATCTGGTGATGCTGGAGCTGGGACATCCTCTACACGCTTTTGACTATAAACTCTTCAGACAAAAAAAGGTGGTGGTGAGAAGAGCGCAGGATGAAGAGAAATTTGTCACCTTGGATCAGATTGAGCGTACCTTAAACCGGGAGGTTTTGCTCATCACCGATGGGACAAAACCGGTGGCAATTGGCGGAATAATGGGAGGGCTGGAGAGCGAGGTTGGTCCGGATACGAAAACAGTTCTTCTGGAGAGTGCCTATTTTGATCCGAGGGTTATCCGAAGGGGACGGATGTCTCTGGGAATATCCACTGAGTCTTCTCAGAGGTTCGAAAGAGGAGCTGATCCCAATGGCGTAGTGGACGCTTGTGACCGTGCGGCCGAACTTCTGGAAAACTTAGCCGGCGGAAAGGTGCTGAATGGTGTAGTAGATAACTATCCTTCTCCCATTTATCCGGTCCAAATAACTCTAAGACCGAAGCGGGTCAATAAGATTTTGAGCACCAAACTTAAGCCCCAGCGGATCAAAGATATACTAACCTCACTGGAACTCTCCGTTAAGGAAAACCGTGATCTGGAGGTGGAGGTTCCTACTTTCAGACCCGATCTGACCCGGGAGATCGATCTGGTGGAGGAAATAGCTCGGATCCATGGTTACGGCAATATAGAGACCACCTTGAGAGCTGGGGGCAATCTGGTGACGGAAATACTCTGGGAAGATGAGGTCTCCCGAAGGGTCAAAGAATTCCTGGTGGGAAGGGGATTTTTTGAGGTGATGACTAACAATCTGGTGGACCCTAAGATGCTGGATAAATTGAATCCTGATGTTACCCCGGTTAGGATAAGAAATCCTTTGAGCCAGGATCTATCCGTTCTTTCCACCACTCTGGCTTACAATCTCCTCGGGGTGGTGAGTCGGAACAAAAACCGGCTGGAGAGAAACGTGAGAATATTCGAACTGGGAAAGGTGTTTTTAGCCACGAGGAGTCGTCTGCCAGAAGAGAGGCTTCATCTGGGCATAGCTGTCTCCGGGAATAGAGAACCACGCCATTGGGAAACTGAAGAGGCGGAGACAGATCTTTTTGATCTCAAAGGTATCCTGGAGGGATTGTTCGACCATCTTCTTCTTCCATTTGAGTTAAGCCCCGGCGGAAATGCTTTTTTGCATGCGGACAAATGTTTCTATGTGCAGATGGGAGACGAAAAGGTTGGAATTTTAGGTGAGGTGTCCGAAAAGACACAAGATACCTTCGGAATCAAAGACAAGGTCTTCTTAGCGGAGCTGGATTTTGAGAAACTTACCGCCCGAGTGCCCAAAAGAAAAGAGTTCTCTTCTCTGCCCAAGTTTCCTCCGGTGGATCGGGACATAGCAATGGTGGTGGATGAGGCGCTGCTTTCCAAGATGATTGGAGACAAAATAAAAGAGGTGGGAGCAGGTATGGTGGAGGAGGTGGCTTTATTTGATGTGTATAAAGGGAAACAGGTTCCTGCTGGCAAGAAAAGCTTGGCTTACTCCATCCGATACCGCTCGCAGGAAAAAACGTTAACTGACGAGGAGGTGGATAGAATTCATCAGAAGGTGATCTCCGAGTTGGAGAAAAGCTTTGATGCCACTCTGAGAGAATAACGGAATATTGTTTTTATTTCACCGATTTATTGGGGTGAAATGCCCTAGTTTTAAAAACTGTTTAAAATAATTTTGAAAAAGAAGTTTTGTCATGCAATTGGAGAATTTTGACAGATTGGAAGAGAAGATCAGACAGGCGATGGAGCTGATCGACCGACTGCAACAGGAAAATCAAGAGATCTCCTCTTCCTATAGGAAGTTAGAGGATCAGATAAACAACTTTGAAAAAAACACAGAGAGCTTAAACTTTGAGGCAGAGAGATTGAAGAGCGAACTTGCCCACAAGGAAAGGAATTTTAATAAAAAGAGGGAGGAGATCAAGAGGCGGCTGGAGAAGCTCTTAGAAAAACTGGTGCCGCTGGAAAGCACAGATTGAAAGAAGTTTCGAAAAGTGGAGCAAGTTTAGCTGAAGTGTTCCGCGTTGAAAGGACAGTATGCACCATTCGGTGCATACCCGTGGATCCTGCGCAGAATCTCTTGTGAGATAAAAGTTTTTGATACACTTGGCCTAAAGTGAAAGCTCCACATTCTCCCATCCCGGGAGTTTTTCGAAAGATATGGTTAAATTCTCTTGACAAATCGTAGTTGTTTTTCGTAATTTTTATTTGAGGTGTTTTAGCAAACGGTTTTGAACTGTGGGGAAAGAAAACAGATGAGCTTTTAGAAATCTTCTAATTAATTAATCTGGCATTATGGAAGAGAAAAAACAATCGGTTAAAGTTAATATTTTTGGTGAAGATTACCCTATTAAAGGAGATACGGAAGCTGTTTATATCCAAAAGGTTGCCAAATATGTAGATCAAAAGATGAAGGATGTGTCAGAGAGGTTATCCAATAAGCTGCCATTAAGGGTGGCAGTATTGGCAGCCATGAACATAACCGATGAGTTGTTCAAAGAAAGAGGAGATAAGGAGAAAAAACTTCTGAACGTAGAGGAAAGATCACAATCCCTTCTTGAACTGTTAGACAGCATGGTCGGTCGAGAAGATATCTGAAGCTCTTTTTTGTTTTATTCCCCACTTTTGTTGGTTGATTTTGCCTGAGCGATTTTGAAAGACGTTGGTCTTTTCACAAAGGCAAAATCTAAAAAATAAGTGGGGTTTTTTCATATAGGGTCGAGGTGACCCACGGGGAAGGAGAAGCAGTTATGAGCAACTTAATAATTATCCTTATAGCCGCGGGTGTGGCGATTTTGACCTTCTTTTTTGGGTGGGTTGTCAGCCGCAAAATAGGGGAGATGAAGCGGGGAAAGGCTGAGGAGCTATCAAAGAAGATCATACAGGAGGCGGAGAAAGAGGCGGAGATTAAGAAGAAGGAGGCTATTTTAGAAGCCAGAGACGAATGGTATAAAGCCAAAGTCAATTTTGAAAAAGAACTTCAGATCAAAAAATCTGAGTTAGCGCGATTGGAAAAAAGGCATTCAGAAAGGGAGGCACACTTAGATCGAAAGGTAGATATTTTAACCAAAAAAGAAAGGGAGATACAGAACCGGGACAAAATTCTGTTCGCCAGGGAGAAGGCGGTTCGGACGAAAAGTGATGAACTGAGCCGAAAGATCGCCGATCAGAACAAACAATTGGAGAGGATAGCTCAGATGACCTCGGAGGAGGCAAAAAAGCTGTTGATGGAGAACCTAGAAAGTCAAGCCCGACAGGAAGCTGCCCAGCTTATCAAGGAGATCAAAGAACAGGCAGAGCAAACAGCAGAGAAGGAGGCCAAAGACATAATCATCTCCGCCATTCAGAGATGTGCGGCTGATCACACGGTGGAATCAACTGTATCGGTGGTGAATCTTCCCAACGAGGAGATGAAGGGGCGCATCATCGGAAGGGAGGGACGAAACATTCGTTCCTTCGAGACCGCCAGCGGAATCGATGTGATCGTGGATGACACCCCAGAAGCGGTGATACTTTCAGGTTATGATCCTATAAGAAGGGAGATCGCCCGAATGGCTTTGGAGAAGTTGATCATGGATGGAAGAATCCATCCTGCCCGCATTGAGGAGGTGGTGGCAAAGGCGGAAAAGGAAATGGAAGTTATCGTCCGGGAGACAGGAGAACAAGCTTGTTTCGATGTAGGCATTCATGGAATTCATCCTGAGTTGGTGAAACTTTTGGGCAAACTCCAGTTCCGAACCAGCTACGGTCAAAACGTTCTCCAGCATAGCAAGGAGGTGGCTTTCCTTACCGGACTGATGGCGGCGGAGCTGGATTTGGACCCCAATTTAGCTAAAAGAACTGGCCTTTTGCACGACATAGGTAAAGCCGTGGATCGAGAAACCGAAGGAACTCATACCCAGATAGGTTACAATGTTGCCCAGAAATATGGGGAGAATCCGATGGTCTTAAACGCCATCGCCTCTCACCATGAGGACGTTACCTCTGAATCTCCCTATTCCGTTCTGGTTCAGGCGGCTGATGCCATCTCCGGAGCCAGACCCGGTGCTCGACGTGAAACATTGGAAGGATATATCAAAAGGTTGGATAAACTGGAGGAACTGGCTGATTCGTTCAAAGGTGTGGCTAAATCCTATGCCATTCAGGCGGGAAGGGAGATCAGGATTATTGTGGAACATGAGCGCATAGATGACCAAGGTGCGGAAGAACTGGCGAACGAGATGGCAAAAAAGATAGAGGCTGAGCTGGAATATCCCGGACAGATTAAGGTTACGGTAATCCGGGAAACCAGAGCCATTGACTACGCGAAATAAAAAAGGTGTCGGATCCTATCGAAGCAGAGGAGTTAATTTCAGAAAATGGATGCGGTGCCTGTCTGGAAAGCATAGACGAAATACTATGTTGGTGTAGATCATAAAGCCGGGTCTAAGTTTATGGATTTAATACAGGAGACTTGATTTGAACGTACTATTCATTGCAGATATAGTCGCCAGACCGGGGAGATGGGCAGTTTCCCAGTTCCTTCCCGATCTTCAAAAACTACACCAGATAGACTTCACCATAGCCAACGTGGAAAACGCCGCTGGTGGTTTCGGTTTAACCAAGGAGATAGCTAAAAAAATTCACTCCTACGGAGTGGATTGTTTAACCAGCGGCAACCACATATGGGATCGAAAAGACATATATCCCTACTTAGACGAAGATGAACGCATCTTAAGACCTGCCAATTATCCCCCGGGTGTTCCGGGAAGAGGGTCGGAAATATTTGAGACAGCAGAGGGGCAAAAGATCGGGGTTTTGAACATCCAGGGAAGGGTTTACATCAAGGAGACTGACTGTCCTTTCAGGGTGGCAGAGGAGGAGATCAAAAGACTGAAAGACGAGACAAACATCATCGTTGTGGATCTGCATGCGGAAGCCACATCCGAAAAGATAGCTTTGGGATGGTATCTGGATGGGAAGGTTTCTGCGGTTTTAGGGAGCCATACTCACGTGCAGACCGCAGATGAGATCATCCTGCCTGCGGGAACTGCCTATATAACCGATGTTGGAATGACCGGCGCCCATGACTCAGTAATCGGAATAAACAAAGATGACGCTCTTTCCCGCTTTCTCTTACAGATTCCTCGCCGTTTTACGCCCGCCAAAAAAGACATCAAGTTTTGTGGGGCAATGGTTAAAATTGATGCGGAGACCGGCAAAGCCTTAAGCATTGAGAGAATCAAAATTGACGTTCCCAGACCGGAGGATGATGAGGATAAGGAGAACAAGCGACTTTTGTGAGTTCGTGAAAGAAACTTCTCAAACAGGAGCGGTTATGCCTGCAGAAATCATCGATGGAAAAAAGATTTCCTCAGAGATAAAAGAAAGTTTAAAAGAGAAGATAGAAGATCTAAAAAAAGGAGGAGAAGTTCCCGGATTGGCGGCAATCCTGGTGGGAGATAATCCTGCCTCTCAAGTTTATGTGAATATGAAGGCGAAAGCCTGTGAGAAGGTGGGCATCTTCTCTGAGGTATACCGATATCCCAAGGAATTGCCCGAATCCGAGCTTTTGAAAAAAATTGATGAATTGAATAGAAAAAAGACCATACACGGGATCTTAGTTCAGTTTCCTACACCAAGACGGATAAGCGAGGAGAAGGTGATTTTAGCCATTGACCCGAAGAAAGATGTGGATGGATTTCATCCTTTCAACGTGGGAATGATGCTGGCTGGTAAGCCAACCTTTTTGCCCTGCACCCCTTTGGGCATTCAAGAGTTGCTTTTAAGATCAGGGAATGATCCCTCCGGAAAGCATGTGGTGATACTGGGGCGGGGAAGTCTAGTGGGCAGACCGCTTGCTCCCATGTTATATCAAAAAACAAAAGGTGCAAATGCCACCGTCACTGTTTGTCATACTGGGACAAAAGACCTTTTAGGCATCACCAAACAGGCTGACATTTTGGTTGCTGCAATGGGTAGGGCAAAATTTGTTACTGCAGATATGGTCAAGCCAGGAGTGGTGGTAATCGACGTGGGGACCAACCGAATGGAAGACTCCACAACTAAATCCGGATATAGACTGGTGGGAGACGTAGATTTCGATTCAGTCAGCCAGGTGGCAAAGGCTATCACTCCGGTTCCGGGGGGGGTGGGTCCCATGACCATCGCCATGCTCCTGTCAAATACGGTTAAAGCTTGTGAAATGCTGTCAACCAACAGGTCAGCGGATTGAACGGATTAAGCGGATAAGACGGTTAGAACGTATCCTTCGTGATTGTGGGCTTAGCAGAAAGGCCTCTGTCGGCTGGGCTTTCAATCTGACCTGTATCACTTTTCTCTGAAAATAACCCTTTTAAATTCCACTCTGTTTTATTCTAACAGAAAATAAACTTAGTCTTTCTCAAGGGTCGTAACTTTAGACATATCGGATTCTTCCACCAACAGGGGTGGTTGATGCAAGATGAGCTTGACATAAGGGATTTTTTGATTATTCTATTAAAAGAAGGGATGATTGCATGTCTATTATGGGACCAAAATTGAAACAAGGGTATAAAATTGCCCAATGCTGTTCTCCCCAGCCGAATGATCCCATCATCGGATATTTCAGCTATAATAATATAGTGGTAGTGCATAAAACCTCCTGTGGCAACCTTAAGAAGGCTGAATCGGAACGCCTAATTTCTTTATCCTGGAAGGACATTTTAGAAAAGAAGGAGGATAAACCGGATAAAGATTATTACCGGTTAGATGAGCTTGATTTTCGTGTCTTGAAACACCACCAAGTGATGGGGGTGGATTATTCCTTGATGGTGGCGAAGATTTTGAACATCGAACCTAAAGAGGCTTTCGAGCGCCATAGAGAGATGAAGGATTTGAAACTTTTGAAAAGAGTTGAAAAGGTGATGATCCAGTATCGAAAAAAACATAGTTGAGAATAAATGGATCAAGCATCGCAATCACACCTATTATCAAATCACTCCCAAAGGAGAAAAGTATCTTGATTTTTTTATTTCCCAAAAAGCCAGAAGGATTTAAGTTACCTATCGCTCCCAGTGCCGGAGGTAAATTTTATTTTTTTCAGTCATAATTGTTGCGTTATGAATGTAGGAGTTTAAAAGATATGGGATTTTTCAAAAGCTTATTCTCCAGACCGCCAAAACCAGGTAAGCCGACCCCGGTAACTGATGAGTCCTTTCAAAAGGAGGTGCTTGAATCTGAGATTCCGGTGGTGGTGGATTTCTGGTCGGCCAGGTGTCCACCCTGTCAGGTTATGGCGGGACTTTTGGATGAGATCGGTCCGGATTATGCCGGACGGGTGCGTATCTTCAAATTGAATGTGGACCAGAATTCCCAAACAGCCATGCAGTATCGGGTGCAAAGTATCCCCACGGTCTTCTTTTTTAACAAGGGGAAACCAGTTGATCGGATCGTGGGGCTTTTGCCGTTGAATCCCTTGCGGGCGAAGCTGGATGCACTTGCCCGATCAAATCGTTAGTTAAATTTTATGTAGGGACAGGGCTTGTCCCTGTCCTGATCGTAAATGCGGACAGCCACACTTCGTGCCGAGCCTCAGTGCCGAGGCAAGGGCTGTCCCTACGGCTGAAGCCCATTTGATAATGAGATAAAGTTATATGAAAAAGGATAGCCTGTTCGATAAATATCTTTTGGCAAAACCGAACATAAGAATGGTAATCGAATGGCCCATACTAATTGCGATAGGTATTATTGGCACTATATTTTCTTTACAGACAATTCCTTTTTCCCCAATTTCAAACATAGTTGGAGTTGTTTTTTTAATAGTGGGATTTAGTATCCATCGATCTTCTCATAGAACTCATAAGCAAGCACATAAACAATCAGAGAAAATTCAAAAACTTGCGACTGATGGAATATATTCAAAAATAAGGCACCCAGGTTACCTTAGTTTAATTCTGATATATTTCGGTTTTATGTTTGCATGGGGGATTGTGTGGATTTCAGTTCCAGTCGTTATTTTTGCTGTCCTCACCGTGTTAACGGCGATTAGAGAGGAAGAAATGCTAAGGAATAGATTTGGACAAGAATACGAAGAATATACGAGCCACGTACCTTGGAGATTCATACCGAAAATATTTTGATCCTTTGAAAATAGAAGTTCCCGATTGTACTGATGCTTTGCTTGGGTATTCCGTTGAGGATTAATCTTTTGCCGGAGCATCTGGGAGTATCTCCCAGAGTTTGCATAAAAATGGAGGTAAAAATGACTGGTAAACGTATAACAAAAACTATGATATCTGATAGGGTAAGCAAGATACCACGTTCTGCTATTCATGAGATGACGCGGCTCTCCATGCAGGTAAAAGATCCAGTTTCTCTATCATGGGCAAGACCGGCCGCAGGCTCGCCGGGACATATAAATGAGGCGGCATGTCAGGCAATCAAAGCGGGTCTGGTAAGCGGCTATTCTGCGAGCATAGGGCTGCCAGAATTGAGGGAAGCGATCGTTGAGAAACTTAAAAGGGATAACAACATCAAGGCTGACCCTTCTGAAGTGATGGTCACGTGCTGTTAGCCTCAGCAGTTCCGGTGTACGTTCCTACTATCGAGGAGAAAGGTTTTCGCTTAGATATCCATGCTTTCAGGAGGGCCGTTACTGAAAAGACAAAAGCAATTATGTTCTGCACACCCAGCAATCCTACCGGAGCGGTATTTGAAGAAGAGGAACTTCGGACATTGGGAGGGATCGCTTTAGAAAACGATCTGGCTATAATTGTGGATGAGAGCTACGAGTACTTTACTTTCGACGGAGTAAAACACTTCAGTTTAGCCTCTATCCCTGAACTGAAGGAAAAAACGGTTAGCTGTTTCACCTTCACCAAGACCTATGCCATGACCGGATGGAGAGTCGGATACGTGCTTGCAAAAGCTGACTGGGTAACCCAGATGCTTAAGGCACACATCCCCTTTTCTATTTGCACCCCGGTGGTTTCACAATATGCCGCGCTGACTGCCCTGCAGGGACCACAGGATTGCGTTGCGGAATTTAGAAAGAAGTACCTTGATCTTCGAGATTTAACCTGTGAGCGTCTGGGCAACTTGAACTCGGTGTTTGAGTATCAAAAGCCCAAAGGGTCTTACTGCATGTTTCCGAAGATTCTGCACAAAGATGGTTCTGACTCGCTTTCATTCTGCAAAAAACTTTTGCTGGAGGGAAGAGTTTCAACTACACCAGGCGTGGCTTTTGGGCCTACCGGAGAAAGTCATCTCAGGATCACATTCTGTGACTCAGAAGAGGCTATCAACAAAGCCTTTGATAGGATGGAGAAATACTTTGGTCGAGCCTGAGTATCAGGATGTGCTAAAAATAGGAGAAAAAATAACATGGCACAAATAAGAATCTCAGCTAAGGATCTGGGGGGTTTAGCTCTACCTAATTTCTGTCCCCGCTGTTTCTGGATCAAGATGCACTGCTCAAATAAGCTTCCCTTCCAGATTTTTCCGGGGATATTTTCCTCCATCGACTCCTACACCAAAAAGGTGACCAACACTCATTTCGCACGATATAGCCAATTGCCATCGTGGCTGAAGGAATTGGGAGATTTGGGCAAGCCGGTGAAGGTTCCGCATTACTCCAAATTCTGTATCGTCGACGAAAAGACTGACGTTAAATTAACTGGAATGCCGGATGAAATACTCCAAAGAGAGGATGGCTCACATTTCATAATTGATTACAAAACATCGAAATTCACTAAAACCCAGGACAGCCTGCTTCCTGTCTATGAAGTTCAGCTTAATGCTTATGCTTACATCGGAAAGCGACAGGGATTTGATCCCGTATCTGGCATTGCCTTAGTTTACATGGAGCCACAAACGGATCTGGTTCAGGAAGAACTAGATTCCAAATTATGGGAAAATGGTTTTCTGATGGGTTTTGCCGGGCATGTTCTCCAGTTGAAGCTTGAGGATGAGCTGAAAATTCCTTCTCTTCTAAAGGAAGTTCGGAGGATTTATGATCAAAAGTCTCCACCTCCAGGTGACCAAGATTGTCGCGATTGCAAGCTTTTAGATCAGCTTATTGTAACCGCTATGGGCCATATTTAATTTAAAACTTACCCCTTGTTCATCAGAGACGATGTCTCCAGGACCGAGAGATTGAGGGTAGCATATTTTGGATAGATTTATACAGCGGACGGACAACGGTTCGCCTATGACAAAGAATTTCAAACCAGAACCTAACTTAAGTTAAGTTCTGGTTTCTTTTTTAGGTTCTGTCTGGGGTTCAGTCATTATAAACTTTGTTTAGATATTGTTTGACATGTGTTTGGGGCTAACATATATTTTGAAATAAACATCATAAGATTAAAATTGACAACTCAAATTTACACGCATTGTCCATTCATTCTAACCCGTTTGTGATCAGGGCAAGATATGCAGGAAAAAATCTATTCAGTGACAGAGATCACCAGAGAAATAAAGGGCATTCTGGAGGAGAGTTTTCCAGCCGTATGGGTGGAAGGTGAAATATCCAATTATCTTCTACATTCCTCCGGGCATCGTTACTTTTCCTTAAAAGACGAGAATGCCCAGATAAGATGCACCCTGTGGAGGTTTCGGGGAGATGAGCTTCAATTTGAGCCGGCAGATGGAATGAAAGTAATGACATGGGGAAGTATCACAGTCTATGAAAAAAACGGACAGTATCAATTGGATGTGGTTGAGCTTATTCCGGCTGGTGTGGGCAAGTTGGAGATCGCCTTCCGAAGGTTGAAGGAGAAACTTTTTAAAGAAGGGTTGTTCGATGAGGAGCACAAAAAGCCTATTCCTCAGTTTCCGGAGGCAATCGGGGTGGTGACCTCTCCCACCGGAGCGGCGGTAAAAGATATAATAAGAATCATACAGTCTCGTTTCCCCAGCGTAAAGATAATAGTGAACCCGGTGCGAGTTCAAGGAGAGGAAGCGGCAGAGGAAATTGCCCAGGCGATAAGAGAGTTCAATGAGTACAAAAAGATTGACGTGATGATAGTGGGTCGAGGAGGGGGGTCGCTGGAGGATTTGTGGGCTTTTAACGAGGAGGTGGTTGCCCGAGCCATCTATGATTCCGAGATCCCGGTAATCTCGGCGGTGGGACACCAGATCGATTTTGTCATCTCAGATTTTGTGGCAGACCTAAGAGCGCCCACTCCATCTGCGGCGGCTCAGATGGTTGTTCAAAAAAGTGATGAGCGTCTCGAACATATAAAATCTGATATAAGAAGACTATCTTTTTATTTTCTTTCGCTACTTGAACATTTAAAACAAGGATTGAAGACCAAAAAAGAGAGTTATGGCTTCAGGAGACCTTTTGATCTCATCACTCAAAGGGCACAGAAAGTGGATGAACGGGGACAACAATTTGCGGATGGCATAAAAAATTACTTTGAAATTAAAGCAAAAGCTATATCTTTATTGAAAGAAAAACTGGATGTTTTGTCGCCTGCATCTATTTTAAAAAGAGGATATTCCATTACCCGAAGGTTGCCGGAATTGAGAGTAATTAAAGATGCGGGTATCCTTAGAGAAGAGGATAGGGTAGAGGTGAAGGTATACCGGGGGAGGATTGAGTCCAGAGTAGAGCTTATTGATCTGAATTAGACCTACAAACGGAGAGGTGAAATTGACTGGTAAGAAATCGACTCCAAAAAGAAAAGAGAAAAGCTTCGAAGAAGCTCTAAGAAAATTAGAGAAGATAGTGCGAGATTTAGAAGAGAGTGACCTATCTCTTGAGGCGGCTTTGAAAAAGTTCGAGGAGGGAATCGAGCTATCCCAATTCTGCACTCAAAAATTGACCCGGGCGGAAGAAAGGGTCAAAAAACTGATCAAAACGGCTGAGGGTGAGTTTAAGACTCAACCTCTTGATCTGGAAGCAGAGGAATGATCTTCTGCAAGTTAAATACTGGTAATTAGAGGAGAAACAAAAATGCGCAGGCTGAAGCCTGCGGCTACCTACCCACCACTCAATGGATTCCTTAAGAAAAAGGTAGTAGCCCATTTGGGCGTTGAGAATATGTGATCTAAATTTGGTGCAATGTAGAAATAATTAATTATCTGTTACCCTTTAATTGCGAAGAAAATGGCGACCCAAACGGTAGATTTTTTTGCTGAGTTGGAAAAAAGAGAAAAGCTGGTGGCATCATATCTGAAGACGGAAGAATTTAAAGACTGGTTTTATCCGGATCAAATAAAAGAAGCCGTATATAGTTATGTTAACCGGGCAGGAAAGCGCCTGCGTCCCGCGGTGTTGCTTTTAGCCTGTGGAGCGGTGGGAGGGAAAGAAGAGGAGGCAATCCCGGCGGCAGCAGCAGTGGAGATGTTTCATACCTGGACTTTAGTGCATGACGATCTGATTGACAATGACGAGAAAAGGAGAGGTGGATATACGGTTCATACACAATCATCCTTGATCGCAAAACAGCACATGAACTATACTGAAAATCAGGCTAAAGATTACGGGCGAGACATCGCCATACTTACCGGCGACATTCAGCAGGGATGGGCAGTAAGTCTTTTGTGTGATTGTTCCCTGAAGGGAAATGTCAAACCTGAGGTGACCCTCACATTGATTCGCATGTTGGAATCGTATGTGCTAAATACCCTGGTTTCTGGAGAAACTCTGGATATTCAGTTCGCCAAACAGCCTATTGAGTCTTTCAATCCAGACCAGATTTTAGATATGCTATGGCGGAAGACCGGCGCTTTATATGAATATTCTGCCAAAGCGGGTGCTATGATCGGACTTAATACGACAAACACAGACGACAAGAAAGCCGTTGCTCTTTCCAATTTTACCAGCAGGTGCGGTACCGCCTTCCAACTTCAGGATGATATCCTGGGCATTATCGGCAATGAAAAACAGTTGGGAAAACCGGTTGGCTCTGACATCAGGGAGGGGAAACGCACCACCATCACCTACTATGCTTTTAAGAATGCCTCTCCCCAACAGAAAGCAAAGCTGAAAAATGTCTTAGGAAATCATGAGGCAAGCAGAGAGGAAATCAATAAGGTCGTCCAACTTTTGCTTGAGCTGGGTGGGATATCAGAGACGAAACGCATGGCACAGCGGATCATCGGAGAGGCCCGACCGGAACTTGATGTTTTGCCAGACTCGCACTATAAGGAGCTACTTTTAGCCTGGGCAGATTTTATGATCTCTCGAGATTTTTAAGGAGTTAAGATGACTAAATGGCTGGATAGAATAAATTCACCTCAAGATTTGAAAAACATCCCCATCGACAAATTAGATGAATTGGCACAGGAAATCAGAAACAGGATCATAACCGTGGTCTCCAAAAACGGTGGACATCTGGCATCCAACCTGGGAGCTATCGAGCTTACCTTAGCGCTCCACCGGGTTTTCCATTCGCCTAGGGATAAAATCATCTGGGATGTGGGTCATCAGTGTTATACCCACAAACTTCTGACCGGACGCAAGGACAGATTTGATACAGTAAGAAAATACAGGGGCTTGAGCGGTTTTCCCACCTGGCATGAAAGCGAACATGATATTTTCATTGTGGGACATGCCTCCACCGCCATCTCCTCCGCTTTAGGAATTGCCTGTGCGCGAGATCAAAAAGGCGAGGATTTCTCAGTGATTGCGGTGGTGGGTGACGGTGCTTTAACTGGTGGGATGGCGTTTGAGGGGCTGAATAATACAGGCGCCTTAAGAAAGAACTTGATCGTTATTTTAAATGACAACACCATGTCCATCTCCAAGAATGTGGGAGCCTTGTCCCGATATCTGACCGATCTTTTGACCGACGAGAAATATAATAAACTCAAAGCGGAAGTTTGGGATCTGGTGGGGAAGTTCAAAAGAAGAGATAAGATAAGAGGCATGGTGGCTAAGGTGGAAGAGAGCATCAAAGGGTTTTTGGTTCCTGGCATCTTCTTCGAGAAATTGGGATTCCGCTATTTTGGCCCTTTGGATGGGCATGATATTGAAGGGTTAGTCAAAATCTTGGAACAGTTGAAAACCTTGAATGGTCCCATCTTGCTTCATATTCTTACAAGAAAAGGGAAAGGCTACAAATTTGCAGAAGAGGATGCCCCTCGATTTCATGGTATTGGTACCTTCGATAAGGTTACCGGAAATTCAAACGGGAAGTCAAGGGGGCCAACGTATACGGATGTGTTGGGAAATACTTTGCTTAAGTTAGCTAAGAAGGATGAAAAAATTGTGGCCATCACCGCCGCCATGACCCTGGGAACTGGACTTTTGAAGTTTGCCCAAGCCTTTCCTAAAAGATTTTATGACGTAGGGATTGCTGAGCAACATGCCACCACTTTCGCCTCCGGACTTGCCAGCCAGAATCTCAAGCCGGTGTTTGCAGTATACTCCACATTCCTTCAAAGAGCTTTTGATCAGGTGATTCACGATGTGGCCTTGCAGAATCATTCTGTGATTTTGGCAATAGACCGGGCAGGATTGGTGGGTGCAGATGGTCCCACCCATCATGGCGCTTTCGATCTGAGTTATCTCAGACACGTTCCTAATTGGATAATTATGTCACCCAGAGATGGAAATGAGCTAAAGGACATGCTTTATACTGCCCTTGGCTGGGAAAAAGGACCTGTTGCCATACGGTACCCCAGAAGTGCAATTCCTGATGTGCTCACCGATGAATTTGACCTGATCCAGATGGGGACCTGGGAAAGGTTGAAAAGAGGAAAGGAGGTGGCAATCTTGGCGGTGGGTTCCATGGTCTATCCAGCTCTGGAGGCGTCCTCTCAACTCCAGAAGGAAGGGATAGATGTGGAGGTGGTGAATGCCCGTTTTGTGAAGCCACTGGATGAACAGATGCTTGATTCCATCTTACAGAGATTCAATAAGCTTATCACGGTTGAAGAAAACGCACTTTTAGGCGGATTCGGATCTGCGGTCTTGGAATTCGCAGAAGCTCATAATGTTAAGGGCGTGTTAATTAAAAGGATGGGCATTCCAGATGAGTTTATTGAGCATGGCTCAAGAGACCAGGTTTTACGCGATTTGGACTTAGACAAAGATGGAATAAGCCAAATGGTAAAAATGATTTTGAAATCAGATATAGTCTGTGAAAAAATTAAAACCCGAAAAGCAAGTTCGTGAGTCGTAAATGGTGGAACCTTGAAATAATCTTCCCCAATTAAATAAAATGAAAAGCATCGGAATTATCGCCAACGTCAAAAAAGAGTTGACCAAAGAGGTGGTGGAAAAGATCATCCGCTGGGCAAGCGAAAACAAAGTCGATGTGTTCCTTTGTGAAGAGCTTGTCCCATTGATGGGACAAAAGGAGGAGTCCTTGCCCAGGTCGAAGCTGTGGGAAAAAAGTGAGATGTTGATTTCTCTGGGAGGAGATGGGACCATGCTGGCTTCGGCGCGGGCGGTGGGAGAACATCAAATCCCAATTTTGGGAATAAACTTGGGTGGAGTGGGATTCTTGACAGAAATCAATTCCAACGATTTGCATAATACCTTGAATAAGCTCAAACAGGGGGATTATTTCATCGAGAGGAGGATGGTTCTGGAAAGTGAGATGGAGGGGGTAAAAAGATTTGATCAGTATGCGTTAAACGACGTGGTTATTGACAAAGGAGAGGTGGCACGGCTTTTCCTTTTGCATCTTTACGTGAAAGATGAATTCATCTGTTCCTATTCAGCTGATGGTTTGATCATCTCCACTCCCACCGGATCAACCGCATATAGCTTAGCTGCTGGAGGACCGATAATCAATCCTCAGATGAATGCCATAATTGTGTCGCCCATATGCCCCCACACCTTAGCTTCACGTCCCATAGTCTTCTCTGAGGACGAGACCTTAAGGGTGGTGGTGGAACTTTCTTGCCGGGAGGCGGTGTTGACCATCGATGGACAGGTGGCGTTCGGTTTGAAGTCCGGAAGCTCGGTTCTGGTACGAAAAGCCGAGCATTCAGTCAACCTGATCAAATTCAGAGATAGATCGTTCTATGATATCTTGAGAAGGAAGCTTCATTGGGGAGCCAGGCCTAAGATTGGAGAATAAAGTTAGTTCAAAAGTTCATTGAGGCTTGTCCCTTTTGCCATCATTTTCAAACCTCTAACGCCCAAGACTGAAGTCTCCTGAAATGCTAAAAAATCTCCGAATAAGAAATTACGCTTTAGTTGACCAGATGAAGGTGGAGTTTCAGCCCGGACTGAACATCATCACCGGCGCTACCGGTGCGGGAAAATCCATTATCGTGGGGGCAGCAAATCTGGCCTTGGGAGAGAGGGCAAGCCTTGATGTGGTCAGAAGTGGATTCGACACCGCAAGCATAGAGGCAGTTTTCAAACTGCCAGATGACCGTCCCTTAAAAGAGTTGTTAGTTAAGCTGGGCATGATCCCCCAAGACGATTTAATCATAATTAGAAGAGAGATCTCCGGCAAAGGGCAGAGCAGATGCCTTCTCAATGATCGACAGGTTACTTTAGGAAGTCTGAAATCAATTGGAGACCGACTTGCAGACCTACACGGACAACACCAGCATCAATCGCTTTTAAATGTGGATAGACATATCGAATATCTGGATCACTATGGATATCTGGACGAAATTTTATCCCGGGTGAGTGGAACTTTTGGTTTGCTCAGAAAGAAACAAAAGGAGCTGGAGGACCTAAAAGCCAGTAAGAAGATGGATGAGGAGAGAAGAGAGCTCTATCAGTTTCAGATTCAGGAAATTGAAAAAGCCAGCTTAAGACCAGACGAAGAGGAAAAGCTTGCCCAGAAAAGAAAAGTGTTGGAAAACGTGGAATCCCTTTTTGAGCTTTCCTCCAATCTCTATCATCAACTCTATGAAAGTGATGGATCGATACTGGCAAAACTGGCCTCCCTGTCCAAGGAGCTGAAAAAAAACATCCACACAGATTCGAGATTAAAAGAACCTGCGGAAAATTTAGAATCCTGCGTGATCGGGCTTCAGGAAGTGTCAAGATTTGTGGAAGACTACAAAGGCGGGTTGGAGTTCGATCCCGAAAAACTGGAGATGATAAGGGAGCGGCTGAATTTGCTTCATACCTTGAAGAAGAAATATGACAAAACTATTGGGGAGATCTTGGCATACAAAGAACAGATTGAAAGAGAGAGGGGTAAGATAGACAACAAGGATGAAACTATAAATGAGTTAGAAAAAGAGATAGAGAGGTTTTCTCAGATTTTTCAAAAGGAGTGTAGTTTGCTTTCAGAACAAAGAAAAGCTAAAGCTTCTGAGTTGTCAAAAAAAATCCAAAAGGCTTTGATTGGCTTGGGAATGGATAAGACCAGATTCCAGGTAAGAATAAGCCAGAGGGAAGATGCAAATGGATTAATCAACGTAGATGTGAAAAGATACTTTGCAGATGCGAAGGGGATGGATCAAGTGGAGTTTTTTGTTTCTCCCAATCCGGGGGAGGAACTAAAACCTTTAGCCAAGATTGCCTCTGGTGGAGAGATCTCCCGTATAATGTTAGCATTAAAATCTATTCTGGCTAAGACAGATCAGGTGGAGACCATGATTTTCGACGAGATAGATGTGGGCATTGGTGGGGAGGTGGCATCCGCGGTGGGTAAAAGCTTAAAAGATTTAGCTTCTTCACTTCAGGTGATCGTGATAACACATCTACAGCAGATCGCTTCACAGGCGGACCATCATTTCAAAGTGTTCAAGGAAAATGTGAAAGGTCGAACTGTGACCAAGATTAAAAGATTAGATAAAGAGGAGAGGGTAAATGAGATTGCGCGAATGATCTCCGGGGAAAAGATAAGCCAGTTAACCTTAAGACAGGCAAAGGAGATGATTAAGTCCACCGGTGACTCCTCCGGCGATTGAGCATAAGTTGTAGGGGTCGGATTCATCCGACCCGAAAAACGTTACAATAGATAGTTCTGGACAGTTCTGCCAGCGGCAGGTTTGATAAATCAAACCCCTACAAAACCTATTCCATCCCTCCCATCTGTGTAGAGGGGAAAATAGTGACGTTAAGATGGTCATAAAAAAAAGAGATTTCTTTCTGCTTCCCAATCTTTTAGCCATTTTCCGAATTTTGCTCTTCCCTTTCATCTTTTTCTTCTTAGCTCAGGATACCCACTCGAGTCTTGTCCTGGCTGTTATTTTGATTGTGCTTGCCGTGGCTTCCGACGTTTTGGACGGCTATGTGGCAAGAAGGTGGAATCAGATCACGGATCTGGGAAGGCTTTTGGATCCTTTGGCGGATAAGTTGGGGCTGGGGATTTTCGTGATCTTTGTCATTATCTATCGGGAGTTTCCCATCTGGTCAGCTGGATTGCTGTTCCTGAAGGATCTTTTGACTTTGATTGCCGCTCTTGCTATGGTTAAAAGAAAAAGGAGCATCCTTATGTCCAACAACTGGGGTAAATTGAACTCATGGATCTGGGTTTTCACGGTGGTAATTTATATAGCGCGGATTCATCAGTTACAACAGTGGTTTTTAGCTCTGGCGACCCTCTCCGTTGTGAACTGTATTATCCAGTATCTGAGGATGTTTTTGGCTCAATATGGAGTTGAGACCTCAGACGGATAAGCTTCCTTTTTTGAATGTCTTCCGAGTCAAAATGAAGATTAAATCAATAGCGAATAAAAGCATCGCTTCCTCCCATAATATTTCTGTAGGGGATGAACTTCTGACGATAAACAGCCATTTTGTAAATGACCCCATCGATTATAGATTCTTTTCCTCGAATTATCTTTTAAAGTTAAAGCTTAGATCAAAAGAGGGGGGAATAAAACAGGTGCTGGTGAGGAAACAGTTGGATGAAGATTTGGGAGTGGAATTTTTCCCGACAAGATATAAAAGTTGTCCCAACAACTGCATATTTTGTTTCGTGCATCAACTTCCCAATGGTTTAAGAAAAGCGTTGTATTTCAAAGATGAGGATTTTCGTCTCTCTTTTTTACATGGCAACTTTATTACATTAACCAACACTTCAAACGGAGATATAAATCGCATTATATATCAACGACTTAGCCCGCTGTATATTTCGGTGCATACAACTGATGAGGAACTTCGAAAAAAGATTTTATCAAACCCCAAAATCCCCGATGTAATGCCCCTGCTCGAAAGATTAGCCAAGGGGAAAATAGAGATGCACACCCAGATCGTTTTGTGTCCGGGAATCAACGATGGAAAGTATCTGGAAAAATCGGTTAAGGATTTGTCCGCCTTCTATCCCCATGTGAAATCGCTTGCACTGGTGCCGGTAGGTCTAACAAAGTTCAGAGAACGATTGCCCGGGATTAAACCAGTGACTAAGCCATATTCCAAAAAGGTTATTCAGTTGGTGGATCAGTGGCAAAAACGTTTTAGAGAAAAGCTGGGGAGTGGTTTCGTTTATGCGGCAGACGAGTTTTTTACCAAGGCGAAGCTTGACATTCCGGACAAAGGGTATTATGATGAATTCTATCAGATAGAGAATGGTGTAGGAATGGTACGTCAGTTCTTAGATGAGTTTAATGCAGAAAAAAGACTTTTGCCCGGAAGGTTAAGGAAGAATCTAAACATTACCCTGATCACTGGAGTATCAGCCTTCAGGCTGATCAAGCAGATAATTGAACAAAGGCTAAATTCCATATCCGATCTTAAGATTCGACCGGTGATGGTGAAGAATGACTTTTTTGGACAGAGTGTAACGGTTGCTGGTCTTTTGACCGGCGCAGATATAATGGATACTCTGAGAAAAAAGAAAAACTTGGGCGAGATAATTCTTCTTCCGCCAAACTGCCTAAATCAAGATGGATTGTTTCTGGATGATTTAACTCCTCAGGATTTGGAAAGGGAGTTGAGACGTAAAGTGATGATCGGATCGTATGATCTGATGGAAAGCTTGATTAAGATATTTGAAGAATGGAAATCAGAGAATTAGAAACAGACGAGCTGGATTATGCCGTTCTGCCCTGCGTTGATCCGGGTTTCAAAAGAACCATGAAGCAAGGCATCAGTCTTCGAAAGGAATTCTTGATGAAGATGAAAAAAGAGGGGCTTTCCGTCTTGGTCGCTTTCGAAGATGAGGGCAAGTGGGAAAAAATAGACTATCCCGGCGTTGGCGAAGTTACGCTTGAGGAGTTATCCTTGAAGGGAAAAATCCCTGCCGGTTTGATCGAGTATGTTCCAATTGAAAAGACCATCTTTCCGGTAAAAGGAGAAAATCTTGCCTTTATTCATTGCATCTGGGTGATACCGCCATACTGGAAGAAGAAGGTGGGGCAGGCTTTGATGGAGAACTTCATGACAAAGACCTCGCATCTCTCTGGTTCAGCCGTGATAGCGTATGAGAGAGAATCCTGGTGGGGGTTTTTCGATTACATGCCTGAATGTTTCTTCTCCAAATTTGGCTTCAAAGAGGTGGGAAGGAATGGTAACTCAGTTCTGATGCTTAAAAATTATGGCAATGCTAAACCACCTGCACTAATCTTGTCCCGAACTGGTTCAGCCTCAAGTGCCAAAAGGGCCAAAGTGGAGTTCTTCTGGAGCACCCAGTGCTCGTATTCCTGGTGGGTGGCAAAATTGGTAGCCAAGGAATTTGGAAAGACCACAAAAGTTGACTTAAAGCTTATAAATACAGATAGAAGAAAAACCGTCCAGAAATTTGGGCTGACCTTTGGTTTGAGAATAAATGCAAATACCATCTTTAATCGGATGCCATCTTGGGATGAGGTCAAGAAAGTAATGAAATCTATCTGAATCCGTTTCATCCGTTGACCATGTCTGTTCCAATTATTGCCATAATAGGCAGACCCAATGTAGGAAAATCCACTCTGTTTAATCGCCTTTTGAAAAGACACATTGCGGTTGTGGATGATCAGCCGGGGATCACCCGGGACCGGAATTATGCCTTCACTACTTGGAATAAAAAGGGATTCTTTTTAGTTGATACCGGTGGATATGTTCCTTCAAGCGGAACAGAAATGGAGAGGTTGGTGAAGGCTCAAGCAGAGATAGCCATATCTGAAGCGGATTTGGTCGTTTTTTTAGTGGACGTGAAGGTGGGAGCACAGTCACTCGACTTAGAGATTGCAAGGCGGCTCAAGAAAACAAAAAAGGGGGTGGTGTTGGTGGCAAATAAGGTGGATAGTGTTAGAGATGAAGAGGATATATATTCCCTGAGAAAATTAGGTCTGGGAGAGCCTTCATCTGTTTCTGCGTTAAATGGCAGGAACATTGGCGATCTTTTAGACCGGATCGTCTCATACCTGCCAGAAGAGATTGCTTATGAGGAGAAGAAAGAAAGCATCAAGGTGGCGGTGATCGGAAGACCCAATGTGGGGAAGTCATCTTTCGTCAACGCTCTCTTGGGTGAGGAGAAGCTGATAGTTTCTGAGGCGCCGGGCACGACCAGAGACGCGATCGATACTGAAATAGAAATAGCAGGACAATCCTTTACTTTGATCGATACCGCAGGTCTGAGGCGTAAATCACGGGTCAAAGAAAGCTTGGAATATTATACCACCTTGAGAACCTTAAGATCGATCCAAAGATGCAATATAGCTTTGATTCTTATCGAAGCTCCGCTGGGACTTTTAAAACAGGATCTAAAAATCGCAAGTGAGGTTTTTGATCTGCGAAAGGGAATGGTGATAGCAGTAAATAAATGGGATCTTATAGAAAAAGATGAGAAAACCGCAGATCTTTATACCAAAGCATTAAAACAGAAGGCGCCTTTGTTTAAGTTTGTGCCGCCAATTTACATTTCAGCAAAAAGCAGACAAAGGGTTAAGACAGCCATGGAGTTAGTTTTGCGGGTTTATAATGAGAGGAGGAAAAGAATAGAAACCGCTGAGTTGAACCAGAAACTGGAAAAAGATATAAAAGCTAAGCCCCCTGCCTCGGTTAAAGGAAAATATATAAAAATATATTATGCCACCCAGACGGATATCCAGCCCCCGACATTTGTGTTTTTCTCTAATTACCCAGAGCTTTTGAAAAAACCATATCTGAGATATCTGGAGAATCGGATCAGAGAGCATTTTGGATTTTTGGGAAACCCGATCAGGATTAAAATAAAAAAAAGAGAATAGTGAATAAAGAAAGGCTCTTGTTTTACAGAAGTGTCGATAATCATGCCTGAGTTCTATTCGGATGAAATAGAGGTGACCAGAGACGAGAGGACTAAAAATCCAGTCTCATTTATCTGGAGAGGCAGACAATATAAGATAAAAGAGGTGATCGCCTTCTGGCCTGATTTCAGCTATCCCAAACCCGGTGCTAAAAGAAAAAGATGGTGGCAGAGGAGACATAGAAATTACTACAGGATATTGACTGAAGGAGAGGAGGTCTTTGAAATATATTTCGATCGGGGTGCAAAGAGAGAGGCATGGATACTATACACAAAATTAGAGTAGTTCTTCAGATAAAAGGCCGAATTAGGAAAAACTCAGCTTCTTCTGATTTGCACTCATGAACCGAAAACTCAAAACTTGTTTGGCAAAGGTTGCTTGATGAAAAAAGCCTATATTTCAATAGTCTTAACTGTTATTGTGTGCCTTATCCTGCTTCTGCATGTTAACTACCTCAGGTTCGTCTGTGATGATGCGTTTATCTCCTTCAGATATGCCAAGAATTTTGTTCAAGGACATGGTCTGGTTTATAATATTGGTGAAAAGGTGGAGGGGTATACAAATTTTCTCTGGACTTTGCTTTTGAGCCTGTTCATGAAAATAGGCTTAGATGTGGTTGTGGTTTCTCAGATTTTAGGCGTTTTGTTCAGTCTTGCCACAATTTTTCTATTGTTGGGGCTGAACAGGCGGTTTTATCCTGCGGAGAATCTCTTTAACTACTTAGCTCCACTTTTTCTTGCCTGTTGTGGAGCTTATGCGGCCTGGTCCACCGGAGGATTGGAAACCTCTTTTTTCACCTTTCTGGTCTTGTTAGGATCATACTTCTTAGTAACAGGGATAAACAAACTATCAAATCTTATTTTCTCGGGAATCACTTTTGCTTTTGTAGGCATGACTCGATTGGATGGGGTAATCTTCGGGGGGATCACATTTCTTTTCCTACTTCATCTCTCAGGTTTTAAAAAGAAGATCAAGGTGAAAAATGTTTGTATCTGGACCCTTTCTTTTCTGATCCTTTTCCTTATCTATTTCTTCTGGCGGTGGTCTTATTACGGAAAGTTTTTGCCTAATACCTTTTACGTGAAGGTTGGAGAGGAATCTCTCTATCACCAAGGTCTGGTTTATCTTTTTGATTTCGTTAAGAGATTTTGGATTTGGCTCATGGTGATACCGTTAGTATTTTTGGGCAAAGCTATAAGATCAAATGCGAATTTAAAAATGGTCATTTCCTACTTTGCCTTAATGATATTGGTTTTCTCTTTTTATATAGTCTACGTAGGTGGTGACTTTATGGATATGTTCAGATTCCTCGTGCCCATTTTGCCTTTCTTCTTCTTTCTGATTCAGGAGGGGTTCAGGGGGATGTATTATTATCACCAGCTACTTTCAAAAAGGAAACACAAAGTAGCTTTGGCAATTTTAGAAATCCTTTTGATCGGACTTAGCATATTTCTCCTTGCTTATCCATCAAAAGATAGCAACAAAGCCTGGAGTCGAGAAGGTATAGACAGCATCGGAATATTAAGAGAATCTACCCGCCTCTGGTCAAAAGTGGGGTTGATGTTCAAAAGCATTGCCAAGCCAGGTGAAAGTTTAGCCACCACCGCTGCCGGGGCAATACCTTATTACTCGGAAATGTATACCATCGATGAGCTTGGTTTAACTTTGGCGACTCAAGTAGATCTGCAGGATCAAAAAGTTTTAAGAGTCGGTCACTCGAAGACAGTGACTATCGAATTTCTATTATCCCGAAAACCTACTTATATACTCGGGCATCCCAGAATCTACGATGAGTACGAATTAACTCAACGCTTATGGGTCACGGAGAGAAATGGATATAAAGCCACGATTTTCACTGTGAAGATATCGGAGAATGAAAGCAAATACCTATATTGTTTAAGTTTGAAAGAATCTCCCACTGAGGGAATCGATGATCAAAGTCCCCCGAAAGAAAAAGACTAAAAGATAAAGAATGATGATGTTAACCACTGCAGTAATGGCAATCTTAAGTTATTTATTGGGCTCTGTTCCTTTTAGTATAGTTATTAGCAGAATCTGGAAAGGAATTGACCCTAGAGATTATGGGTCGAAAAATGCTGGATTCGCCAATGTTTATCGAGTTATCGGGCCTTTGCCTGCAGTGATTGTGCTAGTTCTGGATATCGCCAAAGGAATGACAGCCGTGCTTCTGATAACTCAAATTGCCTCAAACTCCGTTTGGTTGAGCTTGATTGATTTAAAAATCTTAGCAGGCGTTTTCGTCATCTTGGGTCATGTATTTCCGCTCTTTGCCGGATTTAAAGGAGGGAAGGGGATCGCTGCCGGGTTGGGAGCTCTTTTATCCATCATTCCTCTGGAGGTGGGGTTAGCTTTGATTCTGTTCGTGCTGATAGTGACGATTACAAGATACGTCTCCTTAGGTTCACTTTCTGCCACAGCCTTCATATTTCTTGCTTTGGTCTTTGAAAGGTATTATCTTAAATATCAGGTGCCATCTGAGCTTATTCTTATGATGTTTTTTCTAACAGCCTTCATCTTTTTTAATCACAGAAGCAACATAAAACGGTTGCTGGCTGGTACGGAGAATAAATTTGGTCGAAAAGGAATGAATAAAGTTTAAAAGGCGTAAGTCCGAAATGCCAATCAATGACGGGGTCTCGGACACAAGAATGCAGTCGGATAGTCCCGTCGTTGGCGAGACATATCCGACACGCGAATTTTTTACCTCGAAAGGATATATAAGGTCATGGCAGAGATTGCAGTGTTGGGTGCAGGAAGCTGGGGAATTGCCATCTCCACGCTTTTAAACTACAATGGACATAAAGTAACTTTATGGGAATTTGACCGTCAGGAGAGGAAAAGACTTTCCATTCAAAGAGAACATAAAGAGAAACTTCCCGGAGTCACCATACCTGACCGGGTGGAAATCACAGATCAACTTGATTTGGCAGTATCTAAGGCAGATATGTTAACTTTGGCACTCCCTTCCCATACTGTTAGAGAGGTGGCGAAAAAGATCGACTCAATAAAATTGAAAGATCCCATTGTGGTCAACTTAGCCAAGGGGGTCGAAAATAAAACGCTTTTGAGAATGTCGGAAGTTTTAAAACAAGAGTTGCCAGCCGATCTTCATGAAAGAATCACCACCCTGTCCGGTCCCAGCCATGCGGAAGAGGTGGCAAGGAAAATTCCCACCACCGTGGTGGTGGCAGGATTTAGAGAGGAAGCTGCCAGAGCGGTTCAGCATGCTTTTATGAATCCCTATTTCAGGGTTTATACCAACAGCGACATTATTGGGGTGGAGTTGGGTGGCTCTATCAAAAACGTCATTGCCATTGCAGTAGGGATATGTGATGGAATGGGCTTGGGGGACAACAGCAAGGGAGCTTTGATCTCCCGTGGGCTGGCAGAGATCATCCGATTGGGTGAAAAGCTGGGGGCAAAACAAGAGACCTTTGCCGGGCTTTCGGGTCTGGGTGATCTGGTGACCACCTGCATCAGCAGATTCTCCCGGAATAGATTCGTGGGAGAACAAATAGGAAGGGGGAGATCTTTGAAGGAGGTTGAAGAAGATATGACCATGGTGGCAGAAGGAATAAAGACAACCAGATCGGCCTATCAGCTTTCTTTAAAGCATGGAGTGGAAATGCCTATCACCCAACAAGTTCACCAGGTCCTTTTTGAACAAAAAGAACCTGAGAACGCCATGATCGAACTGATGACCCGAGATCCAAAATCAGAAATTTGGGGTTGACTTAGAAGGAAAAATTCATATTTTGATTTAGAAGTGAGGAACTACATCTGTTACAAAAAGTGAGGGGAAGATTTGAGAGCTTCGACCAAGAATAAATTATACTATTCCATTAGCGAGGTTTCGCAGATAACCAAAATCAAACCGTATGTATTGAGGTTCTGGGAAAAGGAATTTAATCTGCTCAAACCCAAAAAAAACAAGGCGGGAAATCGTTCTTATCAACAGAGGGACATCGATTTAATCAACCAGATCAAACATCTTCTTTACGAGGAGGGGTATACCATAGAGGGAGCAAAGTCTAAACTGAAAAACCGGAAACATGACGACTTGGGCCAGGTAGTGGCGGAGAAGATGCGACTTCAAAATCTTCTGGCAGAAATCAGAAAGGAAATTTCTGCTATTCTGAAGGTTTTGTCTTGATTTTTTCCAAAAAAGGGCTATGTTGAGGGTGTCGGATCGGGGCGTGGCGCAGTCTGGTTAGCGCACTTGCTTGGGGTGCAAGGGGTCGGCCGTTCAAATCGGCTCGCCCCGATTTTTTAGTCAATAGTTTTTGGTTCAAAGTTCATGGTTAAAGTATTTCTGGTCCTTATTCCTGCATACAATGCCAGCCCAACCATCTCTGAGCTGATAGAAAAAACTTCGAAATTCGTAGATAAAAGTGACATTGTGGTTGTGGACGACGGCTCCGAGGATCAGACCTTTGATTTTGCTCAAAAAGCTGGGGCGGTGGTTTTGAAACACAAAAGAAACAGAGGTAAGGGGGAGGCTTTGAAAACTGGATTTAGTTATGCCCAGAAGAAAAATTACCACGCCCTGATCACCATGGATGCTGATCTGCAACATAATCCAGATTCTATTCCAGATTTCATCCGTAAAACAAATGAATCTTTTGGCATAATAATCGGAACCAGGAAGATTGATTTGGAGATCATGCCCTTTGCTCGCTGGCTCACCAACAATTTAACTTCAGTTATATTGTCCGTTTTATCCGGCCAATCTATCAGAGATAGTCAATCCGGATACAGGTTGATCTCAACCCGGGTTCTAAGAGAGATCAAACTGAAATCGAAAAAATATGATCTTGAGTCGGAAATTCTGATCAAAGCGATAAGAAAAGGATTTCAGATAGGTGAGGTTCCCATAGAGACGATTTATCAAGAAGGCAAAAGTTTTATCAACCCCCTGATTGATACGGGCAGGTTTATTAAGTTGATGTGGAGAAGCTTGTGGTGGTGAGAATTTAGTTCACAGTTCATATTAACGACAATGCAATATGGAGCGTGAGGCTTCAGCCTTGCCTGCCTCAACGATGATGGCATAAACGCTGAAGGTTTGTTGACCCTAAAAAGGGAACTTTCCAAAATCGGTCAGGTATGGGTGGTGGCACCAGATCGGGAACAGAGCGCTACCAGCCATTCCTTGACCTTGCAGTATCCTTTGCGCATAAACAAGATCGCAGAGAAATTTTATAGTGTGGACGGCACCCCCACCGACGCAGTGATGCTGGCGGTTCATGCTATTCTAAAAAGAAGACCGGATATCCTTATCTCCGGCATAAATCACGGTCCCAATATGGGTGACGATGTCTCCTACTCGGGAACCGTAGCTGCGGCAATGGAAGGAACTATCTTGAACATTCCTTCCATCGCAGTGTCCAATGCGAACTGGAACGCCAAGCATTTCAAGTCCGCCGCAAGATTTATAGGAAAACTGGCCAGCTTCGTTTTGAAAAATGGGCTTCCCAGGGATACCTTCTTGAATGTGAACATTCCGGATAAGAAGCAAGCCATAAGGAAGTTCAAAATCACTCGATTGGGGAAAAGAGTGTATAACGACGTGGTGATCGAGAAAATTGATCCCCGGGGGAAAAATTATTTTTGGATCGGAGAACAGACCTCCGTCTGGAAGAAAGAAGATGATACAGATTTTGCCGCCATCCAAAAAGGTTGTGTTTCCATTACCCCCCTTCATCTGGACATGACCGATTATAAAGCCATGGGACAGATTAAGAGATGGAAGATATTATAGAAGTGCCTCCCGAAAGATCGACCTTCGTTTGCCCAAATATTGTGCTGCAATTACCCTCAATAATCCTTAGTTGCTCTTAAATAGTTTCTTGAAGTGAATAACCAGCGAGAGCAGGGCGTGGTGAGCTTCTTAACTTAAGTCATTTTTTGCTTGACAAAGCTTAAGCTAATTTTTAAATTCGGGCAAATTGTATCATGATTGAGAAAGAGTGGAATAATTGAAAAGCAGCTGAATGATAAGATGGATAGAGATCCGTAATTCAAATAGGGGTGACGCTGAATAATGTTTAATATGAATGAGTTTTGAAAAGGAGGTGGCCTATAAGGGATAAAGTGAAAAAGATCACAAACTGTAAGATCTTTAAACATAAATATAAAAAGAAAAACTCAAGGAGGTGAAGACTGCAAAAATCATATTCAAAGTCAGAAGAGTTTTGAGTTGGTTGGATTTGGTACGAGAATGAAGAAGGTTTGAGTCAATTGAGTAATGAGTAAAAATCTCTAAATGATGAGGGAGGAACAAATGAAGAAACTGAGTCTGTTTATCGCGGGCTTGATGCTGGTTTCTCTTTTTGTTGGCAGCTTTGCCATGGGGGCAATGGAAGTGAAGGTTGGAAAGGGTGACCTGAAGATCGGCGGTATCCTTCAGGCCGGATTTACCTACAATGTAGAAGATGAGAAGGGCAATGATTCTTTTACCTTGAATCGGGCTCGGTTTCTCTTCTGGGGAACCATTGTTCCGGACAAGGTGAAGTATTTCGTTCAGCTTGATCACAAGGGAAGCATAAGTGTGCTGGACTATAAGGCGCAGTTCTTCTACATCGAAAAAACCGAGATAGCCGTGGGACGATTTCTGCCGAACTTCACCCTGTACATGCCTTACTCCACCGCAAAGCTGGAGATGATCAACTATCCCTATACCACCACCAAATACGCCGTCTGGCGGCAGTGCGGAATCCAGAGTACCACCACTACCGAGTATGTTGACTTCAACCTGGGGATATTCAACGGCGGCGATACGCCCAA
Source organism: candidate division Zixibacteria bacterium SM23_73_3 (assembly GCA_001304155.1). Lineage (GTDB taxonomy): Bacteria > Zixibacteria > MSB-5A5 > MSB-5A5 > SM1-73 > SM23-73-3. Next base: position 65,280 of record LJUX01000003.1, read on the forward strand.
CAATTGGGATGATAACAACGACGCTAAGGACTTTCTGGTTCGGGCCGATGTCAAGCCGCCGATTGAAGAGGCCGAGGTACGTTTTGGTGGCTACGCCTGGATAGGTTTTGCCCCCCCGCCCAGCAGCTGGGAAGACCCGGAGGACACCTTCAAGCGTAATCGTTATGGCGGATTCGCCAAAGCCGACTACACCAAAGATGATGTGACGGTCCGCTTCAGAGGAGAGTTTATCGCTGCGGAGGACGAGTATGCGAACTCTTACAAGGATTCTGAAGGTAAAGAAACCTGGAACTCCCAGGCCTTTTTCGGCCACCTGGGTGTCCAGCCGGTTCCGCAGGTGGAATTCCTAGTTCGTTACGACTCATACGACCCTTGCACCGATGAGGATAACGATGGAATGTCTGCCATAACGGGCGGGGTGAACTACTACATCGATGGCATAAACGCCATGTTCTACTTAAACTTCATCCACAACATGGAGCAGGGCGAAGTTCAGGCGCAGGCACAGATAACTTTTTAGGTTACAGCTATTGCGTTGTGTGACCTACGTTCGTAAGTTTAAACAGGGGAGGGGGAAGAAATTCCCCCTCTTTTGTCTATCATTTCAGGAGGTAAAGTATGTGTCAGGAAGGAGAAGAGAAAGCCAGAAGTATCAAGATCAAAGTAAACGGAAAGGATGTCCCGCTCAATCCTTTCGCTACCCATATAGTGGGCAGCACCATCTGGGCGATGATTAAGTCCCTGAAACTTGAGGAAAAACCCAATCGGATTGAGATCGAGGTCTCTCAATAAAACTTGTTTTTAGACTCTTTGAGCTGGCAACCATCAGGTAAAGACATCCGGATATTTCAAATTAAAAAGACAATTGGAGGTGTCGAATTGAAAGCTTTTACATGGTTCATCTTCAGAAGAATTTTACTGTTTTTCCTGATATTCTTTATTATGAAGAATGCCCTGGCGGAAGATACATCTGATACTCTACGTGTCTATCACTTGGGAGAAGTGGTTGTAACTGCTGAGAGATCACCTACTTCCCTGACCAGCTCTCTAAAAGAGGTCAATTATCAGACAATCCACCAACGCCAAATTCAGACCATTGCAGAGGCAGTTCAAATCACCCCTGGAGGATACATCAGCATTGGATCACGCAATGAGATGATGGTGCAACTACGTGGAATCGAGCAGAGGCAGATAGCGGTTCTGCTGGACGGGGTTCCCATTTACGTTCCTTTTGATGGCTTGGTGGACTTAGGACAGATGCCGGTGGATGCAGTGAAGAAGATAACAGTCACCCAGGGAAATGCCTCAGTCCTCTATGGTCCCAATTCATTGGGAGGAAGCATAAACATCGTTACCCGACTCCCTTCCCAAAGG
>LJUX01000090.1 GCA_001304155.1 candidate division Zixibacteria bacterium SM23_73_3
AAGGGGAGCATATAATTGTTTACATCCCCCCCTTTAGAAAAGGGGGCTCTACGAGACGAGTTTAGAACTTTTTTTATAACAGATTGCTCAGATTCTCTACCGATTGAAAACTTCCAAAAGCTGGTAGCTCAGATTGGATTATAGCTAATCTCTGTGCCCGACCGAATGATCCTGGAATCTTACCATTAACCAATTTTGAGAAACCTCTGACCTGAGGATTCGTATTTTAATTTGACACAAGAATATCGGCAAGTTAATTTAGTCGAACCTCTAGGGTAGAGATGAAGTTTGGAAAAAGCAGATTGGTCGACAATCGTTTATTATTCACTATAATATTACTGTAATGTACCTTTGGGCTTAAAATGATCAGTAAAATAATATCTCATTACAAAATGCTTGATAAGCTCGGAAAAGGTGGACGGTGTTTGGGATCATGTGCGGATACATATAAACAATGTCAGCTGGCTTTTCAACATACAGATTTTACAACTATGAATATTTCAAACTTAAAGAATTATAATTAACCAGGCTCAGGAGGAAAGCAAATGCATAAGAAAAAAATATCTATTTATTGTTCTCTGGTGAGTGCAGCATTCATAATTGGTTTGCTGAGCATTAGTATATTTATTAGTTGTTCGAAAGATATTACTTCATCAGCGAAAGATGATAATGAGTTGGAGTATGTTACCCCTGAAGAAGTCGGTTATTCATCTGAAAAACTTGATCAAGCAAGACAATTTGCTGAACAGAGTGGCTACGCTGCAATAATGGCACTTTATGATGGAAAAGTCTTTTTTTCATGGGGTGAAATTACTAAAAATTATAGATGCCATTCTATCAGAAAACCATTTTTAGGTGCGCTCTACGGCATTCATGTTGAGCTGGGCAATATTAACCTTGATGCAACTTTGCAAGGGCTAAATATCGATGATATCCCTCCCAGCCTGACTCATGATGAAAAACAAGCAAAGGTGCGAGATTTATTGAAATCCCGCTCTGGTGTCTATCATGAGGCTGCCGCAGAAGATTAAATCATGATTGAGACACGACCGGAGAGAGGCAGTCATGCACCGGGTACATTCTACTATTACAACAATTGGGATTTTAATGCATTGGGTACTATTTTTGAACAGGTGAAGAATTCAAGGGAAAGATAGCGGATCCTGTGGGGATGGAAGATTTCAGTGTTGAAAACTGTCATTATCAATATGAGCTGGAAAAATCGATGCATCCGGCTTATCAGTTTAGGATGAGCGCAAGAGATATGGCAAGATTCGGTGTAATTTACCAAAAGAATGGAATGTGGAAGGGTTTACGAATTATACCCAGTGAATGGATTACCGAAAGCACAACAGCCTATTCAATTGTAGATAGTACTTCTGGCGTAGCGTATGGTTATATGTGGAATGTCTTCCCAGAAGGTTCGTCAGTAGCCGATATGATCGGTTATCCAGGGTATTACCATACAGGAATTGGTGTTCACGCATTAGTTATTGTACCTGAACTAAAACTAGTAGTGGTGGAACGTTTCGATACAGATGGAGACTGGGTTGACCCAGGAGATGTAGGAATGGAACTGGGTATGATGATCATAAATGCCCGCATATCCGACTAAGGATTTGTTGATGTTCTAATCATAATCAATTGCTATTACGCCAGCTAACCAGGCAATTTAGCCAACCGACCACGCGTATCAAAGAAGCGCGGGTGGCCCACAGGTTGCTGTGGGATCAGTCGTTAGGGAAACGTTACTTCAATTCAATACCAATTATCAGATACAAAATAACCCCGCTTAGTGAGCGAGGTCAATATCTATGGCGGGGAAGGGGGGATTTGAAACTTGGAAAATCCCCCTAAATCCCCCTTTACTAAAGGGGGATTTCAAGTCAAGCCAAAAACAGGTGTGGGAGAAAAAATCAATAATAAGATGTAAACTGTTTCCTGCTCCTCTTAGTAAGACTTTACGCTGGAGAGGACCTTTTGAGCCGCTCTAATTTCTTGTTCGTCACGGATTCATCCTGAACGGATTCACCGTAAACGGATGCCTTCCAGACGGACCCTCGGCGTCCGTGCGTGATGGAGACATAGAGGCTGGGCATCCTGCCCAGCCATATCAAAAAAATAAATCTCTCCTGTCTTCTTTTTTTACTCCTTCAGGAAAAGTGTATTACAGAAATTCCTTTTGAGCCTCTTGAGGTGTATTAAGCCACCCGCTATTTCCCTTACCTGAATTTAAGTCCCTATTTCGATTGACATTTTGTGTTCTTTGTATTAATTTTGAATTTCAAAATTGACCAATCCATTGAATTCTTGAAATGGAGGAGCCAGTTGTTCAGAAATCCAAAGGAAGCGATTAGATTTGCGCAAAAGAATAATATTGAGATGATCGATCTGAAGTTTATTGATCTTTTTGGAAGGTGGCATCATCTCTCCCTGCCCAAAAGCCAGTTGAATATGGACATGTTCGAAAGAGGCGTGCCCTACGATGGAGCCTCCACTCCCGGGTTTAAGTCTGTGGAATCGGGTGACATGGTTCTGCTTCCGGACGTAAAGACCGCCAAGCTGGATCCGTTCTGGGACATGCCTACTTTAAGTTTCATCTGTAGCTCGGCAGAGGCAGATACCCTCAAACTTTACAAAAGAGAGCCCAGAGTTATCGCCCGGAAAGCAGAGAAGTATCTGATTCAAACCGGCATCGCTGATAAGAGTCTCTGGTCAACTGAATTTGAGTTTTACATATTCGACAGCATAAGCTATAAAAACGATATCAACATGGCTACCTACATCATAGATTCCAACGAAGCGGACTGGAACTCTGGTTTGAGGGAGGGGAAGAATTTGGGCAACAAGATTCCCACTCACGGAGGATATCATGCCATCCCTCCTTTGGATGATCTTTTTGACGTGCGGGCTGAGATGGTCAAGACGGTCGAGGATGGGGGAATACCGGTGAGATATCATCACCACGAGGTGGGAGGTCCGGGGCAATCCGAGATAGAGATTTTGGATGACACCCTGACCAACATGGGGGATATTACCATGTGGGTCAAGTATGTGGTCAAGATGGTGGCAAGAAAACACAACCGCACGGTCACCTTCATGCCCAAGCCTTTGTATAATGAGGCGGGAAATGGCATGCATTTTCATCAGCATCTTTTCAAAAAGGGCAAGCCCATTTTTTATGATAGAAAAGGATATGCAGGTTTAAGCAAGTTAGCCCTGTATTACATCGGAGGGCTCTTGACTCATGGAGGTGCTCTTCTGGCATTTACCAACCCCAGCACCAATTCCTTCAAGCGGCTGGTGCCTGGATTTGAGGCGCCGGTCAAGCTGTTTTTCTCCTTAGCCAATCGCAGCGCCGCCATTCGCATTCCCAAGTATGCCCAGAGACCAGCGGAGAAGAGAATGGAGTTCCGACCTCCGGACAACACCTGCAACGTCTATTTAGCCTTAGCCGCACAACTTCTGGCGGGAGTCGATGGGATCAAGAAGAGAATCGATCCCACCAAGGCAGGGTTTGGGCCCATAGACGAAAACGTCTTTGCCTTACCTCAAAAGGAAAGGGATAAAATCGCCTCAATTCCCACCACTTTGAAAGAAGCTCTGGATGCTTTAAAAGAAGACCATCAGTTTCTGCTGGAGGGTGGGGTATTCACCGAGGATATTCTCAAGATATGGATGAACTACAAACTTGAAAGAGAATACAATGAGGTGAGAAACAGACCTCATCCTTATGAGATGTCCCTTTATTATGATGTATGATTTTTAGGTTCTTCATTTTAGTGGCTGAAATTCTTGGTAAGGAAAAGATTCTTAAAGATTTAATGAAGTTGACATTCTGAAGACCTCTCCCCCTATCCCCCTCTCCATGAAATGGAGAGGGATTCACCTTGAAGGGGAACAAAGGGGGTGAGGTAGAAAAAGCCTAAAGCTTAGCTCTTTGTGGTAAATTAAACTTCAATTCGTATGAATACATATACATGTCAGCAACTATTTTGGAGAAGAACAGATTTTAAAACAATCAGCAAGAAATTCAAATACCCCAAATAAGAGAATTTAACCATCTACAATTTTCCCCAGGCGAGGTAAAAAGTCATGCCCAAAACCAAAGAAGAGGTTTTAGCTTTAATTGATGAGAACAAAGTGAAATACATCCGCTTGTGGTTCACCGACATTTTGGGCCAGTTGAAGGGAATGTCGATCACCCGCGGCGAGATAGAACACGTGTTGGACGAGGGGCAGGGGTTTGACGGATCCTCCATAGAGGGATTTGTGCGCATTCAGGAGAGCGATCTTGTAGCCATGCCAGATTTGAAGACCTTTCGCATCCTGCCCTGGACGGTGAATAATGAGAAGGTGGCGCTTTTCATCTGTGACGTTTTAAAACCGGATGGGACTCCCTTTGTGGGGGATCCCCGGTACGTGCTTCGAAGGGTGCTGGCCCAGGCAGCCGAGAAAGGGTGGAGCTTCTTTTGCGGACCGGAGCTCGAATACTTCTATTTTCCCCGAAAGGATGATGTCACTCCCTTAGATGAGGGAGGATATTTCGACTACAGCACGGTAAGCGCAGGTACCAGAATGCGAAAGATAGCTGCTTCGGCTCTCGAAACCATGGGCATTCCGGTGGAGTGCACCCATCACGAGGTGGCACCCTCTCAGCACGAGATCGACCTGCGATATCAGGAAGCGCTGGTTATGGCGGATATGGTCATGTTCTATCGACTCACCATAAAGGAGCTGGCTCTGCGGGAAGGATACTACGCCACCTTCATGCCCAAGCCGATTTTTGGCGAAAATGGTTCCGGCATGCACGTCCATCAATCCCTGTTTGAAAACGACAGGAACATATTCTTCGATCCGGAAGAGACGAAATACCACCTGTCCGGAGAGGCAAAACACTATATCGGCGGACTCTTCCGTCACGTCAAAGAGATGTGCCTGGTTTTGAGCCAGTGGGTCAACTCGTATAAGCGGCTCGTGCCTGGATATGAGGCGCCGGCATACATCTGCTGGGGAACTAAGAATCGCTCGGCCTTGGTACGGGTGCCTGAGTATAAACCTGGAAAGGAGAAAGCCACACGAATCGAGCTTCGGTCTCCTGATCCGGCCTGCAATCCCTATCTGGCCTTTGCCATGATGCTGGCGGCTGGTCTGAAGGGGATTAAGGAAAAGATAATACCTCCCCCACCAGTGGAGATGGACATCTTCGGACTCTCTGATAAAGAAAGAGCTGAGCTGAACATCAATTGCTTGCCCGGTTCTCTGGAAGAGGCTATCAGGGAGCTTGAAAAAAGCCAGCTGGCAAAGGAAACTTTGGGCGAACACATCTTCCACTCCCTGATTGCCAACAAAAAGGT
>LJUX01000043.1 GCA_001304155.1 candidate division Zixibacteria bacterium SM23_73_3
GATCACCCCCATAGCCTTGGAGAAGGAGTTGCGTTTTGCCATTCGGGAGGGAGGACGCACGGTTGGAGCCGGGGTGGTGGGAGAGATAATAGAATAAGGTCAACCGATTAAACGGATTTGAAACAGAGTAATTTGTGAAATGTCGAAAAAATAGAGACACAAAGAACAAGGGTTTAAAATTACTCAGAGATATTCAAGAGAGGTGAAGAATTAAAAAGAGGAAAGTCACATTTGGGAGGAAAAAGTAGAGCAGCCAACAAAGTGAGGTGTCCACATGAGGCGACTCAAGATCATTGTTGAAAAACATCATGGCGAAGGATGATCAAAAGGTTCGAGGAGACCAATTTATACCATATCTGAGGACTCATGAATTTTTTGCAGAAGAGAGGAGATTAGCAAGTTTTGTAAACTCACTACAAATTACAACAATATGCAAATATCGATCGTATAAAGCCATCGAGCGAGGGTTTGACTTGCAGTGGGCAAAGTCGAAATTTAAGCTTTCGCCTATGGCGAGGCAAATTTATTATAAAAGGAAGATAGAATGGTTAAAGAAGGACAGAAAATCAGAATTTGGCTTAAAGCTTATGATAACAGGGCCTTGGACAAATCGGCCAAGGAGATCGTGAGAACTGTGACTCGCACCGGGGCAAAGATAACCGGGCCCGTGCCCCTGCCTACCAAAAAGAGAGTCTATACCGTTTTAAGGTCACCTCATGTGGACAAGAAGTCAAGGGAGCAGTTTGAGACCCGCATTCATAAAAGGCTTATAGATATTTATGATTCCACCCCGCAGACTGTGGATGCTTTGATGAAGCTGGATCTGCCGGCAGGGGTGGATGTGGAGATAAAGGTGTGAAAAGCAGTATCCAGTAGGCAGTATTCAGTCAGAATATATTTTTGGAGTTGAAGGATGGAAGGAATCATTGGGAAAAAGATCGGGATGACCAGAATTTTCAATCAGAAGGGACAAGTTATCCCAGTTACGGTAATAGAGGCAGGACCCTGTCCGGTGGTACAGGTGAAAACCCAGGACAAAGATGGGTATGATGCCGTTCAACTCGGTTTCGAGGAAAAAAGGAAAAATCTTTTTAATTCTCCTCTGCAGGGTCATTTTGACAAAGCCAAAGTTGAGCCCAGAAGGATATTAAGAGAGATGAAAACAGATCAGGTGGGGAAATTTAAGGTGAGAGGAGAATTGAAAGTAGACTTGTTTTCGATAGGGGAGAAGGTTAACGTCACTGGAATCTCCAAAGGTTTGGGCTTTCAGGGTGGAGTGAGAAGGCATAAATTTCATGGTGGTCCCAAAACCCATGGACAATCAGATCGGCTGCGGGCTCCTGGCTCAATCGGATCCAGTTCCTTTCCCTCCCGGGTGTTTAAAGGCCAAAGGATGGCAGGAAGGATGGGGGGGGAGAAGGTCACCATCGGGAATCTGGAGGTGGTGGGAGTGGATTTAGAGAAGAATTTACTTCTGCTCAAGGGAGCTGTGCCGGGCAAGAGAAATTCCTATCTTACCATAAAAAAATGTTTGGCTTAAAGGATGGTTATGCTTAGCGCGATGGTATTTGACAAAGAGGGAAATCAGACAGAGACGTTGCCCTTAAAAGAGGAACTTTTCGGACAGAAACCCAACCGGTCAGTGATTCACCAGTATGTGAAGGCTTATTTGGCCAAACAGAGACAAGGGACGGTGAAGAAGAAAAATCGGGTGGAAGTCAGGGGTGGGGGAGCCAAGCCCTGGCGACAGAAGGGAACCGGACGGGCAAGAGCGGGAACCAACACATCTCCCATCTGGGTAGGCGGAGGGAGAACCTTTCCTCCAGTGCCGCGTGATTATTTTATGGAGATCCCCAAGAAGATAAAGCGAAAGGCATTGATTTCGACTTTATCTGCCATAGCTTCAGAAAACAGAGTGAAGATCATTGAGGAGATCAACCTGGATGTCCCTAAAACCAAGGTTATGGCAGAATTATTTGAGAAATTGGGAATCGGAGGATCAAAAATTCTTTTCCTTTCTGAAGGGAAGGATGAGAATTCATATAAGTCCTGTAGAAACCTAAAGGGTTTGGTATTTAAAAGAGCTTGTCTGGTCAACCCTTATGATCTTTTGACCTGTGATTTTTTGGTCATGACAAAAAAAGCTTTGGAGAACCTGACCGGGGTGTTTGCCAGATGAAAGACTCTCGAAAGATAATAAAAATGCCATTGGTGTCAGAGAAAAGCACTAACCTGCGTGCTGATCAAAATAAGTATGTCTTCAGGGTGGACAAAAAGGCGAACAAAATGGATATAAAAAAAGCAGTGGAGGAACTCTTCAAGGTAAAAGTGGAAGATGTGACCACCATGATGATGTATGGCAAGCCCAAGAGATTAGGGAGATTTGAAGGAAGAAGGCCGGATTGGAAAAAAGCCATAGTAAAGCTTAAAAAAGGGGAAACCATCGAGCTTTTTGAGGCGGTGTAGATGAGCCATCAAAAATTTGTGTTGTAGCTTTAGAAGATTCGAGATTATTGAGGTAACAAGATGCCCATTAAAACATTCAAACCAGTCACTCCCTCTTTAAGATCTAGAACCATATCCACCTTTGAGGAGATAACCTCCACTACTCCGGAGAAATCACTTATGGTTCCTCTGAAGAAGAGGGGGGGCAGGAACAACCAGGGAAGAACCACCTGTCGGTATAGGGGCGGTGGAACCAAGAGGTTTTTGAGGATTATAGACTTCAAAAGAGACAAGCAAAACATACCGGCTTTTGTGGCAACCATTGAATATGACCCTAACCGATCCGCTCGCATCGCTCTCCTCCATTATGCGGACGGAGAGAAGAGATACATTATAGCTCCTATGGGATTAAAAGTAGGCGATAGGTTGATGGCGGGTGAGGAAGTGGAAATAAAACCGGGGAATGCCATGCCCTTGGGAAAAATCCCACAGGGTACCATGATCCACAATGTGGAGTTGAAAAGAGGGAAGGGCGCCCAGATAGCCAGGGGAGCTGGAGCTTATGCCCAGTTGGTGGCAAAGGAGGGGGATTACGGACATGTGAGGCTTCCCTCCGGAGAGGTGCGATTGGTAAGGCTGGAGTGCTTTGCCACCATCGGGCAGGTGGGCAATCTGGATCATGAGAACATATCCTACGGAAAAGCAGGCAAAAGCAGATGGCTGGGTAGAAGACCCCGGGTTAGGGGAGTGGCAAAAAACCCGGTGGACCACCCCATGGGAGGAGGAGAAGGAAGATCATCCGGAGGCAGACATCCATGCACTCCCTGGGGAAAGATCACCAAGGGGTTGAAAACCAGAAGGAAAAAGCCGTCCGATAAGCTGATAGTCAAAAGAAGAGGCAAGTAAATTATGCTCCGATCTTGGATCCTGCATAAAGGGTGAAATTAACTTAAAGGTTAGTGAGGTTCTTTTCGAACAGCTTACACGAGATTTTAACTTTTTCGGAGGTGGAAGCAAAATATGGCAAGGTCTTTAAAAAAGGGTCCCTTTGTGGATGAGCATCTTTCAAAAAAGATTGAGGCGCTGAACGAGTCGCGCGAGAAAAGGGTTGTCAAGACCTGGTCCAGGCGATCCACCATAACCCCTGATTTTGTGGGGCATACTATAGCCGTTCACAATGGGAATAAGTTCATTCCGGTATATATTTCGGAGAACATGGTGGGACATAAGCTGGGAGAGTTCTCTCCCACCAGGATCTTTCGAGGTCATTCCGGAAGGATGACGGAGAGATCCACAGCCTTGAAATAGGCTAAGCTGAAAGAATCGAACTAAGGTTTCCTGAGTGTTTGAAGAATAGGTTATGGAAGCTAAGGCTAAAGCAAGATTTGTTAGAATGTCTGCCCGGAAGGTGAGAAGGGTGGCGGATCTTATCAGAGGGAAGAACGTGGAGGAGGCATTAAACATTCTCACCTTCACTCCTAAGACGGCGGCTTTGGTTTTGGAAAAGACCTTGAAGTCTGCCACAGCCAATGCATTGAGCGTGGAAGGGACGGCTAAACTTAAGGCGGAGGATCTGTGGATAAAAAAGATATTAGTGGATGGTGGTCCCATCATGAAAAGAATCCGACCCATGGGAATGGGGAGAGCATATAGAATAAGGAAAAGAACCAATCATATCACCATTGTGGTAACGGATGGTAAGGAGGAAGAAGCCAAGCCTCAAGAGGGTTGAGCTGCTCGAAGTTTTTTTTCGGCATGAAGGTTTGTATCTAAGCACGAAGTTCGAGGCTTTAAGATAGATCTCCAAAGATGATTGGAGAAACTAAAATAAGAGACAAACCTGTTTCGAACACGAAACTGCTTGGACCAATAATTGCCACAGGTTTTGATAACGACAGATCAAAAACCAAAGAATTAAGGAGGTGTAGTTGGGACAGAAGACCAACCCCATAGGACTGAGATTGGGAATCATTAAAACCTGGACTTCCCGATGGTTCTCCGACAGGAAATTTTCTGATTTTCTGAAGGAGGATCTGATAATCCGAAGGTATACTGAGAAGAGATTAGAACACGCCGGGATAGCGGCCATAGACATCATCAGAGCTCCGCGAAAGGTGACTTTGGATATTCATACTGCCCGACCGGGAATCGTGATCGGGCGGAGAGGGGCGGAGGTGGATAAGTTGAAGGAGGAATTACAACTGCTCACCAAGAAGGAGATCGCCATCAATATCATAGAAGTGAAGAAACCCGAACTTTCTGCCAAACTGGTTGCAGAGAGCATTGCCAAACAATTGGAAGGACGGGTTTCCTTCAGAAGGGCGATGAAGAAGTCCATCACCTCTACCATGAAAATGGGGGCACAAGGGGTGAAAATCTCCTGTGGAGGCAGGTTGGCTGGAGCAGAGATTGCGCGCACAGAAAAATATATGGAAGGAAGAGTCCCACTACATACCCTTCGCGCAGATATAGATTACGCTACCGCCACCGCTCACACCACATATGGCTGTATCGGAGTGAAAGTGTGGATATTCAAAGGAGAGATTTTAGGATCCAAAGATGAGATTTCCCCAAAAGAGGAGGTTTCAGCCAGGGAAACATCAAAGGGACTGAAACCTGGAGAGGATAAGAGAAAAAAAGGAGAAAGGAAAAGACGGCGAAAGAGAGTTAAAAAAGGAGAATAGATTTAAAAGAACTTAGAAGATGAAAAAAGAACATTGTTCTCTTTTCATCCTTGCCCAGCAGATTGCAAGGGAGCGTTTCTCATGTTGATGCCTAAAAGAGTCAAATACCGAAAACAACAGCGCGGCAGAAGGAGAGGTAAGGCGTACCGGGGTTCGGAGATAAGCTTCGGTGAGTTTGGTATCAAAGCCCTGGAGCCCGCCTGGCTGACCAATAAACAGATTGAGGCGGCCAGAGTAGCGGTGACCAGACATATAAAGAGGGGGGGGAAGGTGTGGATCCGCATATTCCCGGATAAGCCGGTCACGGTTAAGCCTGCTGAGACTCGAATGGGAAAAGGAAAAGGCGCTCCCGATCATTGGGTGGCAGTGGTAAAGCCGGGGAGGATTCTGTTTGAACTGGAGGGCGTAACTCCCCAGCTTGCCCGAGAGGCACTTCACCTGGCATCTGCCAAACTACCAATAAAGACAAAATTTGTAACCAGAACACAGATTTAAAAAATTTAAAGCATTTTGAAGATATGAAAAAAGAACAGATGAGAGAGCTGACAAGAGAAGAACTTCTTCAGAGAAAATTGGAAATGGAAGAGGAGCTATTTAACTTAAGATTTCAGAAAGCCAGCAAGGAGCTGGATAATCCCTTGAGACTCAGGGTGTTGAAGAAAGATATTGCGCGGACAAACACCATTCTAAGGGAAGATGAGCTGAAGATTCGGCCTTTATCTTCAGAAGAAAAGAAGGCCGGACCTTCTGAGGAGAAACAGGAGTAAGAGATGGTGGAGAGAAACAAAAGAAAGGTAAGAGAAGGATGGGTGGTCTCAAACCGGATGGATAAAACCATCGTGGTCTCCGTGGAAAGGCGTTTCCGGCACCCCTGGTATGAGAAGATCATTCGGAGAACATCCAAGCTTTATGCCCACGATGACAAGAACGAATGTCAGATTGGCGACAAGGTAAGAGTGATGGAGACCCGACCTCTCTCCAAGTTGAAAAGATGGAGACTTTTAGGGATTGTAGAGAAAGCCAAGTGAGCTGGGATGTCTGTTGTCCACCGACTGTGGTCAGCCGTGGGTGGGTAGGTGGCATGAAGGGAAGATGAAAGATGATAAGAGAGTATTCAACTTTAGTGGTAGCGGATAACTCCGGAGCGAAGAAGGTGATGTGTTTTCGGGTGTTGGGGGGAACCAGAAGAAGATATGCCCGTATAGGGGATATAATAGTGGTTACGGTGAAAGATGCCATTCCTGGCGGGACGGTTAAGAAGTCAGAAATATGTCGGGCGGTGGTGGTGAGGACCACCCGAGAAACCAGGCGTAAAGATGGCTCCTATATCAGATTTTCTGATAATGCCGCAGTGATCATAAATGAGCTGAACGAGCCTAAAGGCACCAGAATATTTGGACCGGTGGCACGAGAATTAAGAGAAAAAGAGTTCATGAAAATCGTATCCTTGGCTCCGGAGGTGCTCTAAATTTGACTGAGGCGACCAGATGAGCGGGAATCTTATTGGAAAAGGATCATGATCAAACTTAAGTGGACAAGAAGATGAAGATCAAAAAAGGTGATACGGTTCTGGTTATTGCCGGAGATGATAAGGGGAAAACCGGGAAAGTGTTGAAGGTCTTTTCGGACAAAAGTCGGGCAATCGTGGAAGGGATAAATTTCATTAAGAGACATACCCGGCGGACTCAGAAGGTCCAAAAAGGTGGTATAATTGAGAAGGAAGGTTCTGTGCACATCTCCAATCTTATGCTTTTTTGTCCCAAATGTTCCTCTCCCACCAAGGTGGCTTATAAGATTCTGGAAGGGGAGGGGGGTGGAAGACCAAATAAAGTTAGAATCTGCCGAAAGTGTGGTGAAATAGTCTGAATCTTCTTTTAATTATTAAGGCGACGAGAGGATAAAGGCACAAGCAAAAGAGATGAGAAGAAGTTATGGCTGTGGCACGCATAAAGGAAAAGTATGAGAAGGAGATTGTGCCTGCACTGGTGAAGAGGTTCGGGTACAAGAACGTGATGCAGGCGCCCAGATTGGAGAAGATCGTAATCAATGTGGGGATGGGAGATGCCATCCAGAACGTCAAGCTTCTGGATGCTATCTCAGCTGATCTTGCTGCCATAACCGGTCAGAGGCCGGTCATCCGTCGGGCAAAGAAAGCCATATCTAACTTCAAGCTCAAAGCGGGAATGCCCATCGGTTGTATGGTTACCCTGCGGAAGGCCAGGATGTATGAGTTTTTCGACCGTCTGGTGAACATCACCATTCCCCGTATTCGCGATTTTAGGGGTACCTCGCCTAACTCCTTTGATGGAAGAGGAAATTATAATCTGGGAATTGGAGAGCAGATAATTTTCCCGGAGATAGATTATGATAAGGTGGAAAAGATCAAGGGGATGAACATCACCATCACCACCACCGCCAAGACGGATGAAGAGGGATTTGAGTTGTTGAAAAGTCTGGGAATGCCCTTTAGGAGATAAAACCTATCTTGGAAAAGACAAAAAACTTAATCTTTTGAGCTTAGAAAACCAAAGAATCTTGAGGAGATCAATTGGCCAAGAAATCTTTGATTGAGAAGTCCAAGAGGAGACCGAAATTCCGCGTGCGTCAGCACAATCGATGCCATCGGTGCGGAAGGCCCAGGGGATTTATGCGGGACTTTGGCTTGTGCCGTATCTGCTTCAGAGAGCTGGCGCTCAAAGGGGAAATCCCCGGCGTGGTAAAAGCCAGTTGGTAACTGAGTCAGAGAAGGGCGACATTTTAAGTAAAAGAGATTTTAACCTACGAGTTGAAGTAAGGAAGGAAAATTTCATGAAGACCACTGATCCTCTGGCTGATATGTTGACCAGAATAAGAAACGCCTGTAAGGCAAAACAAAAGAAGGTAGACGTTCCTTCTTCGGTGATGAAGAAAGGGGTGGCTCAACTGCTTCTGCAACACAATTTCATCAGCAACTTCGTAGAGGTGGAGGATAACAAACAGAATCTCTTGCGCATCTTCTTGAAGTATGATCACGAAAATAATAGCTTCATCTCCGGACTTCTTCGGATCAGCAAGCCCAGCCTTAGGATCTATGCAGACAAGAAACAGCTGGATCAGATGAGGCGAGAGGTGGGACTAACCATCCTCTCCACCTCCAAAGGCATTTTGACTCATCATCAGGCTAAGGAGGCGCAGGTCGGAGGAGAGGTCCTTTTCAAAGTGTGGTGATTTTGAATAGTGGATTCTGAGTGCGACTAAGAGGGAAAAATGAGCAGAGTAGGGAAAAAGCCTGTAACCATCCCCTCCGGGGTGAAGGTGAAAATAAAGGAAAACCAGATCACGGTCACCGGACCTAAAGGAGAGTTAACCCAGAGAATCCATCCCTCCATGATGGTAGAGACGGCTCAGGATAATCTGGTGATCAAGCGGCCATCGGATAATAAGTTTCACCGATCCCTTCACGGATTGACCCGATCTTTAGTCGCCAACATGGTGGCTGGAGTGATCTCCGAATATCAGAGGACCTTGGAGATTCAGGGTATCGGGTACAAAGCGGCGCTTTTTGGGAAAAAACTTAATCTCTCCTTGGGCTTATCTCATCCGGTACTGTTCTCTCCACCCGAAGGAGTAAAGATTACGCTGGATGGACCCAATAAGATAAAAATCTCAGGGATTGACAAACAGCTGGTAGGAGTGGTGGCGGCGAAAATCAGATCCTTCCGTCCTCCCGAGCCTTACAAGGGCAAAGGGATCAGATACGAAGGGGAGATGGTGCGGAAGAAAGCCGGCAAGACAGCTACTTAAGAAATTTAAGGCGTAAAATTTGGTAAAAGGTAGGAGCGGTGCTTAGACAGGAAAGACTGAAAAAAAGAAGATTGGCAAGACGGCGAATGAGGGTGAGAAAGAAGATATTTGGAACACCCCAAAGACCCAGATTGTGTGTGTACAAAAGCTTAAAGCAGATATATGCTCAATTGGTGGACGATCTATCTGGTCGCACCTTAACCACCGTATCCAGCCTCACCCCGGAGGTGAGGTCTCAGATTAAATCCGAGGATACCAAATCTGGGGTGAGCAAGAAGGTGGGACTCTTTCTGGCTCTAAAGGCAAAAGAGAAGGACGTAACTTTGGTGGTATTTGATCGAAGCAGGTACCCATACCACGGAAGGATCAAATCCTTAGCCGAGGGAGCCAGAGAGGGAGGTCTGCGGTTCTAACTGTTCGCAGTTGTGCCCGGATGGGCATACCACAGGATCTTAAGATATGATGGCAGAGGTCGATTTATTATTGTTTTAGGCATCGAACACGGAATAAACTGATTTTGAAAAGAGGTGATTTTTGGCAAGATTTGACGAAGAACAATCTTTAGAGCTAACGGAGAAGGTCATCTACATCAATCGAGTGGCCAAGGTGGTCAAAGGGGGAAGGCGATTCTCTTTCACCGCCTTAGTCTCCGCCGGTGATAGAAAAGGCAAAGTGGGGATTGGGCTGGGAAAGGCCGGAGAGGTCTCCGTTGCCATCACCAAAGGAACGGAGGCAGCCAAAAAGAATATGATAGAGGTTCCCCTGGTGAATGGAACCATTCCTCATCCGGTGATAGGAAAATTTGGAGCAGCCCGGGTCCTTTTAAAACCAGCTTCGCCGGGCACGGGTGTGATTGCCGGCAGTCCTGTCCGG
The DNA here is from genome assembly GCA_001304155.1 of candidate division Zixibacteria bacterium SM23_73_3. Lineage (GTDB taxonomy): Bacteria > Zixibacteria > MSB-5A5 > MSB-5A5 > SM1-73 > SM23-73-3. Next base: position 9,786 of record LJUX01000043.1, read on the forward strand.
GCGGTTTTGGAAGCCGCAGGAATTCAAGACGTGTTAACTAAGTCCTTAGGCTCTTCCAATCCCCATAATGTGGTTAAAGCCACAGTCAATGGTCTTTTGAACTTGAGGATGCTCAAAGAGAAAGCTCGATTAAGAGAGAGTGAGAGGAAACGATAGTTGACCACAAAAATCTGAAGGAGTTGCACCAAGAGGAGCAACCATAAGCTTGAGCAAAAAAGATTTGGGATTTTTAGTAATTCCTGGGATGAGAAAGTTCTAAGATGCAGATCCAAAAGTGATTTTTTGGAGAGGTTTAAAGTGGCTGGTAAGTTAAAGATCACGCAGGTAAAGAGCGCCATCGGGTATGCGAAAAAGCAGAAGCAAATGGTAAGAGCTTTGGGGATCAAGAAGCTTTACCAGAGCGTGGAACAGAAAGATACCCCTCAGTTAAGAGGAATGATTGAGAAGGTGAAACATCTGCTCAAAGTGGAAGAGGTGTGATTTGACAAAGGCATCTACAGTAAAACGAAAGATTCGGATTGGAATTCTTTCCCCCGCTTCTGGTTCAAACAAGAAAAGAAAGAGAGTGGGCAGAGGCCCAGGATCGGGTCATGGAAAGACATCCACCCGGGGACACAAGGGCCAGCTATCCCGATCCGGAGCCAAAAAACGATCCTGGTTCGAGGGTGGACAGATGCCTCTCCAAAGACGAGTCCCCAAGAGAGGATTTACCAATATCTTCGGTAAAGAATTTCAAATTGTGAATCTGTTTGCCCTATCTAAGGTCACTTCCTGGTCCGAAGAATCGAGAAAGGATGTGATCTCTCCCCAGATGATGAAGGAGGCAGGATTGATCAAGAAGATAGGGCTTCCGGTCAAAATACTGGGCGATGGAGAGATTGCAAAAGCGGTAACGGTTCAGGCCAACGCCTTCAGCAAAAAAGCCAAAGAGAAAATTGAGGCGGCGGGCGGCAAAATCGAGGTGATAAGATGATAGGGGCCATCCAGAGCATCTTCAAGATTCCAGAGCTTCGGAAAAGGATTCTTTTCACGTTAGCCATCCTGGTGGTATATCGATTGGGAGGGCATGTGCCCACTCCAGGCATTGATGCTCAAGCTTTAGGTGAGTTCTTCCGGGGCATGAAAGGTTCGCTTTTTGGCTTATATGACATGTTCGTGGGGGGAGCCTTTCAAAAGGCAACCATCTTCTCTCTGGGGATAATGCCCTATATATCCGCCTCCATCATCATGCAGCTTCTGGGAGCGGTGATACCTTATTTCCAGAAGTTACAGAAGGAGGGGGAGGAAGGAAGGAGAAAGATCACCCAATATACTCGTTATGGCACGGTTTTGATCGCCGCCATGCAGGCTTTGGGAACCTCGGTATTTTTAGAGAGCCTGCAACCTTCTGTGGGGAGATACGTGGTTCCCCACCCCGGTCTGGGCTTCAAGCTTTTGACCATGATCACATTCACCTGCGGCACCATTTTTATCATGTGGCTGGGAGAGCAGATCACCGAAAGGGGGATTGGAAACGGGATCTCCTTGATCATCATGATCGGGATCATCGCTCGTTTGCCCAGCGGCGTGGTGGACGAGGTCCGAATGCTTCTTTTGGGCCAGAGAAACTTTTTCTCCGAGGTCTTTTTGTTGGGACTGATGGTGGCGGTGATTGCATCTATCATTTTGGTCACCCGGGCTCAAAGAAAAATACCGGTGCAATATGCCAAAAGGGTGATAGGGAGAAAGATGTACGGAGGACAATCGACTCACATACCCCTGTCGGTTAACACCGCCGGGATAATTCCCATAATCTTCGCCCAATCGATCATGTTTGCTCCCAGCACCCTCACCTCCTTTTTCCCCAACAATGAGTTCATGCAGAACTTCTCCTCCTGGTTTCAGCCGGGGACGGTTCTGTATTCCCTTATATTCGGGCTTATGATTATATTCTTTGCCTATTTTTATACTGCCATCGTGTTCAACCCAGTGGATCTGGCAGATAACATGAGGAAATATGGTGGCTTCATCCCCGGAATAAGACCGGGCAAAAGAACCAGTGAATACATCGATAAGGTTCTTACCCGGATAACCCTGCCAGGAGCGATATTCTTTGCCATGATTGCCGTCCTTCCCTACTTTATGATGAGTGGGATGGGCGTTCAGTTTTATTTTGGAGGAACTGGACTTCTGATCGTGGTGGGGGTAGCTTTGGATACGCTTCAACAGATTGAATCTCATCTCCTGATGAGACATTATGATGGATTCATGAAGAAAGGAAGAATAAGAGGCAGAGCGTAGAAAGAAAAAGATGAATTTGATATTGCTGGGAGCTCCCGGTTCAGGAAAGGGGACTTTGGCCAAGCTTCTGTCATCTAAGCTGAGAGTACCACACATCTCCCCGGGAGATATCCTGAGGGAGGGGGTGAAACAAGATAGCCCCTTGGGTCAGATAGCCAAACCCTTTATGACGAGTGGAAGTTTAGTTCCAGACGAGATCATAATGAAGATGATGGAGAAAAGAATAATCCAACCGGACTGCGGAAAAGGTTTTATACTGGATGGATTCCCTCGCACCATTGTTCAGGCAGAAAGGTTAGATCAGATGCTTTCAAATTCAGGCAGGAGCATAGATTTTGCGCTGAAATTTGAGGTATCAGATGAGTGTGCCCTGGAGAGATTGGGCGGGAGGCGGATCTGTTCAGTATGTGACGCCGATTTCAATCTTTATACCAAACCTCCTAAAAAGGAGAACGTGTGTGACATCTGCGGAGGAAAGTTATTTCAAAGGGCAGATGACAAAGAAGAGGTGATTTCCAATAGAGTGAAAGTATATCGGGAACAAACACTTCCCATCGAAGAATATTACAACCATCAGGGCAAGTTGATTCGAATAAATAGTGAGCCCAATCCGAATGTGGTTCTAAAAGAGATTCTGAAGGTGCTTGAGGTGGGGTAGCATCTCACCTTCAGATAGGCGGTTGTTTGTCCATATGATAGAGTTGAAAACAGAAAGAGAGATACAGATAATAAAAGACAACGGGAAGATACTGGCAAAGACGGTGAGATTGATAGGTGAGAGAATCACTCCGGGGACCAAGACCAAAGAGCTGGACTATCTGGCGGAGGATTTTATCAAAAAACATGGAGCTTATCCGGCATTCAAAGGATATCGAGGATTCCCCTCCTCCATCTGTGTCTCCATTAATAATGAGGTGGTGCACGGGATTCCAGGGGAGAGAGTCATACAGGAAGGAGAAATCGTATCCGTGGATATCGGAGTTTTCAAGGATGGTTATTATGCCGATGGAGCTTACACCTATCCGGTGGGGGAGGTGCCCACAGAAGCGCAAAGGTTAGTCTGGGTGACTCAACAGGCTCTGGAAAGCGCACTTCCTTTTGTAAGGGAGGGAGGGTATCTTTCGGACATATCATTTGCCATCCAATCCTTTGTGGAAGAGAACGGTTTTTCGGTGGTGAGAGACTTAGTGGGGCATGGTATAGGAAAAAGGATGCATGAGGAGCCGCAGATCCCCAACTTCGGTGCTCCAGGTCAAGGAGTGATGCTAAAAAAGGGAATGGTGTTGGCCATAGAGCCCATGGTGAATGTGGGATCTTATGAGATAGATACCAGAGACGATCATTGGACCATCGTCACCCGGGATGGTTCTCTATCTGCTCATTTCGAGCACACCGTGGCAGTGACAGAAAATGGAGCTGAGGTTTTAACCGTGGACAGTTGAGTCCCAAAGGCAGGTGGCACCAGTGCCAAAAGAGGAAACTATTCAAGTTGAAGGAAAGGTGATTGAGCCTTTGCCTAATGCCTTGTTCCGGGTGGAGTTGGAGAACGGACATCGAGTGCTGGCGCATGTCTCCGGAAAGATGAGAATGCATTTCATCCGAATCCTCCCCGGGGATAAGGTGACGGTGGAGCTTTCTCCTTACGATTTAAGCCGAGGGCGAATAATATACCGATACAAATGATTCTGAAGATTTGTTCAAGAGACTGGGATAGCGATTAAGATAGAAAGATCGATTGGGCTAAAAAGGAAGAATTCGGCAAATTATGGAAGGGAAGAGAAGATGAAGGTTAGATCGTCCATAAAGGTTCGCTGTGAGAAATGCAGGATCGTAAAGAGGAAGGGGATATTGCGGGTAATCTGCAGGAATCCTCGCCACAAACAGAGGCAGGGGTAAAGGATCGGAGGTAGAAGTTGGCCAGAATTGCGGGAGTGGATCTTCCTAAAGACAAAAGGATAGAGATAGGCTTGACCTATATTTACGGGATAGGTCTATCCTCCTCGAAAAAGATTATTCAAGCTACCGGGGTAAATCCAGATACACGAGCAGATAAGTTGAGCGAGGAGGATATTGCCAAGCTCAGGTCGGTGATTGAGTCGGATTACAAGGTAGAGGGAGCCTTGCGGGGAGAGATCTCCATGAACCTCAAAAGATTGATCGACATCGGCTCTTATCGGGGGTTAAGACACCGAAGAGGATTGCCGGTGCGAGGACAGAGGACAAAAACCAATGCCCGGACCAGAAAGGGTCCCAAAAAGACCATTGGGGGGAAGAGAGGCAAAAAAGGCTGACCGGACAAGTTACCATGTGGTTTGAGCTTTGAGGTTCAAATCGAATGATCATAGTTCGATAAACTCACTATCTTTGAAGGAGGAACAAATTGGCGGAGGTTAAGAAGAAAACCAAGAAGAAACACGGTGTGATTGGCTCTAATGCAATAGCCCATATTCAGGCAACCTTCAATAACACCATCGTGAGCATTACAGACCTGAAGGGAAATTTGATCTGCTGGTCCACAGGTGGCAGGCTGGGCTTCAAAGGGTCAAGAAAGAGCACCCCCTTTGCCGCTCAACTGGCCGCTCAGGCGGCTGCCAGGGAGGCTTTAGAGCTGGGAGTGAGAAAAGCAGAGGTGTGGGTGAAGGGGCCGGGATCGGGAAGAGAATCCGCCATAAGATCACTGCAGGCGGCCGGGATTGAAATCACCGCCATAAGAGACGTCACCCCCATTCCTCATAATGGATGCCGTCCTCCTAAAAGAAGGAGGGTATAGAGAAACGGTGGGAGGAATTCAGAGGGGATGAATGATATATTCCATTTAGTTGGGAAGGTTTGACCGAAATTGAAAGATATAAGACGGAGAGGTTAAATGGCCAGATATACAGAAGCAAATTGCAAGCTTTGCAGGCGTGAGGGAGAAAAGCTCCTCTTGAAGGGGAGTCGTTGTTACGGGGAGAAGTGCGCTTTCGAACGGAGAGCTTATTCTCCGGGTGAGCGCGGACGAGCAATGAGAAGGAAAGGATCGGAATATGCTTTAAGGCTCAGAGAGAAGCAGAAGGTGCGTCGCATCTACGGAATCTTAGAAAAGCAGTTTAGGAATTATTTTCACCGGGCTGAAAGACAAAAAGGTGTAACTGGCGAAAGCCTTCTGAG
>LJUX01000004.1 GCA_001304155.1 candidate division Zixibacteria bacterium SM23_73_3
GACTGAAAAATATTAAGCTCTCCATTGGAGACGGGCGATTCTTCAAAGAAACCGAAATTACAATTCCCTCTCTTATGCCCCTTTGTGTTAAAAAAGTTCCCATTACAATAGAGATGGTTGAACCACTACACGGAATGGACACAATTTCCATTCCGGTTAGAGTTTCTTACCAGGACTTCTCATCAAAAGATCGTCTTTCATTAAGAGTAAGGGAGAAGGAAGAATCGTATAAGGTTACCTTCATATCGAAAATTGACCATTCCTGCCAATATTATGCAGTTCTCCCTCCCAAAGATTATGATCCTCAAAAGGAATATTCCCTTATCTTGACTCTTCACGGGGCAAGCGTAAAAGCTTCGGGCTTGGTGGATTGTTACAGCCAAAAAGAGTGGGCTTTCGTGATTGTTCCCACCAATCGACGAAGATTTGGATTTGATTGGCAGGATTGGGGAAGACTGGATGCTCTGGAGGTTTTGGATCTGGCAAAAAGGACTCATCCTATAGATACCAACAGAATTTATCTCACCGGTCACTCCATGGGAGGACACGGAACCTGGCATATAGCTTTAGCGCATCCTGATCTTTTCGCCGCTGCCGCACCTTTAGCCGGGTGGACTTGCTTTCAACTCTATATCCCCTGGTTTCTTCAAAAAAGCTACATGTTTGCTGAGCCAAGACAGATCGCCATAAGAGATATGAGCCTAAGAGAGGATTTTGCTCTCAATTTTGTGGAGAATGCTCTTAATCTTCCCATCTTCATCTCTCAGGGAGGCAACGACGATAATGTTCCCCCGGTACACTCCAGACTTTTTGCCTCTCTTTTGGAAAACTTAGGCTACCCGTTTCATTACAAGGAAATTCCGAACAAAGGGCACTGGTTTAATCTCGATACTCTGGATAAGATCGTTTGTGTGGATGACCCTGAGCTCATGGACTTCCTGAAAGATAAAAAAAGAAATCTTTTTCCCAAACATGTGATTTTCAAAAGTACCAATATTGGACAGAGTTGCAAAAGTTACTGGGTGGAGATAATTCAACAGGAGAAACCATTCTTTGAATCCCGGATCGAAGCATGGGTAAAAGAGGGACGAATCGAAGTAAAAACCAAAAACGTCCGCCAGTTTGCTTTATCTTTGTCGCAAGACCTTCTCCCTTATGGCAAGATGACCTTCCTGCTAAATGGCCAGGAGATCAACTATCGCTTCAAAAGAAACAAAAAGTTGATTTTCTCCAAAAAGGAAGATAGATTTCGCATAGTGAAAGCCCAACATCCTCGGTTGAAAAAATCACCCCAACTTTATGGTCCCATAAAACAGGCATATTTTTCTCCCTTTGTGCTGGTTTACGGAACAAAAGGGGATTCGCTTGTCACCGAGATAACGCTTCATCAGGCCAGGCTGGAGGCGGCTCGATGGTGGAGAAGGGCAAACGGTTATGCAGAAATACTGCCGGATACCGAGGTAACTTCAGAGATAATGGAGAATTATAACTTAATTCTTTTCGGAGGAGAAGAAGAGAATTTCGTGACCACCAAATTGAGCAAAAGTTTACCCATAAAAATAAAAGATCAAAAAATCTTATTTGGGAAAAAAGAAATACATGGTGACAAGATAGCGACCGAATACATCTATCCAAATCCTGCCAATCCAGAGAGATTCGTGTTTGTTCACCAGGGAGTTGGTCTGGAAGGACTTAAGCTTTCCACCTTCTTCACCGCGCTATACTCCGGCGCTGGATTGCCTGATTATATCATCTTTGATGATGAGGTGAAATACAAAGGTTGGGGTGGGGTTCTGTGTGCTGGTTTTTTTGACTCTGAGTGGCAGATCAACGAAAATCTATTTTACCTGCAAGAATAAAAAAAAGAGGAGGGTTTGCTTTCCTCTCTCCTTTCCGAAGGGAAGGTTAGGGTGAGATGGGGGAATGTTGGTTCAGGATACCCTTACCCCAAACCAACAGTAAAATAACCAAATTTTTTATTTTTTCTTCTTTACCTTTTTTAACGTCTGTTTGAATTCTTTGCTTTTGGGGTCTAATCGCACTGCTTCCTCCAGTTCTGCCATGGCTAAATCTCTCTTTCCTTGGAGGTCATAAACCATGCCCAACCTCCAGTGCGCCGCCGCCCAACTTGGGGCATTCCTTTTGGGCTCAACCTGAAGGTACCGTTTGAAACACTTCTCCGCTTTGTCCAGACTATCTTCGGCAAGGACGTAGGCTCGTCCCACCTGATACAGGGCTACCATCTCGTCGGGGTGCTTTCTGAATAACTCTTCGAAAACCTCTACCGCCTGGTGATATCTTTTTTGTCCCTGCAGAAAGATGCCCCATAGGTATGTGCCAATATGATCTGAAGTGGTGTCCAACCGAACGGCTTCTTTTAGATAACTCTCCGTCTTAACCGTATTCTTTTTGTTCTGCCAATAGAACGACCAAGCAATAGCACCGAAAAGCGAATCTATTCCTTGGATAATCTCAGCTTGCTTTTTGGCCTTCTTTTTATCTCCTCCAGCAATTCCCGGAGCCATCAACAAATATTGCACCAGATAAAGACGGGCATTTACATTGATGGAATCCAAGAAAACTGCCTTCTCCCATTCTTTTTTTGCCCTTCTCGCCCGAAAGATAGCTTTCAATTTACTGCCCTTTTGTGCTTGAGTCGCGTGAGCTCGCCCCAGCCAGAGATGGTAATCTGAAACGGATGCGTCCAGTTTTACCGCCTTCTTCCCGTATTTGATGGATTTGTCATGGTCGTCTAAGATCAAAAAGACTTTACACAAAAGGAAATTTGCCTCCGCATTTTCCGGCTCTTTTTCCACCATCTCTAATAGAACTTCTTTCGCCTGCTCATATTCTTCCTGTTCAACAAGCCGTTTCCCCTTCTCCAAATTGAGGTTCTCTGACTGGATGGTTCTAACAAAAAGCAAACCGGCAGATATGAATAAGACGAGAGCTAAGTTTTTGAATCTGGTTTGAGGCAAATATGTTGACATGGGCTCCTCCTCTAAAAGGTCTTATTGAATAACTGTACGGAGAAAAAAATCAGTTGTTCCGTGAATGATTTGTTTTAAAAAGTGGTAATCTGATCACCTATCACAAAAGTTCAATCAATCTTTCCATCTCGTCTGGGGTGTTATAAAAATGCGGTGCCACCCTTATGCTCCCTTCCCGGAGGCTGGCTATTATATTGTTCTTGCGCAACTGTTGGTATAAGTTTTTTGCGTTTTTCCCGGAAAAAGAGAGAATGGAGGAGCGATGGTTAGCATCGAGGGAGCTTGTTATCTGATAATTTTTCTCTTTCAAATGTTCAATTAACAGATCCAGTAACGCTAAATTATGCCTTTCGATGTTTTTTATCCCAACCTCCCATAGTAATTTCAGGGAAGAGCGCATTGTCCAGATCAGAGAATAGGGATACGTTCCTATCTCGAATTTTCTGACTGACGGAAATGGCGAAAGATCAAATTTAAAAAGATCGGAAAAATTAAGTTCCCAATCCACACCCATCCAGCCAAAAAAGGAAGGGTTTATTTTTCTTTTGGCGTCGGAAGAGAGGTAAATGAAACCGGTTCCCGGCGATGAAAGAAGCCATTTTTGACCTCCATTGGCTAACAGGTCGATCTTGCACTCTTTGACATCCAGATCCAGACAACCCACACCCTGAATTCCATCCACCACAAAGAAAATATCCTTTTCTTCACAGATCTTTCCGATAGTCTTCAAGTCATTTTTGAATCCGTTGAAGAATTGCACAAAACTTATAGCTAAAACCTTGGTCTTTGTGTCAATGGCTCTGACGAAATTATCTATATCGAAGCATCTGTTTCGGCTGGGGACAAACTCAATGATCACCCCTTTTTGCTTTAGATTAGTCCAGGGGTAAGTGTTGCCGGGGAACTCCACGTCGGAGAGCAGAATTTTGTCGCCCGGCTTCAAATCTAAGCCCCAGGCGGCGACATTGAGCCCATAGGAAGTATTGGCAGCAAAGGCTATCTCTTCCGGCTGGGCCTTAATCATGTCTGCTATCAAGACTCTGATTTCATCCAGTTTCCCGAAAGCCACCTTATCCATATTTTTTATCTTTTCCAGTTTTAAACATTTATAATATTCCTCCGTGGCATTCCAGCTTCTTTGAGGGAGCGGCCCAAAGCTGGCATGATTGAAAAAGATGACTTTATCGGTGAAAGGGAACTCCTTTCGGTAGCTGGATAGATCCATCTTGGCTGGTTTCATGGTGTCCTTAAGTTTCGGTATTTAAACAGACCTCACCCCTTGAACCCCTCTCCATGAAATGGAGAGGGGGAGATAGGAGGAGAGGTAGTAGTTTAAATGGAGGCCGCCAGGATTGAATCCCGGCGCCTCAAATCAAAAAACTACGCCCAGAGGGATTCGAACCCCCAACCGTCTGATCCGTAGTCAGGCGCTCTATCCAGTTGAGCTATGGGCGCAGGTCTATATTCTTTTACGTTGGGAATATAAGTGGAATTTCACCGAAATGAAAGAGAAATTTTGCGGTTCAGCGATGGGGGTAAAGTTGACTATATACTAGAAGAGAATTCTGGGAGTGCGAAAGCTTGCATTCGCGGTTTCAAGGACTTGTGGTTGAATTCGCATCAGCAAGCTGATGCACTCCAGTCTACCTTCCTGATGCATCGGCATTAGGATTCATCCTGAAGGAAATGCCGATGCCAGTCATCTTCGGGAATTCCTGTCCCCGAAGCATCAAGACACTACTTCCACAGTTCCTTAACCTGTTCCTCATCGAGAACAAGACGTCTATATTTTCCTATGTCCTTGTCATAGGGAAAATGGAAATATTTCTTTCGTTTATACTCCAAATTTTGAATCGTCCAAGTGTATCGAACCTCAATAAGGCATATTAAGTTAACTTTTTTTGATATGGAAACAGAATATGTCTGAGTTAGACGTCTCGCTTTTGTTATTTTAGATACTCGCGCCAAATCAACAGCTAACGTGTCTTTTGGCGCGTCTTCATATTTTAGCACTACATAAAGTAATAGGTCTTCTGCGTCTGCAAAGCCCCTGTTCTCGAAATCAACATATAATAATAGACTTGTGTCTTCAACATCAATTTTTGTAGGTATAATTTCTATTCGAGGACGCTTTTCTTCGATAAACTGCTTCGAGAGTTCTTCCACTGATTTTCTTTGCAAATTCAACTGTTCTTGCATTCCTCGATTGGCTTGCCACATAAAATATAGCACGACAATGGCTGCTATGAAAGTGAGGAGTTCAAGAATACTTTTAACGGTAGCCCATATACGCATTCGCACTTTGACATAACTTCCACAATGTTTACATTTTTGAGCATCGTCTTCAATTTCTTCTTTGCATCTCGGACATTTCATAATGTAGCACCTTCTCCGTGATTGAAAGTGAATCTAAATCTCGACGAGTTTATAGTCGCTTTTCCCCAAACCCATCTTCTCCGCTGCCTCAATCTGAGTTTTGGAATCTTTTCCGTGAAGCATGGTCAAAACGTCAGAACCTTTTTTTATCTTCAGACCTTCCGCTTTGGATTGGGGCAGGGGCTGGGCTTGGGCGATCAAACCCAGGGAAGCTTGGTCAATTGCCACCATGTCATCTGACAGCAGAATCCCCTGATCTTGCACCACCGGAGTGTCGGACATAGCCATGCAATCACATTCGGGCTGAATGTCAAAAAGAAAGTTTATGTAGAAGACCTTACCAGGCTTAAATGTGGAGAGGACCGCCTTGGCGGCTTCAGCCAGGGAGACGGAGAAATTCTCCATGGAGGAGGGGACGGTCAATGCCCCTTCAGGACACACCCGCACACATCTCCCACATCTCCAGCAGCTTTTTTCATCTACCAGGAATGCCTTTCCTTTAATTGAGATGGCATCCAGGGGACAGGTGCGGACGCAGATGCCACAGAAAGTGCACAAATCCTTGTTCCAGCTCATCAAATCGTCCAACTGAAAGTGCATCTTCCCTCTGCCCCCCTCCCTCCAATCACATCCCCGGGGCATTGCGGTCACGCATCCCATGGCTAAATTCTTGATAGCTCCACCTAAACCTGAGTCTATATGTCCTTTCACATGGGAGAGGACCATCATAGAGGAGGCATCATAGATAGCTGTGGGAACGGAGACTTCCTTTAATAACTTCCCCGCCTTCACCTTTATCGAATCAAACCCAAAGATGCCGTCGGCAATGACAAGCGGGGCTCCCAGACTCATGGGATTGTATCCCATGCGGTTGGCAACTTCCAGATACTCATAAGCCTTAAGCCGAACTGAGTCAGTGACAAAAGGTTTGGTTTTGATCCTCTTCAGTTGATCTATCACCACCCGGACAAAATTCGGTCTGATGGTATGATGTGCCCCGGGATTGCCCAAATGCATCTTAATGGGAACCAACTCATCCTTGGAATAGTATTTCTTCAAATCGATCTTTTCCAGGATGTGTTCCAACCTGCCCTCCACACTGTACTGGTAATCGAATCTGTCCACCTGCGCACCTATAAAATACACCTTGCTGGGCATCTTTGTTTCCCCTTTGTTAGAGAGAAAGAACGGCTCTGTCTGTTTCAAAAACGTCATTTAATTTCTTAAAGAAGATCAGATGGCTGGGACAGTGGCAGTCGCTTGCCCCAAATTTCGGAACTATCACTTTCGCTTCTGATTTTTTCAACAGCTTGCGGGAGAGAGAACATTCATCTATTTTCTTATACGGAAAGAGAAAAACCTTTTTAACCGAAGCATGATCCAGAAGATAATCAATGTGCCAGAACCTTCTCTTTTCTTTTCGAAGATGCCTTTCCATCCTTGCCTTAAGTCCATTTTTGGCACTGCCGGTATATATATAATAACCTTGGGGAAATCTGAATGTCCCTTTTTTGCCGACTTCAACATGAGTTGACTCAGCTAGATAGATCAAGAGTTGATAGACTCCCTTTTGCCTTTTGAGGTAACTTCTTTGAATATGTTTTGATTTATTGCGGTTCATAAAAATGTCGGCTTTTATAGATATATATCAGTTTTGTCTTTCCCAAAGTTACCTGCTTTATCAGGCAGAAGCTGAGTTTTGTAATTTGAGCCCCCGAGAAGATTTTGTCAAGCGTTTTTGAAAAATATGCCAGGCATTCTTCTAAAACCTTCCCTATGGTGTTGCCAAATTCTTATTCTGAGGCGCACTTTTTGTCATCACCCCTTATCTTTTTCCTTAACAGAGTGGATTCTCAAAGAAAAGTTCGAAAGGCTCATTCACATACAAGACTTTCGGACAATTAACTTACAGTTGCCTGATTCATCTGCACCATCTTAAAATCAGGCGACGATAGCTCCTGGAATCGAGTTTCAAGATTCAAATAAAGGGGCTACAAAAAGAAATTTGGATAAAGGTGTGCCTTTTTGACCTCCTGCCTAAGAATTTCGTGGGCTTTTCGAACCCTAGCACTCTTCAATCGGAGTAGAATAGCCAACACGAATAAGACCATGAATACCAATACCTTATTTGCCAATCGTCGCAAGAATAAATAATTTTGTCACCTATTTAGTATCCCAAAACAGAAAATCGCCATCTTATAACTGACTGCCGGATAGATGGTTAACAAACAAACTTGTTTGTATCCACTCTCTTGGAAAAAATATTGTGATTGTGCAATATTTTTTGTTGACAAATTGGCATTGTTGGTGTAAAATGAAAAGATTTATAGCTAATCTCTTACACTGAACTGATCATTAGATGCTATGAAGATTTGAGATAAGTTGATGTAATTGAATAGCTTATTTGAATGACTTTCCTTGAAAAAGGAGAAATATGTTGAAAGTTACCAACAATAAACTGGTTATTGGAAAAGAAGAGTATTATCCATTTTCAGCCGAGATGCACTATTTCAGGGTCAGCAAGAGGTATTGGTCTATCTGTTTTGAGCGAATAAGAAAAGCGGGATTCAGAATTATATCCACCTCCGTACCCTGGAACCTGCATGAGCCTGTCATAGGAGACTTCGATTTTATGGGCATCACAGATCATAGCAAGGATCTGGTGGTCTTTCTGGAGCTGGCAAGGGAATTTGGACTCAAGGTGATTCTCTATCCCGGACCGTTTATAGATTCTGATTGGAAAAATGGAGGTTATCCTGATTTTTTATATAACAGTCCTGAGATTTTGGCAAAGGACCCTCAAGGTGAGCCGTTCAAAATATATGCCGGAACCATCGAAAAGGAATGCGTCTTCACATCGCTCCATCCTCGATTTTTATCTCACGTTAAAAGATACTTTGGCGCCCTTTCAGACACAATAAAGCACTACATCTACCCTAAGGGTCCGGTAATTTTGGTGAAGCTGGACAATGGACTTTTATCTCTCCGTCCTGACCAGTCGCCCGAAAACCTAAACCCCTTTGGACAGGATTACAATGAACATGTGGCCAATTTTTTGTTTCCTGAATATCTTAAAGAAAAATATGAAGATGTCAAAAAGTTAAATAAGCTTTATAAGGAGAGGCATCGCAATTTTAAGGACGTAAAACTTCCTGCTGAGTTGAAGATATCAAAGATTCAGAATCTGATCAAGTATTTCGATTGGATCAGCTTTAAGGAAAAGATTTCAGTCGACTATGTTTCCAAGCAAAAGGAGCTATACTCATCTTTCGAAATTCCCTCTCTGTTTTCCACTGATCTCTTCTCATCTAAGCATTTCTCGTTGCCTTTTAACTGGAGGGCTTCAGAATCGGATGATCTTTTTACTGGAATAAGCTTGCGATGGCAGGATGATTATGTGGAACTGACGCGCCATCTGCGGTATTTCGCCACCTGCTGTAAGTTTCCTTGGTCTTCGGAGTTTGCCGTGGGATCTCGGGCGGATTCACCCCGGGATGGCGAGAAATATTTTCCTGTTCCCCCCAGAAAGGTGAAGCTTCTTTTGAGTGCCGCTTTAGCATCGGGGATAAAAGGGTTTAATCATTACATGTTTGTAGAGAGGGATCATTGGTATGATGCACCTTTAGCCAATGACGGGACCATCCTTCCCAATTTTGATCTGATTAAGAAATTCAATGAGATAACAGAAAAGATTCAACTGGAGAATCTGAAATCCTTAACTCAGCTTGGATTGGCTATCTACCGCCCATATCTGTGGTTTGATTATCTGACCCAGACGTCCGGCACAAAGGCTTCAGAACCTTTTTCCTATCTGCCATTTCTGCTTTCCAAAACACATAAGGGATTGAGCCAGGATTTGATCAATCTAAAGCTTTGCTTTGGGATGCCGGATTTGTGGCTTTCTGAGAGTTTGGAGAACTTCTCGGTTCTTTTGATCCCTTGTGCCGAATTCATGGATAAGGAGACTCAACAGAACCTGATCAATTTAGCCAAAAGCGGGAAAACCTTGATCCTTTTTGGCCTCCTGCCTCGATTTGACCTGAATATGAAGGAGTGTAAACTCCTCTCTGATTCCTTGAAACTACGCACCAAGGTTCAATCCAGCGTGGGTGAAGTCCAGGTTCCAGATCAAGAGTTCATCACCTCTCTTTATGGATACATAAGAGGTGCAAAAAAATCTCACATTCTGGCAAAGCAACAGGATCGGACAGTGGGAACAGTTTCAAAATTGGGCAAGGGACGTGTTTTTGTTTTCACCTTCGATATCTCCGCCCAACTGCACCATCACAAACTCTCTTTCTTGGAAGAGGTGCTTGCCCAAGCAAAAGTCAAAAGCCAGATATATTGTGATGCTCCCCAGGTGGATTTGGTATTGCAGAGAGACGAGAAGACCACAATCCTCTATTTGATCAATCCCTCCCAGCATAATTCCCCCATAGATGGAAAAGACCAAAGAAAGCTGATCCTGCGATTTGACCCCAGTAAGCTGGGAATAAAAGGGAAGAGACTCCGTTTGATTGATCTTCTGGGAGATGAGGTGATAAAAACCTCACCCGCAGAACTTAAAACTGGAGTGACTATCGATATTGCTCCCCAGGATAGCCGGATGTATTTGATAGAAGCAAAATAGAAGATTTCCCCTTCTCGGATTAAAAAACTGAATATCAGAAATCTGCTTTTCTGATTTCCGAGTCAGTAGGTCAAGAGCCCAGGGCTCTTGACCTACCCTGCTGATGAATAAGGGTTTGAGATCACATTTGCTAAGATGAAATACCTTTTAAGGAGGTTCCATTATGGAGAATCAAAGTTTCGATGAGAGGAGCACGAAGCAGCCCCAGGAGGCGGAAATGACCAACAGTCACCACCTGGGTAAGAAGTTGGACGCAGTAGGATGGGGATTGTTCTTCATCTGGGTCGGGATTGCGTTTTTGGCAAATCTCGGCTACGGTGTGGGCTTGCTGGGCGTCGGGGTCATTACCCTGGGAGGACAGGTGGCTCGTAAGTGCTTCAATCTGAGGCTGGAAGGGTTCTGGGTCGTTGTTGGTTTGCTCTTTGTACTGGGCGGCCTCTGGGAACTGTTCGAACCGAAAGTAAGCTTGGTGCCCATTCTACTTATCGTGGTCGGCTTGGTGTGGCTTCTTTCGGCCATCCGGGGCAAACGTGCTCCGGAGGGATGTAGTAAGTAAAGCGTTACCCCACAGCTATTTTTAAATTAAAGCGAGCAGAGATACTCGTGGATAGATCTGGCGGCTTTACGTCCGGCACCCATGGCCAGGATAACGGTTGCTGCGCCGGTCACCACGTCCCCCCCAGCCCAGACCCTCTTTTTGGAGGTCTTACCAGTCTCCTCGTCGGCAACGATGTTTCCCTTCTTTCCCACCTCCAGACCGGGAGTAGCGGCGGCGATGAGGGGATTGGGGCTGTTACCGATGGCGCAGACCACAGCGTCCATGGGGATAATCGTCTCAGAGCCCTCAATGGGAACGGGCCTTCTCCTTCCGGAGGAGTCGGGTTCACCCAACTTCATCTTCAAATACTCGATTTCTTTTACCCATCCGTTTTCATCCCCAATGTACCGAATGGGAAGGGTTAGAAAATCGAAGATAACTCCTTCCTCCTCTGCGTTCTCTATCTCCTCCAAGCGTGCCGGCAGTTCCTGTCTGGATCTCCTGTAGATGATCCTACTCTCTGCCCCCAGTCTCAGAGCAGTTCTGGCACAGTCCATGGCAACGTTTCCTCCGCCGATCACCGCTACCCTTTTGTGATTTTTTATGGGAGTAGAAAATTGGGGGAAGAGAAAACCCTTCATCAAATTCATTCTGGTCAGATATTCATTTGCCGAATAAACCCCGTTTAGATTTTCGCCGGGAACGTCCATAAACCAGGGAAGTCCGGCGCCTGAGCCGACAAAGATGGCGTCGAATTCCTCCAGGAGACTGTCTATGGATCTGGTTTTGCCCACCACGTAGTCGGTCACCACCTCCACGCCCAGCTTTTTGAGATATTCAACCTCTCTTTTCACGATGACCTTGGGAAGCCGGAATTCGGGAATACCGTAAATCAAGACTCCACCCACCTCGTGCAGAGCCTCGAAGATGGTCACCTGGTGTCCTAACTTTATCAGATCTCCAGCCACGGTGAGTCCGGCTGGTCCTCCGCCCACGACGGCAACCTTTCTTCCGGTAGAAGGTGGAATTTTGGGCATCTCCAGCTTACCCTGCTCTGCCTCCCAGTCTGCCAGGAACCGTTCCAGTCTGCCTACTGCAATCTGCCCCCCCTTCTTCACCAGAACGCACACTTCTTCACACTGCTCCTCCTGAGGGCAGACCCGGCCACACATAGCGGGAAGACAGTTTTTATCCTTCAATATCCTGGTTCCTGCAGCGAAGTCCTTTTCTGCAATACTTTTGATAAATCCGGGGATGTCTATCTCCACCGGACACTGGGCGACACACTTCGGGTTTTTGCACTGCAAGCATCTTTTTGCTTCTTGGACTGCAATTTCGACAGGATAACCCAGTGCCACCTCGTTGAAATTATGCCTTCGCACTTCAGGCGGTTGTTTGGGCATCTCCCTTCTATTTAAATCTAACTTCTTTTTCTGCGGCTCAGGCATTACAGATTTTCCTATGATTGGTTATATGGAATATCTTCAAAATAACATCTCATGTTAACCTGTCATTGCGAGGAGAGATCAGACGACCGCCCGTCTGGTCGCAGTGACGAAGCAATCTCGTTAGATCTCAAACAAGTAGAGATTGTTTTGCCCCGCCGTTGGCGGGACTCGCAATGACAAGTCGTTTTAACACTATTCAGGCGACGATGTGATAGCATGCTCTTCACATCGGCTTGTTCTCAACGGAATCACCTCTTCGCGCATGTACGTTTTACGCCGCTGCAATAGCTCTGCCCAATTCACTTCGTGCCCGTCAAAATCCGGTCCGTGCACGCAAGCAAATTTCGTGGTCTTTCCGACCGTGACCCGACACACGCCACACATCCCTGTCCCATCTATCATTATCGGATTCAAGCTCACCACAGTTTTTATGCCTAAAGGTCGGCTCATATCCGATCCTCTCTTCAAAAGAAAGGTACAGCCGTTAATGATGATCCGGTTAATCGGCTCTGATGATTTGATGATCTCAGTAAGCCTTCCCACATGGCCCCTGTGATCCTTTGTTCCGTCCCGGGTGATGCAGATAAGCTCGTCGGAAACTTCCTTGAGCTTCTCCTCCCAATAGAGAAGATATGAGCTTCTGGCTTCGATAACCGTTATGACCTTGTTTTTCTTCTCCTTGAGTGCCCGGGCTATGGGAAAGATGCTTCCGATCCCGTAGCATCCGCCCAGACACAGAACCGTGCCATACTCTTTGATCTCCGTGGGATTGCCCAGTGGTCCCACCACGGTGGGAATACTTACTCCAGCTCTAAGTGATGCCAGATGGTCGGTGGTGCTCCCTATGTTCTTTACAACAACGGTTACCGTCCCCTCTTCAACGTCCCAGTCAGCGATTGAGAGAGGTATTCTCTCGCCTCCATCATCGGCTCGCACGATCACGAACTGGCCCGGCTTCATCTGGCGGGCAACCGCCGGAGCCTCCAGCATCAGGAGGTGAATATTGGGTACGATCATCTGGCTCTCTATGACCTTAAACATTTTTCTTCCTTATTTTCACTGGATGTGGATTAGGTCCAACCGATTCTCCCCGGAGCAGTGTGACATGCAGCGTTCCTTTTGGTTGTTCGCTTACCATTCGTGCAGGCCAGGTCTTCTCAAAATGGCTTGAGGTCACCACCACTTCGTCCCTTTCAGATATACCAGCTTTTTTAGCATCCTCTGAGTTAATATCCACCACTCCTGGGGCAAACAATGCACTTGCCCCCTCTACCCAGGTGGAGAGAGGAAATCCCCGATACGTATGCTCAACCATTGAAGTAGTTAGGAGAAAGGGTAACTTTTTGTCTGCCTTCTTTGTCCCAGAAGACCTTCTTTGAGAAACGGTCAACTCTCCTTCACACGTCAGGGAAGTTGCTTTTCGAGCGGGATTATCAAAATCTCCAAATCCTTTTACCAGAGAAGATATCTCTTCATGAATCTCCCGGGCGCTGGAGAAATCAAAGCCTTTGGCTCCCATCTTCTTAGCGATGCGACAGAGTATCTCCCAATCGGGCAAGGCTTCACCTGGTGGATCCACCGCTTTTCTAACTCGTTGAATTCTTCCCTCGCCGTTGATGAACGTTCCGTCCACCTCGGTAAAAGCCGCCGAAGGAAGAACCAGATCGCCTCCATCCCAGGGAACGGGAGGATAAATGTTCTGGACAATCAAGAATTCAGAGGGGGGTCTTAAGTTCGGAGGCACCTCCCCCATAAGGTAAAGCATCTTCAATCTCTTGCCCGATGAGAATATCTCTTTATTCGAGCGAGAAGAAAGATGGGGGATATCGGCATTCCATTTTTTTCTTAGACCAGCTATCCTCTTTTTATCAGTGGATGAAAATCCACCGGGCAGAAGTTCAGGGTAGGCACCCATGAGAATGGAACCGAATAGATTGCTCTGGGCTGGCAGGGGGAGAACCCCGGCACCGATATTTCGTGCTAATCTTTCGATAGCCTCAAGAATCTGGGGGCTTTGGTCGTATGGCAGAAATTCTGAACCCACCAGGATCACAACAGCCGAGGTCCCTTTTAGCGTCTTAGCCACAGTGGCAAGCTCGTCACCGAGACTTTCACCTATCCCCTTTGATTTTGATCGTGTAGTCCCGGTTCTCTTTTTTTCGGTCAATCTCACAAGAGAATGGAGAAGACTAACTTCTGTGCCAGGAACTGGCTGAATCCATTTGTCGGCGATTACGGAGAGGCTGTGATGCCGCGGATGGATGCTGATGATTTTTGCTCCCCTGGCAATGGCTTTTCGTAACTCCACCCCTACCACGGATCTTCCAAACCTTGTATCCAGCCCGATACAAAGGATAACAGAGGCTTCTTGCAGGTCCGAAAGAGGGGCACCCATCCTCATAAGGTCTAAGTATGTGTTGAAACCAGATTCGTAGAACGATCTTGCAGTGGTATCAATATTGTGCGAGCCTAAAGCCACCCGGGCAAATTTTTGAGCCAGGTATAAATCTTCATTGCAAAAGTTAGGTGGGATAAGCATGCCGAAGTCTTCGCCTGAGCAGGCTGAAAGTTTTTCAGCCGCTAACTCGATAGCCTCCTCCCAGAAGATATCCACCTTGGTGCCGTTCTGGACCTTATATGGTCTCCTCAGTCGCTGGTAATTGCCTACCAGTTCAGTTACACAGAATCTCCCTTTAACGCAAAGCTGTCCATTATTCACCATCGGGTCTTCGGCTGGCAGACTGCCAATGACTTCCTCTCCCTTTACCTGAAGACTTATCTGGCATCCTACCCCACACAAAGGACATGTGGTGATCTCCTCTCGATCCGCTTTGCCGTCCCATTTCCTGACCTTTTCCGAGAGAGCTCCGGTAGGGCAGACTGAGACACAGGCACCGCAGAATTCGCAGCCCGCCTCCAGGTGAGTACGGTCATAAGCTGGACCAATTACGGTATAACGTCCCCTCTGTTTAAAAGCCAAGGTGTTAGCGGTGCGAATCTCCTGACACATCCGGATGCATCTTCCGCAGAGGATACAGAGGTTATAATCCCGGTCGTAAAAGGGGTCATCTTTTTCCACTCGCAAATGGCGATAATAGACCGGATAGTCAATCTCCTTCACTTCTAACCTCTCCACCACCTCCTGCAGTTCGCACTGGCCATCGTTAGGACAATACCGGCATCCAGTGATAACCCCAGCCTTGCGAATGGTGCCCATGTATTCTTTACATTCATCCTTTTCGTCACAGATCAAGCAACTTGAAGTATGCTCGCTCAAAATCAGCTGCAAAATCTCTTTTCTTTCTGCCTGAACCTGAGCAGTGTGAGTTCTTATAACCATTCCCTCCTCCACCGGCGTGGTGCAAGCCGTGGGAAAGCCCCGCATCCCCTCCACCTCCACTATGCACATGCGACACCCTCCAAAGGGAGTCAAATCCTGATGAGCGCAGAGCGTGGGGATATAGATGTTATTCCGCTCTGCAGCTTGAAGTATGGTCAGCCCTCTTTTTACTTCAAGGACCTGATTGTCTATATTTATGGTTACCTTCTCATTTTGCTTGCTCATCAGAACTTCTCCGCTTGGATCTGATGATGATGGCATCACCGGCTATGGCGTCGAAACGGCAGATCTCATAGCAGGCTCTGCACTTTATACATTTGGATGGATCCAGGTTGTGTGGTTCTGCTCTGGGCCCGGTGATGGCACCGGTGGGGCACACACTGACGCAACGCTGACATCCAGTACATTTTTCCGGGATAACCCGGTATTCGATAAGCTCCCTGCAGACTGCAGACGGACAGTGTTTCTCCGTCACATGCAGGAGATATTCCGGTCGGAAGTAGCGCAGAGTGGTCAAAACCGGATTGGGAGCGGTCTGTCCCAGACCACAGAGCGAGCCCCTCTTTACCGTTTCGCCCAAGGTCTGAAGCTTGGTCAGATCGTCTGCTTGACCCTGCCCCTTTATGATCCTTTCCAGAATCTCCACCATATGCCTGCTTCCCACACGACAGGGGGAACATTTGCCACAGGACTCCTTCTGGGTGAAGTCCAAAAAGTAGTGGGCCACGTCCACCACGCAGGTATCCTCATCCATCACGATCAGACCTCCTGATCCCATTATGGATCCAGCCGCGTCTAAGGATTCATAATCTACCGGCGTGTCCAGAAACTCTTCAGAAAGGCATCCTCCCGAGGGTCCGCCAGTTTGCACTGCTTTGAATGGCTTCCTGGTGCCACCCCCGATATCAAAAATGATCTTTCTGAGCGTCATTCCCAAAGGTACCTCGACCAAGCCCGAGCGTCTCACCTTTCCCACCAAAGAGAACGTTTTGGTACCGTGATTTCCCCGGGTGCCGTAACCTTTATACCAAGAGGCTCCATTCCTCAGAATGTTGGGGAGAGTTCCCAGGGTTTCCACGTTGTTGATGATGGTGGGCATGCCAAAAAGACCAGCCACTGCAGGAAATGGAGGTCGGGATTTGGGCATGCCCCTTTTCCCCTCGATGGAGGCGATAAGTGCGGTCTCCTCACCACAAACAAAAGCTCCCGCCCCTTCCCTTATGGTGATGTCGAAATTGAAGCGAGAGTTCTGTATATTCTTGCCCAGGAAACCATAATCCTTCATCTGGGTTATGGCTTTTTTTAAACGAGCGATGGCTAAAGGATATTCTGCCCTTATATAAATATATCCGTGTGAAGCACCGATGGCATAGGCGGCGATCAGCATCCCCTCAAGAACTGAGTGTGGATCGCCTTCTATTAAGGATCGGTTCATGAACGCACCTGGATCCCCTTCATCCGCATTGCAGATCAAATACTTGGATTCCCCGGGAGAGTTTCTACATATCTCCCATTTTTTGTACGTGGGAAACCCGGCCCCCCCTCTTCCCCGTATCCCTGCTTCGCCCACCTCTGCGATCACCTCCTGGGGCAATTTGCTAAAGGCTTGCATGATGCCAGCATATCCTTCATTAGCCAAGTAATGGTCGATCTCCTCCGGGTCTATGAATCCGCAGTTTCTGAGCACCACTCTTACTTGGGGTTTCAACATAGGAAGATCAAAGAAGGCGGGAACTCCATTTGTGAATTCCACGTTCTCATCTCCGAAGTGCCCCACCGCAAATTGAAGGAGAGGGTCGCCTTTGATTAAATACGACTCAATTATTCTTGTTGCTTTTTCCGGGTTGACATTAGCATAGCTTATCCGGGGACGACTTGGTAGCCTAATATCCATAAGTGGTTCCAGATAACAGGGTCCGATGCACCCCACCTGGACGATTTTTGCCTTCAATCGGTTTTCTTTTAGGGTCTTTTGAACCGACTTTAGCACCTCCATGGCGCCGGCGGCCCTGCCGCAGGAGGCTGTCCCCAAATAGATGACCGGGATTTTACTGGCCTTCAGCAAGTTCCATTTCTTTTGAGCTTCTTTTCTTTTTTTCTGGTAACTATTCATACTTATCTAAAATCTCCTTTAAACGAATCACCGTCATCCGGCTGTAGATGTCGTCATTTATCTGGATCACAGGTGCCAGAGCACAACACCCTAAGCAAGCCACTCGCTCTAAATCGAACCGTTTGTCTTTGGTTGTCTGTCCCGGGGAGATATCCAGTTCCCTCTCCACCGCTTCGCAGAGAATCTGCCCCCCCCGTACGTGGCAAGCGGTTCCCAAACAGACCTTGATGGAGTTTCTGCCAGGGGCGTCAAACCGAAACTGGGAATAAAAAGAGGCCACTCCAAAGATTTGATTTTCGGAGATTTTCAAAAAACGGGAAATACGTTTGATGGCTTCTTCTGAGATATACCCGCGTTTTTCCTGGACCCTTTGGAGGATGGGGATTAAGTTTCCTTCCTCACTTTTGAATCCGGAAAATATGTGGATTAAATCTTTATTAGTCACAGAACGTTCTTTCATTGAAGGTTCAGAAGGGTTCGCTTTTCTGTTATCCCTCCTTCCCCTTTTGTGCTAGAAAGATACAATCGGTGAGTTCTACTTCTCCTCTGACAAAATCCTCCGCGAAAGCCATGCAGGTGGGTGCTCCGCAGCAGCCGCAGTCTATCTGGCGGAGTTTCTGATATACCCTGTCTCTTTCCTTCATTCTCTTGATGGACGTTTCCAAATCGGTGTCGAAGTATTTGGTGGGACGAGGCAAAATCGGGTTTTCCAGAAAATAATATCCTTCTTTTAGCTTCCGGTCAATATCCTTATCATCGATTTTTATGCGCTCTTCATACTTGCCTCTTTGCTTTATGCTGTTGGTACGAGCAACATATGGGTTCTCTACATTAAAAGTCCCGCCAATGCAGCCCAACATACAGGCCATAGCCTCAACGAAATCAACTTTTCGCAGTCGTGAATTCTCGATATCATCGAATATTTTCATCACGTGATCCAGGCCGGAGACGGCCAACCAATTCTCCATATCCACCGCCCGGGTTATCCCCCCAAGTGTGGCCCAGCCTGCGTTGAAGGAAAAACCTTTTGGCACCTGACTTTGATCGAACGTTTCCTTTATTGTCACGATATGAGGGAGTAATACCGAATAAACGTCATCTATGGAGACAACCCCATCAAACCAAGATCTGGCCTTTTCCGCCGGCTGTTTGATGGAGACGATCTTTGCCGGGCAGGGAGCTATGTAAGTTATTCCGATATCCTCCGGCTTTAGTCCCAACTTGGCCGGCAACTTTTTTCTGATCTCCCGGGCAGTCACCTCCCTGGGCACGTCCAGCGGAACCACCAGTTCCACCAAGTCAGGATATTTCACTTGAATTAATCTGAGCATGGAGGGACAGTGAGATGATATGAGAGGAAGCCGACCCCGATATGTTTTCATATATTTAACCAATGCCCTGGCCAAAGCAGCAGAGGAGGCACTCACATCTACCACTTCGTCGAAACCGAGTTCTTTAAAAGCCAGATGAATGATGTAGGGATGAACGCTCGATTCGAACTGGGAATAGAGCACCGGGGAGGGCACCACCACTTTGCATTTGAAATGGGAAATCCCCTCTACTGGATCAGTAATCGGAACAATGGCTCCTGAGGGGCATACGGATATGCAGGTGCCGCAATCAACGCAGAGATCTTCGGAGATGACCGCTTTGCCTCCTCTTACCCGAATGGCCTGGGTAGGACAGTGACGCATACAAGTCATGTGCCCGCGACATTTTTCCAAATCTACTTTATGAGCGTGATAATACTGTGCCAATTTATCTTTTGCTCTCCTATTAAAAACAAGAGGTGGCCATTTAACGTTTCGCGGATAAAAGAAGTTGCCCAAGGCAATTTGGGGAAATCTTTGATTTCCCTTTTATCCGCTGTTATGTGATGTGACAAAAATTTATATTGCATTTAATTCTAACTGTTCCAACACCATTTCTTCAATTTTTTTTCTTGGCATACTCAGGAGCTCCTTGGCGTTTAATTTTTTGACTTTCACAATTTGGTTTATTATGCTTAGTCCAAGGAAATACCCTGCTCTGTCTTCATAGATGTTATTTGGATCATCGACTTCGAACAATGTTGTTTTAGGATTGCTTAAAGAAAAATTTTTCAATACGAATTTGTTTAATTCTCTTTCCTTTTGTTGGCATTTCTGAAGCCAGATTTTTAATTCTCTTTTTGAAAGATAATCCGCCCATAATGCTATACCGTCGTTTACGTTCATAATATCCATGGTCAGGTATGTAGCAAGGCCTTCGGTAATCAACTGACGCGAAGTAGATCGTTTCTCAGAGAAAGTATGAAAATAAAAATCTGGTGACTGCGTATAGTGTAAAGCATGAACAATTTCGTGTGTGATAAAGACGTCGACCCGCAATAATGTTTCATATGTTTCAATTGGTATCCACGCAATAAATCTTTTACGGTCTTTGAACGCATGTCCATTCGAGGTGTTTTGACCAACAAAAAGAAGAATATCTAAATGGGATGTGTCGAACCCCAAAGAACATATATTCTTTTCAATTATTTTCAACCGTGGTTTTATCAAATCCAGCCCTCTTTTAACTTCCGTTTTGGTAAGCGTCTTTGAAAAAAATTTTCTTCTAGCCCAATATTTAAAATAGTGCCCGAACAAAGCGGGATATGATCTTTCGTAAGCAGACAAATCGTTGTTTCGCAGGATATGTTTGATGTAACTATCTGTGAGATCAATAATATTCATAAATTAAATTTTGCCATTTCATATAACTACTTCATATCCGCACTTGGAGTGCTGATATACTCCCAATTTGCCCGGATGGGCACGCGTCTGCTTGGCGGTATAGACGCAATGCGGGCAGACGCCCGCCCTTTGAAAAATCAGCTTCAATTTTGAATTTTGATTTGTAATTTTGAATTTTTCATTTTCTATACTTCCCCCTCACCCTTGCCTTCTCCCCCAAGGGGAGAGGGAACCCTTATCGAAAAATCTTTAGATGAAAAACCTCATTTGCAGTGTGGTCCCTTTCTCAACCTCGCTTCTGATGTCCAACTCATCTGAGTTTTTCTTAATGTTCGGCAGTCCCATCCCGGAGCCGAATCCCATGGCTCTCATCTCTTCTGTGGCGGTGGTAAATCCCTCCTGCATAGCCAACTCCACATCCGGGATACCCTTCCCCTCATCCTCAATCACCACCTGGATGAGCCCGGGAGTAACCGACAGATCAACTTTTGCCCTCTTGGCGTGCATAACCACGTTCATCTCCCCCTCGTAGGTGGAGATGGCAACTCTCCGCACCAGCTTGGGATCAAATCCAATTTTTTTCAGAATGGACTTCACCTTGGTGGATACCATCCCCGCATTGGCAAAATCGCTCCCTTGAATGAAGAACTCGCGGCTTAAGGACATCTCCTCAGTCCCTTGCCTCATCCAGCTGCCTTTTGCCCCCGAGTATCTCCCCCTCCTGGTTGAATCTATTCTAACGCAAGCCTCGTACATGTCCAACTTTGTGGAGAGTAAGATCAGCTGATTGTCTTTGGCAAACTTCTCCGAACCATCTTTGGGTTTTTTGCCCCGAATGAACACCACCCCCACAAATTCAGCCATGTGGGCGGAGATTACAGCCTGCTGGGTCGCCAGTCCGGTAAGTAGAATCGAATTGGGTCTACCGAAGGCTAAAACATCGCTCATCAAATCAGAAGCATATATATGCTCAACCTCGGTATCGAGTCTATCAACTCCCTCGATCACTGAAGCCTCCAGCGCACCTTTTATCATTTTTATCTCCACAATATTTGCCCTGCTTCTGATCTTGACACAAACTACCAAACGGCTTGGTTCGGAAAGACCCTCCGGTGGATATTTCTACCCCATATCCGGGATTCGCTATTTGGCTCCCAAACCCAATCCATAAAGCTTCCCCACCAGCTCGAAGGTGGCCAGGTCGCTGGACAGGATGGCGATATTGTACTTGCTGGCAAGATCCACGGTATCTTGGGGAACCTCCTTTCCGCTGGTGATGATCACCGCGGAAACATCCACCAGATTGGCGGCAGGAACGATACTCTTATGAGTCTGAATCGTCAGCCAGAGATTCCCAGACTTTGCGCCAGCCATAACGTCGCTTAACATATCCGAGACGAACACACCTTCCACGTCCCGGTGCTCGAACTTACTTAGTGGTTTGAGTCCGATCTTCGTAATCAAGTCTTGAGTGGTCATGAAAGCTCTCCTGCTTGATTTTTTTGAAATGAACTTATGTTGAAATCAAAATAGAGGTTTTCTACCGGGTGGCGGTTCCAAGGAAAGCATGCCCACGTCATGAATAAAATCACCTTTGCACAAAGAAAGATCTTCAATCAGATTGAACGAGACGATCTTGATCATGGAGCGGGATGTATCCCTCCTCTGGTTGAAATAGTCGGTGAGCATATCCAGCTTGTGTGGAGGAATTGGCTCAGTCTTTGCCTCGGGGAGGAAGCCGAATGCCACCAGAATCCAGGTCTTTTGAGCTTCATATTTCTTTCGCAGAGTCTCAACCTCACAATCGGGCAAACATCCGGTGCAGTGCAAAAGTCCCATCAGGTCGTCAAATTTCTCCACGTGGTTGCACCTGGTGCACTTCAGGTCGAATCGAAATGACTGAGCGTTTTCTGCCCGGCTCCAGAAATGGTCACCCTCACGGTATTTATCCCCAAGAATGGGATTATCCTCCACGGAAAAATATGTTCTCAACTCATTGCAGTGAAAGCATTTCTCGAAAACCACAAATCCAAACTGGATATTTGTCATTTCCCACTGGTGCTGGCATTCAGACATTTTCATTTACTCCCTGTCCTGAAATGGTTAGATGAGTGCTTCATTTGAACTCATTTATCACGTCAGACAATATAATTGATCGTCGCCATAACTCAAGTATATTTTCAACTTTTTGAAAAGATCTTCGGTTAAGATTGTGCGGCCGCAGAATAACCTTCGCCTCGCTCTCAACAGCAGAAATATCCAAAACTCCGATCATACAGACACGTGTTTTTAAGTCGCAATCGCTCATGAAGCCGACCCAAAGCACCATCGCTTGCCAAACATAACGCACAAGCTCCGAAAAGTCAAGTGTTGAGTAGTAGGTCAGAAGCCCAGGGCTCCCGACCTACCCGGCTTCAAAAAGTCAAGCATAGATTTGTCAACCAGTTGAGAAAGAAGACTTGACGGATGCCAAGGATCAGCCTTAGAAGAATCAAGGAGGATTGCCAGGCTTTGTCGTTCTTGTAGCCTCGTCTTCACCGTGCCAAATTTGTGCCAGGTACAAATCAAAGCAGGCGGAGAAAGTGATCTTAACTTTGGGTGGGACGTTATGGATCTCTTTCACCTGATCTCCTGCCGTTTTTTGACTTGCTTTTTGCATAGTTGAGATAAGAAAAGTGTCGCCACCGTGAAATGGCGGAAAAGACCAAAAAGAGAAACAACAAGTTACGAAGTGACTCCGCCGAGGAGTCTTCTAATCTGGGCAAACACAAAAATTAAACAAAACAATAAGAAAAGATATCAAGAATCTGACTAAATGAACTTCTCAGATGAACGCCAAGCAAAACGGTCACCCAACATGGGGCTATCAACCTGGCTACGCTTCAATCAGATCTCCTTCGTGTATCCTAATTGTTAGAATAAAATCCTGTTATCCTAAGAATTTTACCTAATGGAAGCTGGTATCACTCTTTGATGCTCTAAACGGTTATAACTTGGATTAGAAGCGCCGAAAGTAGAGATATTTGAGTAGTTGGTGGAGTTGTATGATGAGAACGTTGCAGATTATGGACAACAGGGCGCTGGTCCACCTTTGAAAAGATAGCTGATCAGAAGGAGCAAGTCGGTGAGGTCAATTTCTCCATCACAGAATGCGTCTCCGCTTGCTGGCGGATCCGGGTCCGGACCATCCTTATAAAGATAGCTTACGATGTAAAGGACATCTGTTAAATCCACTACTCCATCATTGCTCGGATCTCCACTCTGGAAAACTTGGAAGCTAAACGCCCGATCCTGATACGGGCTATCCTTGTCGCACAGGTTAGTGGTCTTCACATGCCAAAAGTAGGTTTGCCGGGGGAGCCAAACGGTGTAGGAGGTATCCTCTAAGTCTTCAATGATCACCACGCCCGTGGTGAAGTTTGAATCGTGAGCGTATTGAAGCGTGTAAAAAACATCCTCTCCGGATTTTGACCAGACAAAATCAAAGGTGTCTGGCGAACATACATCCTCTTGATTTGAAGGATCTATAAGGTCGGGTACGGCAACGTATCCTGATCCCAGACAGCCCATTTTGAATTCCGGATGGAGCGCCTGACCGGTAGCACGAGGAGTGAATTCCAAAATCGTGGTAGGTGGATAAAAAGTTGTGTCAACCCTTATGCATAAGGTTGAATCCCAGTTAGATCCGATAGTGAAATAAAGATTGGCTACCACTCCATCTCCTGAGGTTAAATCGGAATCGATGAAAGCCGCATAAAAGAGCAATTTGTAGTTGGCAGTATCTATGCTTACTCCCAGATACTCAGCATCTTCAATTCTGGTTCCCACGAAGCTGACTGAATCGCAGACCACATCCAGCCAAGGATAGCCAAATATCAGGGGGATAACCACTCCTCCTAAATCCTCATCATTATAAACGCTTACCCCAATCACTACCTGTTGCTCCGGCAAGGTGACATCCAGACATTCCACCCGGCAAGTATCCTGAATTTCTGGATCGTCTGCCAGAGTTAACCTTGGGCTCATAAGTAACAAGACCACTGCCAGAAAAACTATAAAGGAACCTTTTTCTCTCATCTTGGACTCCTCAAGATTTTAATTTTCTAACAAAACACCTGCTCTCAGGGAGAGGGGGGGATGATAATGGTGTTAATCAAAACCGGCTCAAAAGCTTTATCTCAAATCCGTCTAAAGCCGGCTTATCCACGCACACTCCTCCGGCGCAAACTTTCCCTTCTCGTCTGGAGCCGACACTCAAACTGAGATTGTGATTTTCGCCCATGGCAAGATCCAGGGTGGCAATCAACCAATTCCTTTTGCCGGGCCAATCTTCTCTAATCTTCCATTCTGTGGTCCTCTCATGAGTAAGAGTGAGAGAGACAGTAGGGGAATGAGAAAGGGAGAGTGACAGTATCTGATCGTAATAGGAGAGTTTTCCGTCATATTTGTCGGTATACAGATGTTCCAGTATGAAATTGATGCTGTTGGCTTCTGAAACATAATAGATAACATCGACAACCGGGGCCAGCCGAATGGGCGAGCCCACCTCCTGTCTGTTTTCCTGCCTGCTGAAACCGCCTTTGAGCGTCGCCATGTCTTTGTAATCATATTCCAGTTCCCCATAGATCTCAGAAAACAACACCTCGTTCTTGCGGTTCGTGGTATAGCTGTAATTAGCCAAAAGCGACAGCAGATTAAAAGGAGAGCTAGTGATCTCAGCCTGAAATCCTTTCTCATCGATTAAATCTAAGACATAGGCATGCCTATTTAGCAGAGTATACATATGTTCCCTGGCTAGAGGTGGAGGATTGTTGAAAGTCACATCTTGGTTGATAAAATCAAATTTATCATACTCTTTGTATTCTAAAGCCAGCCCCATCCCTGCGGTATATACGTTTGTCGACAGATAGATGCCTTTTCCGTCCTTTGGAATGTATTTCCCGGGTGGGTTGTCCTTTTTGGCGTATTCGGCATAAAAATCCACATGCGGGAAATTCATACTTACATTTCCACCAAACAATCTCACCAGCCCAAAATCGGTAATGTGGGTGCGAAGATAACTTCCTCCTAAATTCATCCAATCGGTGAAAGCAATCTTTCCGTCGACAGCATGCAAAGGATCGCTTAATCTCTCATACTTTCCCAAGGCAGTGCCCCCCAACATGGTTAAATCAAAACCATCCAGATCTATGGTCCCTTTCACCCCATCCAGATTGTTATCATATCTTAAGTCTCTGTTTTCATAAGAGCGAAGAATCAAGCCTCGCCCAAAAATCACATAATAATTGCCGGCGGTGATTTCAAGAAATTCACTGGATAGCTGTAAGTTTCTGAAAGAGAGTTTTTGCCAGGTCCGCCCCCAGTCGTCCGGTTGATGAGCTTCATATCTTAAGTTCACCGTATAGATTCCATGAGACAGATCCAGATCGGTCCAGTTATGAAATATGTCCTGATGAGTCTTTCTGTCCAACGAATATTCCAACTGATTGCTGGCACTTATGGTCCAGGGGTCGCTTTCACCAAACCCAAACTTCTGCGCAAAAGAAAAACTAAATTGGTAAATAGAAAAAAGCGGTAGGAGCAAAACCAAACAAATCAGAGAAGATCGCGTGCAAAAATGAGAAAAGAGACGGCAAAAGGCGAATTTACTTTTCACTATCTTTCCCCTCTTCTTCTTTTAAGACCTCCTTTTGTTCGTCAAGAAGCTTCTCGATCTTTTTCTTGATGATCTTCTCATCCCCGGAGCGGTATGTAGTATGGGTGTATCGAATGTTCCCTTCACCATCAATCAACACGGTATGAGGTATTCCCAGCACATGATATTTCCTGTAGATATCCCTGTTGGTGTCAAAAACCACGGGGAATTTCCATTTTAGCCCCTTCACTTTCGATTTCACCCGGGAGACGCTTCGCGGACCATCCACATCCACGGCCAAAATCTCAAAACCTTTCTCCTTATAATCCGGATAGAATTTCTGAAGCTGGTTTAACTCTTTGATACAGGGCTTACAGTGGGTGGCCCAGAAGCTGATCAGAACCGGTCCCTGCTTTAGCAGAGTTTTTAGCTCCACCCTTTCTCCATCCAAGTTGGGAGCCGAAAAATTCGGAGCCTTTGAGATCTTCTTGGCTCCGTGGGCATAACTCACCAAAAGACATGTAATAAAAAAAGTTAAGAGGACTTTTGAGAATAAACTTCGTACGAATTTGGATCCTGCAAACATGATGTTGCCTTTCGTTGAATAGCTCTATTGACAGACGTTTCTATTTACCAAACAGCTCATCCAGTTTTTGTTTCAACTTTCCTGGCAGGAAGGAGTAAAATCCGACCACATAATAGTAAATCTTACCTCCTTGATCCAGGATAATAGTCACCGGGGTGTCTGTTACCTCATAATCACTTTTAACGTTGGTTCCCACTCCCCCAAGTAATGTGAAGGTGAGCCCTTTCTCCTCCCGGACTCGACGGATGACTTCAAAGCCTTCCTGGCCGAAATTTCCTCCGTAGTTGATACCGAAGATGATCAAACTGTCGGAAAGATATTCAGTATAGATTTCTTGCAGATGCGGTAATTCTTTCATACAGTTAGGACAATCTTCTGCCCAGAAATTTATGATGGTCACAAATCCCCGATAAGCATAAAACCTGTGCCAAAAGCCGTAATCATCTTGCAATATGAAATCTGGAGTGATGTTTCCCGGCGTCTTTCCCACTTCCGTCGGATTGAGAGTAAAGTAAACTTCTGCCGTATCTCTGGTGGCTATGCTTACCACCTCTTTGGCGGGATTGCCATTGGAATGTCCCTCCTTGAACGCTGAGATTATGCGAGTCCCCACCGGAACGTTATTGAAGAACAGATGGGGAGTAACCGCAGGTATGGGTTGATTATCTACGCAAATGGTGGCACCATCAACATTGGAGGAGACTTTAAGCGAACCCTTGTCGGTCTCCAGGAGAATAAACTCAACTGTATCTGTCTGATCTTCTTTCACCGTAATCTTCACAGAATCGGGAGAAGAAAGATATCCCGCCTTTGTGACCGAAATCACATGATCCCCCACAGCTACGTCAAAAATCGTATCCGGCGTCTGTCTGCCGATCAGTGCATGGTCCAGCAGTATATCCCCCCCCGCAGGAGCGGAACGGACAAAAATGGCGCCTGTCTTCTGTATGCCCACAAGATTCTTGGTGCTACAGGTGCACAAGCTAAGGGAAAAGACCAGAGATAGAGCAATGAGTTCCAAGGCTCGGATATGTTTCGTTGTCTTTTTTCCTTTCTCAGTCAAAATCAATACCCATCCATTCTCTGTTTTCACCTATTATAACGATCATAGTTAAAATAACAATGGCTTTTTTTCTAAAAGGGTGTGCTTTGCCGATACCATCGTATCCACCCCTTCCGGTTATCCTTTTAAAAACTTCTTCTTTCATCCAAGATAACCTGCAAGGGTGGATACTTTCTACCTGTTTATTCACATTTTAATAGATATTTTAGTGGTCAACAAATACCATCCATATATTTTAAATTCTTAAAGTGTGAAACAAAAGTTTATACTTGTGAATTTACCTGTAGGATGCAGTAAAAATTTAGGTGCAGTTTTGCTGTCAGAAGTTGATCAATTTGCGGGTTTGTTCAAACTCAGAACAGGGGTGGAGATTAAGTTCCACCCCTACACATCTACCTCAAAGGCGGGCAAAAGAAAAATTCAGATGAAGAAAGTATTTGAAACTTCCCTAACTTTCTTTTCTCCACCTGGGAGGTTATAACCGGATGGTTTGATCTCTTTTATTTCCGGTGGATATCATGAAAATCGGGGTTTTGAGTTTTTGGGAAATGAAATCTACGTACCGTTTTGCCTTATCTGGCAGTCTCTTGAAGTTAGTTATCCCTTCAGTGCTTTTCTGCCATCCCGGGATTTCTTTATACACTGGCTGACAATTCTGGAGAGTTCGTAAATCCGGGACAAATTCGGTCGAAGTTTTGCCTCTGTATCTATATCCCACACAAACCTTGATCTTATCAAACGTGTCCAAAACATCCAGCTTGGTGAGAGCGATCTTGGACACTCCATTGATCCTGAACGAATACTTGAGCATTACCAGATCCAACCATCCACATCTTCTGGGTCTGCCAGTGGTGGCTCCAAACTCATTTCCGCTCTCCTGCAGAATTTCTCCCACCTTAGTCTTCTCCTCGGTAGGAAAAGGACCATCGCCTACCCGGGTGGTGTATGCCTTAACCACTCCTATCACTTCACCCACTAAGGCAGGACTTATTCCCAATCCAGTACAAACCCCGCCCACCGTGGTACTGCTGGAGGTACAATAGGGGTAGGTTCCGAAATCTATATCCAATAAAGTCCCCTGCGCTCCCTCAAAAATAACGTTTTTCCCATTCCTTATGGACCGGTGCAGAAAAAGGCCTATGTCCGTTAAAAGGGGTTTTACCTTTCTTCTCAGTTTCAGAACGTTTAGGCTTTTATGTCTCAAGGAAATCAACTCGTGTTCTGGTAGAAGGGAAAGTAGCCCCTCTCTGATTCTTAAGTTGAACTCCACCCTCTGCTCGAAGCGTTGGGAATCTAAAAGATCGATGGTTCTGATTCCGCGGCGGGCTATTTTGTCTCTGTAAGCAGGTCCAATCCCCCTCCCAGTGGTGCCGATCTTCTGTTTTCCTCTTGCCTTCTCCTCCAGCCTTTCCAGCACCTTGTGATAGGGCATGACCAGATGAACATTCGGGCTGATCAAAAGTCGTTTTTGAAACGTTATCTCTCTTTTCTTCAATTCCTCCAGTTCAGAAAAAAGATGTTCTAAGTCGATCACCATCCCGTTTCCGATCACACAGACTTTGTTTTTGTGCAGGATGCCGGTGGGAACCAGATGCAATATGAATTTCTCATTATCTATGACCACGGTATGACCGGCATTAGCGCCCCCGGAATATCGAGCTACAATGTCTGCCTCTTCGGTCAGAATATCAACGACTTTCCCCTTCCCCTCATCTCCCCACTGGGTTCCAACAACCACTCGATTAGGCATTTTTTTCTCCTGTAGAATGTGAGTCATTTGAGCATTACGGTTACACCTGAATATGGTAGCCTGGGTTCTTATTCTCCTGTCCCTTGCTGAATCCAGTTAAGTATCTTATCTTTTCCCTCCCCGGTCTTGGCTGAAAATATGACCAGCGAGTCTGAGTTCAAATCCAGAGCCTGGCATGTTTCCTTTACACTCTTTACCAGTGCTGATCGAGAGAGTTTATCTGTTTTGGTCAGAACGATCAACTTTCTTTTCTGATAAAAATCAAGCCATTCCGAAAGCTGTAGATCAGGTTCCAATGGTCCTCGCCTTGAATCTATCAAAAGCACTGTCCCAACTAGATTTTCCCTCTCCTTTAGATAATCCTCCACCAGTTTTCCCCAGCTTTTTCGCATTGACTTGGGAGCTTTAGCGTAACCATATCCAGGCAGATCCACAAAGTAGAGATTTTTGTTTATCAAAAAAAAGTTGATAAGTTTGGTTTTGCCCGGAGTGGAACTGATTTTGGCTAAGTTCTTGACGTTGGCCAGTCGATTCAGGGCGGAAGATTTTCCCACGTTAGAGCGACCGGCAAAGGCTATCTCTGGCAGTTGGTCTTTGGGAAGGCGTTTCAGATCAGACAAGCTCTTGATATAGGTTGCGCTTTTTATTCTGAAAGACATATCTTAGCATCCCGGGGTTCGAGGAGCAGACAGAACCCAATTCTCTGATACGAATTTTTGGCGGGATGGTTAAGGATTTTATTGGTCCTAAGTCAGAAGAAATTTCTCAAAAGCCAGGCTCGAGGCGGGATGACGGAGACCCGTCTGGGAATTCCCCCCTCTTCGCTGGATGATAATCTGTCAATTCTCAGGAAAAGAATTCACCTTGATCAAACAAGTTATTAAAAAGCTTCCAAGGTTTAGCCACATCTTGACAACCATACAGGTTCGTTTCCACTTTGCGATTACTTAGGTCTTTGCACTTTAATGCAAGATTAAAACTTTTGGGAAGCTGGATAAATCAGGTATAAAACTCATACCAAACAATCAACCAGAGGTGGCAATTTGTGACGTCTCATTTATATGTTAGGCCACCTTTTCTTTCTTGATACGGTAAACCGGCGGAGCTTTAGAAAGGATGGTCTCTTCTGGGATGATGCATTCGGCTACGTCCTTTCGTGAAGGGATCTCATACATGATATTGAGCATGGCCTCCTCCATCACCGATCTTAAGGCTCGTGCACCGGTTCCTCTTTTCTGCGCTATCTTCACCACCGCCTTTAGAGCCTCCTGTGGGAATTTAAGCTTGACCCCCTCCATCTGGAAGAACTTTTGATATTGCTTGATTAAGGCATTTTTGGGCTTGGTGAGAATCGAAAGAAGGGCATTTGCATCCAGTTCATCTAAGACGCATACCACGGGAAGTCTTCCTACCAGTTCCGGGATCAATCCATACTTAACCAGATCATCCCCCTCCACCAAGCTCAATATCTCTCCTATCCTCTTTTTCCCTCTGCTGGTTATTTTTGCTCCAAAGCCCATGACCTTGTGGCTGACCCTTGATTGGACGATCTTCTCCAGTCCATCAAAGCCCCCTCCGCAGATGAAAAGGATGTCTTTGGTGTTGATCTGGATAAAAGCTTGCTCCGGGTGTTTTCTTCCTCCCTTAGGAGGAATGTTAGCAACCGTTCCCTCCAGAATCTTAAGCAGTGCCTGCTGCACCCCCTCGCCTGACACGTCCCGGGTGATGGAGGGATTTGCCTCCTTTCGAGCGATTTTGTCTATCTCATCGATATAGATGATCCCCTTTTCCGCC
The DNA here is from genome assembly GCA_001304155.1 of candidate division Zixibacteria bacterium SM23_73_3. GTDB lineage: Bacteria > Zixibacteria > MSB-5A5 > MSB-5A5 > SM1-73 > SM23-73-3. The sequence continues at coordinate 30,978 of LJUX01000004.1, forward strand.
TTGGTTAGGTTATAGTCAGCCGCCTGAAGCAATCGCACTAAAATATTTTCCACGTCCTCCCCCACATATCCCGCCTCGGTGAGGGCGGTGGCATCCGCAATGGAGAAGGGAACGTGGAGCATCTTAGCCAAAGTCTGGGCTAAAAGTGTCTTCCCTGTGCCGGTGGGTCCTAAAAGGAGAATGTTACTCTTTTCCAGCTCCACCTCGTCCCCGGTTGGCGGGAGCGAGACCCTCTTGTAATGGTTATACACCGCCACCGAGATCAACTTCTTCGCCTTCTCCTGACCGATCACATACAAATCCAGAAATTCTTTAATCTTTTTGGGTTTGGGAAGCCGAAAAGATCCCTCTTTTTTTACCTTTTCTGAATCCTTATCCAGAATCTCCTGGCATACGGTGACGCACTGCTCACAGATTACGGCATCCACCCCGGAGAAGAACTTTCTGGCTTGATCTGTTCCTCTTCCACAGAAGGAGCATGTCTGGGAGGCTGAGCTTTTCCTGTGTCTTTGGCCCTTGTGATTCAAATTCATTTCCTTTCATCGGTTTTATATAATGAAAGCAAGAGTAAATTATAATCTATAGTTTTTCCTTTCTGATGGTGAAAATGTTCTATTCGGAAGTATTATCTTTTTTTGATTCACCAAATTCATCAACACCACGGTAAGAGCAGCTGCTTCTCACAGGCTCATTTTCGCATAGCCAAGCCTTTACACTTCGTTTCCCGCCAAAGGCGGGATGTCGAGGGATGGCATGGTCACCCAGCTAAGAACTAAGAGGCAGTTTTGGTCTCATTTCCCCTTCTTTTCGAAAAATTCATCTATCAGACCGTAGGCTTTGGCTTCCTCTGCTGACATGAAGAAGTTTCGATCAGTGTCCTTTTCGATCTTCTCTAAGGGTTGTCCGGTATGCTTGGAGAGAAGTTCATTTACCGCCTTTTTCACCAGCAAAAGCTCCTTGGTATGGATCTCGATGTCGGAGACCTGTCCCTGCACCCCTCCCCAGGGCTGGTGGATCATTATGCGGGCGTGAGGCAGAGCTCCTCTTTTCCCTTTGGTTCCGGCACAAAGAAGCAGAGCCGCCATGCTGGCCGCGTGCCCCACACAGGTGGTGGCCACATCCGGCTTGACGAACTGGATGGTATCGTAAATAGCCAGTCCTGACGGGACGATCCCCCCGGGTGAGTTTATGTATAGGTTTATATCCTTCTCCGGATCATCCGCCTCCAGAAAAAGCAACTGGGCTATCACCAGATTAGCTACCACATCATCGATGGGTGAGCCGATGAAGATTATACGATCTTTCAGAAGGCGAGAGAAGATATCATAAGCTCTCTCTCCCCTGCCGGTCTGTTCTATCACATAGGGAACTAAGGTCATATCTGATCCTTTCTCTTTTGGGTTTAGACAATGGGCTTTTGCACCGCCCCCAGTCATTTGGTTTGTTTATTTGAATCTTCTTTTCCAATCTCCTGGGCAGAAATGGTCTCTTCTTTTATCTTCGCATTTTGGAGAAGAAAATCTAAGACCTTCTTCTCCAGAAGGTCTTCTTTTATCCTTTTGATCTGGGAAGGATTTTCTAAAAGCCTTTTCGCCTCCTCGATTTTCATCTTATAATCATGGGCAAAATCCTCAAACCAGGTCTCCATATCCTCCTTGGTCACTTGAATGTTCTCTTTTTCTGCAATCTGGTGAAAAAGGAGGTCCCATCTTATATGACCTATGGCTATATCCTTATGTTCTTCTCGAATCTTCTTTTCATCCACTTTCTGGTATTTTCGTTTTAAATCCTTTACCAACGAATCCATGTAGAAGTTGAAAAGGGTATCCGGGACCTCAAAGGCGTTGCGCTTTATTAACTTATTGATCAATTCGTTTTTTACTTCCGCCTCTGCGTCCTTTTGAGTTCTTTTGACCAGACCTTCTTTTATCTTATTTTTCAGTTGAGCAAGGGTGTTATACCCTCCTACGGTTTTGGCAAAATGGTCATTGGCCTCAGGCAAAACCTTTTCCTTTACCTCCTTGATTGAAATCTGATATCTCACTTTCTTCCCCGCCAGTTTCTTGTTGTGAAAGGAAGGAACATAGTCCACCTCAAATTCTTTCTTCTGTCCAGCTTTTACACCCACTAAAGCTTCCTGAAATTCCTTAATCATGTTATGAGGATCTAAGAAAAGCGCATGATTTTTTAGCCTGTCCTCCTTACCTTCTTGATATTTGGCCAGATCCACTACCAGATGATCATAGAGTTTAGCTTCCCTTTGCACCGGATGAAGCTCGGCAAAGTCTTCTCTCAGAAAGTTTAAAGATTGCTCCACGGCTTTGTCCGTTACCTCCCTAACCCTTTTCATCGCTTCCAGACCTGTGTAGTTTTTAACCTCCACCTCTGGTTTGATTTCGAATTCAGCTTCGAACTTCAGGGGAGTTCCCTCCTTAAACTGAATTCCCTTCACCTCCGGCAGGCAGATGGGAGAAAGATTGGCTTCCTTTACCGCATCCTCATACGCTTTTGGCACCAGCGATTCCAAAACCTCCTCCTTGATCTCCTTCTGGTAGCGAAGCTTCACCAGATGCATTGGCGCCTTGCCCTTGCGGAAACCCGGGATTTTGGAATGGTTCTGATATTTCTCATACACAGCCTCGAACTCATCATCCACCGCCTCTTTGGGCACTTCAATCTCCAGAGTTCTTTTCCATCCCCTCCCCTCCTGCACGGACATGCTTAATTTCTTTTCTTCGTTATCTGATGGGGTCAAGTTATCTCCTTTTTCAATTGGCAGATTGCAGTCTTCAGTCAACAGTTTTCGGTCTTCCGTAATCTGTTAGTCCTTAAGTGCGGACGGGGAGACTCGAACTCCCACGGTCTTTCGACCAACAGCTCCTAAGGCTGTCGTGTATGCCAGTTTCACCACGTCCGCTTTCACAAGTGAATAACTTAACAAAAATTGTTCCAAAATCAAGCCTAAAATTAGTGCTTTTGTATAAAGCGCAGTCGCATATACGAAGTTTGAGAGCCATAAGGTTGATCCAGAGTAACCGGGGACGAGCAGAATGTTCCCCAGAGAAAAGTTTGACGCTGGGCAAGGTGTCCTTTCCTTCAACACCCCGCCTGTGACGGGGGGACGAAGTGCAGGACCGAAAGGGTAGGATGAACCCAGCCTACGAACTCATTACAGGATCAATATCATTTATCGACAAGAACGGTGAATGGCACAACCATGAACAGTTCGCCCTTTTCACATTTTGCTAAAGCAAGGAATGCAAAAATGGGCTTTGAAAACTCTATTGGCATGGCTAAATGCCCTTCAGAGTGGACCCCTAACTTACACCTTGGCAAGTCTTCATGGTTTGAGAGCCGAGCCATAAAGGCTCGGCTACGCGACTTTTTGCCCAAAAACGTATAACGGTGCCTCATCTCAAATGTTAAAAACTTGACAAGCCAGACTCTACAATTATATTCCAAAGAGCCGTATTATGAAAGATGAAAGGAAAGGGAATATGCAAAAGGATCATAAACATATAGCTTCCAGAGAAGATGAACTTCTTAAATGTTTGAAATGTGGCACCTGTCTTTCCGTGTGTCCGGTATACGCAGAGACAAGATATGAGCCGGCTGCACCCCGGGGTAGAATGGCTTTAATTGAGGCAGTAAACAAAGGTGAACTGGAGTTGAGTGAGGTTTTTCGCAAAAAGATAAATGTCTGTTTGAACTGCAAATCCTGCGTGGAGGCGTGTCCCAGCCAGGTGAGGGCGGATGATCTGATACTGTGCGCCAGAGCAGATTTAGTGGAGGCGGGGAAGTTCACCTTGCTGGAAAGATTGATCTTCCGATTCTTCTTGAAGAGAGGCAGGCTCTTACCTCCAGTGGCAAGATGGGCCACCTTTGCTGGAAGAATAGCCAATAAGATTCTGCCGGCTAAAAATCCCTTAACTCTGTTCCTGCCTTTCCCGGATGGTTGGAAGGAGAGGATCTATCCCAGGATCGCCAAAAAACCTTTGAGAAAAAGGGTGCCAGAGGTAGTGAGTGTAAAAAATCCAAGGATGAGGGTGGGCTACTTTTACGGATGCGGTACTAATATGGTTTATCCCGAGGTGGGTGAGGCTCTGATAAAAGTGCTAACTCATAATGATATTGAAGTGGTAATACCCAAAGGGCAGATATGCTGTGCCACTTCCATCTACAATTCGGGTGATTTCAAGACCGGAGTCAAACATGCCAAAAGGAATTTGAAAGTTTTCAAAGATGCAAAGGTGGACTGCATTGTGGTTAATTGTGCCTCCGGGGGATTGACTTTAAAAAAGGAATACAAGGAACTTCTGGGAGTCAACTTTGATATCCCAACTTATGACATCTCGGAATTCTTAATCAACGTCATAGACATGAAAAAGGATTTCAAGCCACCGGAGAAAGAGATTGTCATTACCTATCATGATCCCTGCCATTTGAATCGAGGGCAGGGAATAAAGGACGAACCCAGAAAAATTTTGAAGCAACTGCCCGGAGTTAAATTCATTGAAATGGCTGAGTCGGACAGATGCTGTGGAGGAGGAGGATCGTTTAATTTGAAATATTACCCCATCTCCAAGGGGATAATGGAATACAAACTGGAAAATATGGAATCAATCGACCCCGATTTTCTGGTTAGCGGTTGTCCTGGCTGTATGATGCGGTTCGAAGAAACCTTTCTTCAGGGGAAAATGAGACAAAAGGTTAAACACCCCATCCAACTCTTAGCCGATGCCTATCCCGATGGTAAAAACCAGTAAACTTGGCTTGAATAGAATTGTTTTTTAAACTTTATTTGTTCATCATATCTTATCCATCTTGAAGAAATTGAACAGCCTTCAACTTCTGAGAAAACCCACCACTTTATTCTTCCTTGCAGTCCTTCAGATATTTCCTTTTCTTTTTTTCTGTTCAATTGCCCATATACCACCAGGTCAGACCTCCAAATTCGTGCTGAACCTGATAGTTGATGAGATGTCGGAGGAGAACGAGGAGAGGGGGGGAGTAATACGGACAAACGCCGATTTCGACGAGAAAAACAGAAATGCAAAAGGCAATCCCTTATTTGATTATCAACCAGACGAAAAGCTGGGTCACAGTATCACACAAGACGATCCCAATTTAAAGGATGCATCGCTTTCAATACATGGAAAATCCGGGAGAGGGAAATGGAGACTTATCTTCCCTCAGAACATAATGGTATGGAGAAAGAAAAGTGATGATAAGTATGAGGAACTGATCTCCTCCCGGTTCTCGGATGAGATGGAAATCCCCTTCTCTTGCCAATTGAAGGTAGAAGGGATAAGAGGGAGTCAGGTTAAAAATGACGTGAAGATTGTGGCGGAGTTTGTTCCTGCTGGCTCAAAAGAGGCTTTTAAGGATTCAGTTTTTCTCACCGTTCTGGAGACAAAATTTGTAGTGACCTTTGATGATGGACCACTTCCGGAAAAAACGGAAAAGATAGTGAGGGCACTCAAGAATTTCTATTATGACGGCGAACCGATAAGGACGGCTTTTTTTCAGGTGGGAACCAAAATCCGAAAATTCGCAGATCTGACCCGGTTCGTCGATCAGAGCGGACATCTGATATTCAACCGGGCTCTTACTCTTGAACGTCAGCCGCGTAGCAGGATGAACGCACAACAAGTCGAGAGCCATATCCTTCTGTGGGAGGAAGAAATTTATAAGGCACTCGGCAGAAAGCCAGAGAGGGTCATCCGGAGCAGGTTTTTGACGAAGGACGGTCGATTTGAAAAAGAACTTGAGAAACTGGGCGTCAGAATCTGCGGAGGCGAGCTTACCTTTGATTTCCGCGCTCCATCGGTGGAGATACTCAAAAATAGAACAGAAAAGATCCTTGAGGGCTGGAACACTGAGCAGAACCCACAGCTACACCCATATCCGGCCATTTTGATCTTCCACGAGTTCCCCGAGGTGACCTATAACCATATCGGGGAGATCATCAGCTATTTGCAAGATCGTGGATTTCTGTTGGTGAATTTTGATTTAGATCTGGCATATTAGATTGGGCAGATTTTGGTATTTACTGTCTTATGGTTTTGTCCGCATTTCAAAGTCGGCTGTCTGCCCCAAAAATATCCCACTGTTGGTAACGGACGAGAGAAGATGTAGGGGCGATTAATGAATCGCCCCTACTCAGAGATTGCTTCGTCCCACCTTTAGCGGGACTCACAATGACAAATTATTGTAATATTACGTAGGAAACGATGTATCAATACCGGCAAGATAAATATTTCCAAGCCTGGATGGGATGAGCCCGTAACTTATAAAAAAATATCTAATTTTTCCCTTGCCTGTTTAATCAAATAGTTGTTCATTATGGAAAGTTTTGAGTAATACTTGCAGGTATAATTTAAACTGGCGAATTGGCTTTGAGTCGCAGAACAAAAAAATCGCAACTTTTCATTTCAGTATTCCTCCTTTTGATCCTGTTTGAATGCGGGGAAAATCCTCACCAGGGCAATCAGAATAACGATTTTGATTTTAATCTTCCCGATTTGGATGGAAAGATTCATGGCATGAAGGATTTCAAAGGACAGATACTGGTGCTAAACTTTTGGGCTACCTGGTGTCCTCCCTGCTTAGAGGAGGTGCCCAAACTGAATGATCTATACGATAGATACAAAAACAGAGGGGTTCAGGTGATCGGGATCGCTCTGGACAAGGACAGCCTGGAGGTGATGGAGCCATTTGTGAAAAGAAGTAAAATCAGCTATCCCGTTCTCGTAGGCAACCAAGAAGTTATCTTTAGCTTAAAAAATTTCAAAGGCGTGCCCGCCACTCTCCTTTTCGATCAGGAAGGGAAAATTCGCAAAAGGTTTGACGGCTCCTTTGACCTGGAGCAACTGGAGGAGAGTTTGCAATTACTACTTGAGGATTAAGAAAGACAATTAAGTGAACAATTCAAAAAACCTCTCCCCCTTCGTTCCCCTTCAGGGTGAATCCTTCGGGGCGAACCCCTCTCCATTTCATGGAGAGAGGGATAGGGGGTGAGGTAAAAACCGCCAAAGTTTTCTTTTTGTAGCAAAAATAAACTCATGCATTAGCAACTATTTAGAGAAGACCCAATAAACACAAGAGGTGTAATATATGAAATCAAAATACAAATTCTCCACGCTTGCCATTCATGCCGGGGAGGAGGATTCTCCTTTGGGAGCGGTGACCACCCCCATATATCAGACTTCCACTTTTGCTTTCAAAAATACGGCAGAGGTGATAGAGTATCAGAAAGGAGATTCCTCCAAATATCTTTATACCAGATATGGGAATCCTACTTTAAAAACGGTCGAGGAGAAGATGGCGGCACTGGAGGGCGGGGAGGCCGGCTTGTTGGTTTCCTCCGGCATGGCGGCTGTTTCCACAACAGCATTAACTTTGGTCTCTTCCGGAGAGGAGATAATCAGCACCGAGCCGGTTTACGGAGGGACTTTTCATCTGTTCAAAGAGGTCTTTCCCAAACTGGGCATCGTTGTTAATTTCGTCGATCCGGAAAAGATAGAGCAGGTAGAACTTTTGCTAAAGGCAAATACCAAACTCTTCTTCTGCGAGACGCCCACCAATCCCAATCTTAAGATAGTGGACATAAGAAGGATAGTGGAGATTGCAAAGGAGAGAAGGATACCGGTGGTGGTGGACAACACCTTCGCCACCCCTTACAATCAAAATCCCCTCTCTTTAGGAGCAGACCTGGTGGTGCACAGTGGAACCAAATATCTGGGTGGACATAGTGACTTGGTGGCAGGGGTAATTGTGGGACTAAAGAGTGTCATAGATAAAGCCATAGAAGTCATGAAGGTGCTGGGCGGCTGTATCGATCCTTTCTGTGCTTTTCTCCTTCTGCGCGGACTGAAAACACTGGGAGTGAGGGTGGAACGACAAAATCACAATGCCTCGAAGGTGGCGGAGTTTCTCTCTGGCCAGGATAAAGTTAACCGGGTATTCTATCCAGGTCTTCCTACTTCTTCCCAGCATAATTTAGCTAAAAGCCAGATGAGAGGCTTCGGGGGGATGGTCTGCTTTGAGGTGGAAGGAGGTTTAGAATCTGCCACCAAGGTGATAGACAACCTAAAGCTTTTCATCAACGCCACCAGCCTGGGTGGGGTGGAATCCTTAGCCAGCCTTCCGGTCTTAACCTCTCACTTTGGCTTCGACCAAAAAGAGCTTCAAAGAGCGGATGTCACTCCGGGGATGGTACGCCTCTCCTGTGGCATCGAGGATGAACTGGACTTAATAGAGGACTTAAGGCAAGCCTTAGAAAAGTTGGGGTGAGGTTTTTTTTGATCAATTTATGGTTGCTCACAGGTGTCTCTGAAAACTTGAACGGATCAAATGCGGGTCGGAATAAAGAGGAAGCCAGCACCTGATTTAGTTAGGTGCTGGTCAGGAATCTGATGGCAACTCCACTGGGATGATCCCATTGAATTCCTTCCACTATATTTGACTCACCAAAGATTCGATAACTGAGTCTAAAGTCCATTCTCTGAAAAAGCCGAATCCCCGGGTTTTACTCTATAGATATTAAGATTCGTTTTCACCATTGTGTTCTTTTTTCGCTCAATTTCGGTGAATTCTGTCAAATTAACTTGTGAACGCAACATACGAAGTCGATAAACAAAAAAAGGAAATCAACTTCTTGTAGTCCTCTTATAAGTAGTCGATTCCTGTAGATTAGATTTCGATTGCTAAAGACAAAAGTAAAAAAAGGATTGCATTCGCTTTTAGGAGATCAATTATACAAACAGTGACGGCATGGAAACAATAAAAAAGATGCTTTTGATTTTTGTGGTTAACACTCTGGTGATGCTTATCTCCTGGGCAGGTTTAAGCTTGATCATCTTGGGTGTCAGAGCCTTTACCAGCCCACAAGCTAGCCTGGTGAAAATACTCTCCATTCACTCATACATCGTAGTTATGTTTTGCTATGCTTTTTTACTGATCTTTGATCTTTGCGAATATTTCTCCTCCCAAGCTCAAGGTGAGAAGTGAAAGCCCAGATATTAGAAAAACTGGTTAAAGGACCATTAGAACTTAGCCCAATTCTTTGTCTCGTTCTCATCCGGGTGATAAAGGTTATTGCAGTCTGTTTGATGCTCACTTTGGTCATCTGGCTTGTGTGGCTGGGGAAGTATACTTTTGGATCCTTCCTCGGGGGTGCGGCTTTGGGGTTCTTTGTCTTTTCGATTTTACGTTTCCTTAAGCGTAATTTAACCGGCCCAAAAGCCACTGAAGGTTTGAGCACAACAGATGAGGTGAGCGATCTAACTGATCCGGACAAAATCAAGCCAAAGGCTTCGATCAACGATTGAACTTCAATAAATAACTACGATTCTTCAAGGAAATCCCCGTCACAACACCACCGGTGGGAATCAAACATGTGTTTTTCCTGGGAGGCGGGACAGAGCAACACGGCGCGAAAAAAAACCGGGATGGGGGAGGAGAGTCCGGCGCACGGGGCTTTTGACCTACAAGCTCTTGTGGTTAAAATCAAAGTTCGCCTCCTTTTGTAAGTTATTGATATTTCGACGCTCGCACCGGACTTACTGGGTGTTCTGGGCTTTCTGCCAGATCGGACAGGGGTTGCAGATCTGTTCGCCAGAAAGGGACGGGGGTGTAAGTCCCCCGCGCCCCAACAGGATGTTTCGACGTCGGCACCGGACGTACTGGCGGTTCTGGGCTTTCTGGGTTTTCTGATACCCATTTTCAAAAATTTCCATAATCTGTAATAATGTGTTCACCTTTATCCCCTTTTTACCCAGAGGGATAGGCATATCCATACATAAGTTGATAATGGTAAGAAGGGCGATCGAAGAGATTCGACTCTTTGAATATGAACATTCTTTCCTCGAACATAACTCTCCCTAATAACAGTGGAGGTATCCGGATCAACATCAAAATTGTGGTGAGATTGCCGTTTGGGGAAGCAACTGCTGCCGGGCAAGATGCCCGGCCTACGAGCTCGTGCCCCCTCAGCTTAATCCTCTCCCCCTAGGGGAGAGGAAAACAAAATTCTCCCTGAGCCCCGGCGATGGCGGGATGGGAGGGAACTAAAGGGAGGGTGAAATGGTTTTGCAAGTAGCCCACAGCAGAGTTGTGGGCCACCCGTCACTATTATTCCACAAATCTGAATGTCAAAAACACCTCTCGCAGTTTCTGCAAAACGGCTTCTCTATCGAATCTCTTGATGCCGCTTTCTGGATCATAACCCCCTATGTTATGATAATGGATAAGGAATGCTACCTCGTAGCAAGTATCCCTGTGGAGGGTCCGATAGATTTCTGATCGATAGAAAGAACCCGTAGCCCCCTCGGTAAACGCTCCTTTGTGGAACGTAATGGAGTTTACGATCTCCTCTCCTAGCACACGTTCGTAGCGGCCTTTTCGGGCGACGCAGTCAGCGACGATATCCGTGTCTGCACTGGTTCCCACCATGAAATACACGTCACGCAAGTTGGTGTTTTCGAAATACTCACTTCCAACAAAAGTCAAGCTGAGGACTAGATTCCCCTTGATTAGAGGCACTGCAGGTGGGGGAGTTGACTCAACAAAATAATCCGAGTACTTCAATTCAAGGCCGTGCTCTTCATCCCGATACGTCCGCCATTGAATTGCCTCCCCCCTTGGATTGATTAGAACTGATAGTCTGAAACCCCATTTCCCCTCGACAGGATCTTTCCAAGGTAGAGCGACTTGGATGAGATATTCTTGCGTTACGAGCAGCTCACCTCGCCAAAATGTAAGATGGTCATCTTCGGTTCTGAGCACGGTCCCGTTCTCTCCCCAAATCCTGAGATGAAGTCCCAAGGGCTCGACGAAGGCCCGCATAGTCTGGCCCGCAAAGGCGTAAAGGACGTAGCGCTTCTTCTCGCCCACCTCAAGACTATCTTCCAACGTAGCTGCGGTCGCCCCCAGCTCGAACTGAATGCGCGCCGGCTCGGGTATTTCAGTACCGGGCTCAGTGCCGGTGGCGGTTCGGGCTAGCTCGCGACCCGACGGTTGAGCCTCCGGAAATGGTGCAGGCATCTGCTGCGTCGGGCTTGGCACTTCTTGCGATTTTGCGCATGCCCACATTAGGAGGACGGTGGGTAAAATGGTCCTTAAAATGGCTTTTCTAATCATATTATAGGTTTCCGCAGGTATCCCACAGTAGAGCTGTGGGCCACCCACCGTCTCCATGCCGTGGTTAGGATCCGTTTAGAGATCGTTGGTCTTCCGCTCGAAATCTATCAGCTTCGCGACACAACTTCGCGATATATCGGACCATTTCACGAAAACGATACCCGAAAAACACTTCGTTGTCCTCCCCCTGCTTGATGGTGACAGGGATTGCCGCATACGCAACCTGTTCTATTTCAATGCACCTCTTTGTTTCTATTACAAGCGTTCTGAAACCTGGCGGAAGGAGGTTGCCGTTTGCTGCTGAAATCTGGTCAAGACGTGTCCGTAGCCGATTAGCCTCGTGCTCGAAGAGCGGTTGGTAGCGTCTCCATGCTTCCGCCGAGAAGCTTGGAGCGGGGGCTTTTTCAAGCATTTCCCAGACGCCTCCGAACCCCTTATAATATTCTTTGAACTGTCCGGGATAGAGAGATATGTAAGCGTTCTTCCAACGATGACATGCGCGGCTGATTTCCCGATAGACCTCGCTTCTCAACCGCATCTCCTCCTCGGTGGGGCCCCGAATCCAGGGTTTCCACATAACGACAGTAAGCAAAACTCCCAGAATTCCCACAAAGACGCCTACTGCTGTCAGTTTACTTGGCAAAGTCCACTTTTTCCACCGCCTAAGGGAGGGAAACATGTCCAGCACGATTCCTTGTCTAACGACTAATTATCTGATCTCAGTATAACACTCTAAAGGCCTCGTTGGTCAGGTAGTCTGAGCCGACCCGGACGCCCGCACACCCAACAGGCCTGCAGGGGGCACACCTGCGCGCAGCTGACAAATGAATAGTGTCGGGAGCGCTAAACCCCTCACCTCGTAGCCCGACTCCCAGGTACGTCCGTTATCTTACTTTGGAATATTATAGTAATTCCTGCCAGCTTGTCAACTAATTTCTGCGCTATATTCGGACTACAAATGTCTGATTTGGGTACTGGGTTTCTGCAGGGGTCGGATTTATCCGATCCCGCCCATGGCGGGATGTATCTCACTCGAGGACTTAAGAATCGAGCATCCCGCCCTATGATCCTATCGGACTGCGTAGAGAAGATACGCAATTAGTATGAGATATAGACGTATTGACAAAAAGTCATTTCATTTTGATATTTACTTCAATTACGAGGCCATGACAAGCTCGCTGCTGGAGCGGCAGACTAAGGTCTGGAGCGGATCAGCGGCTGTATTTGGAACAGGATTGATAGCAACAGCCATCCCGAACTTTCTGCGACGGCAGGGCAAATTAGGAGGTATGGATTCATGAACTTTTCAGAATTATTACAACGTTTTCAATTTTGGATCGTATAGGATTATGAAATGAACACAAAACTGAAGCAATCCAAGCAAACTCTACAAGCAAAGGGACTGGGGTATCTGGAAGAGCACGAGAATCATCCCACCGTGGAGATGATATATGAGGATCTGGTCAAGGAGATTCCCACCATCTCAAAGACCACTATTTACAATACCTTGAATGCCCTCTTGGAAACGGGTATAATACATGCCATCACTATTACTGGAACAGAAACGAGATATGATTCCGAAGACTTTCCTCATCACCATCTTCTTTGCAAAAGCTGTGGAAAAATAATAGATATTGATATCAAATGCCCCTACGTGAACCAAAATGAAATAGATGGACACAGAATCGACGAAAGACACGGATATTTCAAGGGCGATTGTAGGGAATGTTTGAAAAAGAAAGATAAAAGATAAAATAAACCTTTTATGGTCCGGATATGAATTACAGAGGTTATAAAATCATTTGGAGAAGGCGGGCTATACTGCAAAGGAAAGAACACAATGAACACTAAAGCCCTGCACAAAATCAGTTACAGCTTGTATGTTATTAGTTCAAAAAAAGGCGCCCGCCTCAACGGACAGATTGCCAACACGGTATTGCAAACCACATCAGAGCCACCCACCATAGCGGTAAGTATCAACAAGAAGAATTTGACGCATGAGTCTATTCGGGAAAGCGAAGTTTTTTCAGTATCCATTCCATCCAAAGAAACGCCTTTGAAACTCAGAGGGCATTTCGGCTTCAGATGCGGTCGTGACATCGATAAGTTCAAGGACATAAATTACAGGGTTGGCACAAGTGGTGTCCCCATAGTTCTGGAAAATGTCATCGGTTACTTGGAGGCTGAACTCATCGATAGTCTGGATGTGGGAACGCATACTGTTTTTATCGGGAAGGTGATTAGCGCCGAAATCATCGAAGATAAGGAGCCCATAACCTATGCCTACTATCGCAATATAAAGGGGGGTAAGGCTCCAAAAACAGCGCCAACATACAATGAAAGAGATAATAAGAAGGAGGCAAGGAAAATGGGAAAATACGTTTGCATCGTTTGTGGCTATGTTTACGACCCAGAAAAAGGGGACCCGGATTCCGGAGTACAACCAGGGACAACTTTTGACCAGTTGCCGGAAGCCTGGGTGTGTCCGGTTTGCGGGGCAGACAAGGGTCAATTCGAATTGGTGAAGGAAGATTAGAATAGAGAATTGACAGTCCGTCAATTAAGATTGCGTTGACTATTATCGCACGCAAGGAGAGTTATGGAAAAGGAGAAAAAGACATGGTTAGCCGAGGGTTGAGACCAAATGTTTACTCCGTAGGCGCAATAGATTGGGACAGAAGATTATTTGACGAACTCATACCGCTTCCGGATGGAACAAGCTATAACGCCTACCTGATAAAAGGGCGTGAGAAAACAGCGCTTTTAGACACGGTTGATCCCACCAAAGAACATGAACTTTTGGCAAATCTGGAAAAAATGGGAGTCAAAAACATAGATTA
>LJUX01000005.1 GCA_001304155.1 candidate division Zixibacteria bacterium SM23_73_3
GCCCAAAAGGGCTACCCGACAATCTCCTGACACACAGAATCCCAACAGGGAGGAAGGTTGAAAAAAAATAAAAATGAACTCCAGAACGCCCAGAAAGCCCAGAACCGCCAGTATCGTAGTTTGTAACCTGCTGACGCACAGAATAATAGCAGGCAAGAAGGGTGTGAAAGAAAAAATGAAAATGAGCTCCAGAAAGCCCAGAAACGCCAGTATCGCAGGTCGAAGGAGGAAGGCTGTGGCAGCGCAAGAAAATCAGGCGCTACTCCCCGATCTGGTATTCTTTTATCTTATAGAGAAGTGAGCGGTAGCTTATCTCCAAAAGCTGGGCGGCTTTTCTCCTGTTCCAGTTGGTCTTGTCGAGCGCCTGGGTGATTAAGGCTTTTTCCTCTGCCGCCACGGCTGTGCCAACTCTTTTTTTTAAGGAAAAACTCTTCAAATCAGAGGCTGAATTAACAGATAAAGAGGGGGAAGTTAATTCACCAGAGTGACGTTTGATAGTATCTAAAGCGACATTTTCGTCTTCCCGGACCACGATCTGCTTGATTATATTTTCCAACTGTCGCACGTTTCCGGGCCAGTCGAAATTCTGTAAAAGCTCCACGGTAGCAGATGAAGGTGGACGATACTTTTTATTGTATAGAGTGTAATACTTTTGCAGGAAATGCTCGACCAACAGAGGTATATCCTCTCTTCTTTCCCTCAAGTGTGGCAAATTCAAGGTGACCTCGTTCAGACGATAGAACAGGTCCTCTCTTATGGTTCTATCTTTTAAAGCCTTTTCCAAATCTCTATTGGTGGCGCAAACGATTCTGGTGTCCACTTTGATGGTCTTTATTCCCCCCACCCGCATGAACTCGTATTGTTCTAAAACCTGAAGCAACTTAGATTGTAATTCCAGAGGCATGTCACCGATCTCATCTAAAAAGATGGTCCCTTTATTTGCCATCTCAAACCTTCCTGGCTTGGTCTTATGCGCGCCGGTGAAAGCTCCTTTTTCGTAGCCAAAAAGCTCTGCCTCCAGAAGTTCCCGGGGGATGGCGGCACAATTTACTTTAATGAAAGGTCCGCTTTTGCGGGCCGAAAGAGAATGGAGCATTCTTGCCACTATCTCTTTGCCGGTGCCCGACTCGCCCCGGATCAAAACGGTCAGTTCACTGTCTGCCACCTGCTCAATCACCGCTTTGATTTGAAGCATGCCAGGACTATCTCCGATCAGCTCCTCATAGTAAGATTTTGTCTTCAGCTCCGATCTTAGATAATCCAGTTCTTGTTTCAGGCGATTCTTTTCCAGAACACCCTGAATGTGGATCTCCACCTCCTTGACGTCGAAGGGCTTGTTGATGAACTCAGAAGCCCCCCTTTTGATCGACTCCACCACGTTTTTGGTCTCTCCATGTCCGGAGAGCATGATCACCTCAGTGGGGCGATCCATAGACTTGATTTTGTCCAAAACCTCCAGTCCTTCCATTCCGGGCATTTTTATGTCCAGAAGAACCAGATTGGGACGGGTTTTGGAGACCATCTGTAATCCTTCCAGTCCGTCCTTGGCGGAGAGGATATCATAGGTATCTCCCAAACCCTCGTTCAAAATCCAGGAAACTTTGGGGTCATCATCGATGATCAGTATCTTTACTTTTTCTCTCTCCATGTTTTTTACTGAAGAATAGATTTTTCAAGTTCTATCTATTTTTATGCCAGCCGCTTTTTTTTATTATCGGCAGTAATTAACGTTTATACAGAAATTCATCCCTTACTTTGTCTTTTCCAAAACTTCAGATGGCGGGTATATCCACAAAGAAGGTAGTCCCTTTCTTGAATTTACTTTGGACTGAGATTCGACCTGCATGAGCTTTCACTATCCGTTCCACCGCTGCCAGACCCAAACCGGTTCCCTCTTTTTTGGTGGTAAAATAGCGATCAAATATGCGGGGTAGATTCTTAGGAGGGATTCCGCATCCAGTATCCGCTATGCCAACTCGAACAAACTCCACTCTTCTCTTAGGATCTCTATATCTGGTAATGCATACCCTCAATTCTCCGCCGTCAGACATAGCCTCAATAGAATTGAGTATCATGTTTAAGAAAACCTCCATCATCTGATTCTTATCAACCAAAACCATATATCCTTCGCTATACTCCTTTTTTAGGGTTATATTTCTATTGGTTAAATCTCGTCCCACCAGCTTCAATGCTCGATTTAGGACCGTACCAATGTCCCTTTTCTCCAGCTCGTACTTGTAAGGATTAGAGAAACTAAGGATCTCTTTTACCAGTCCATCCAGACGGAAGATCTCCTCTTCCACCAAGTTAAAATACTTCTCTTTGTCTTTGCCTTCTGACCATTTTTCCCTCAGAAGCTGTAAGGTTCCCTTGATATTAGTTAGCGGTTTTTTCAAGTCGTGGGTGATCTCCGAAACCAAATTACCCATGGTCACAAGACGGGTAGCATTGAGCAAAGACTTCTGCTTCTCGTAGACGGAGGCAGATTGTGAGATGATTATAGAGATCAAACGGATCTGTTCGTTGGAGCAACTTTTTTGCTGGTAGTTTCCCACCGAAAGCACCCCGTGGACGCTCCTTTCGGCAATTATCGGAAAAGAGGTTATTGAATCCACATGCAGTGATAAATCTGGGTCATCTTCTAAGCTTTTCCTGATCTTTTGGTTCACCTTCTCTGGATTGTAGATATCATCCTTAGCCAGGGGAATCATAAGATTTCGCTTATTATTTTCACATCCTTGGAGCCGGTTCAAGATCAACTCATTTGCTTTCTCGTTCCAGTCAAACCACAGGGCAAATTCAACCGGCATGATTGCTCTTACCTTCTCAAAGACAAAATCACAGACCGCCTGGAAATCTTCCACAGAGGAAAGCTGAGTGGCAATATCATACAGGACCTCCAGCTCCTCGATTTTTTTCAGATTCTGGTTGAAGTGTTCTGTATCGTCTATGGCAATGGCGGCTTGGGAGGCAAAAGTGGTCAAGAGCCTCAGATCGTTTTGGGTAAAGGGATCGTCGGTCTTCTTGTCACTTAAGTTGATTACTCCCAATATGTTATCTTTAACCCTTAAAGGAACACATAAAAGCGATCTGGTGGCATAATGCTTCTTGCTCAAATGACTGAATCGACGGTCCTTTTTGATATCTCTCACTATCAAAGGAGTTCCCTTTTGAGCCACGTAGCCGGCGATGCTTGATCCCAATTCCAATCTGGTGTGCTTCACTATATGAGGACTCAAGCCGATGGCGGCTTCAATAGCCAACACGTTCTCCGGTTTTTGAATAAGCATAATTGACCCGGATTTTGCTTCGATAACCCTGGTGGCTAAGGAAACGATCTTGTTGAGAAGAGCCTTCAAATCCTCGGTGGTACTCAAGGACATTCCCGCCTTATATAAAGCATCCAGCTCCGCCAACTTCTTCTTCAACTCCAGATTTTTCTTTTTCAGTTCGGTCAAAAGCTTGATCTTATCTTCTTCTGCCCTCCGTTTCTCCAAAGCCCTCTGTATGGTGAGCTTGAGTTCAGGAAACTCTATTGGCTTCATCAGATAATCATAAGCACCCTGATTGATGGCGCTGATGGCTGATTCCAAGGAGGCGTATCCGGTCATCAAGATAACCAAGGCATCCTCATCCTTTTTCCGTGCCGCCTTCAGAATATCCAATCCATCCACCCGGGGCATTTTTATGTCCGTGATCACCAGATCGAAGTTATCTTTTTGAATCTTCCTGAGAGCTTCCTCGCCTTCCTCCACCGTGGTGACCTCATACCCTACCTTGGAAAGCAATGTCTGAAGGCTGTCACACATTCCCTTTTCATCATCTACCACCAGTATCCTTGTAGAATCCTGTTGCATAGATATCCCTTCTTATCAGAAACCAGCTATCTCATTTAGTCTGACGCTTTTTGGCAAAGTGAGAAGAAAACTTGTCCCTTTCTCTTGCCTTATGGCTTGAATGGTGCCCCCATGTCTTTGCATTATCCCGTAGCATATCCACAGACCCAGGCCGGTCCCTCGTCCCTCCTGTTTGGTGGTGAAAAATGGTTCAAATATCCTGGAGAGATTCTTCTCCGGTATTCCACATCCTGTATCGGAAAATTCGATTTCCACCCTCATCTCCGAATTCCGTGCACTTAGTCTGATCTCTCCTCCTTGAGGCATAAAATCCCTGGAGTTGACCAGAAGGTTAAGAAATACCTGTTTGAGTTGATCTTCAGATCCCATCACAAAAAACAGATTCTCCGGCAGCTTTTTTTTAATCTTGATGTTTCTGCTAAGAAATTCCTTCTCTAAAAGAGAGATGGTTTGCTTCAAAATGGTGGAAAGATCTAAAAGGGTCATTTTGGTTTTCTCCGGGCGAGAGAAATCCAAAAGACTTTTGACAATACGTGCGATGCGGTCCACCTCCTCCTTAATCATTTCAAGATTATACCGGTTGGAATCGCCCTCATCAATGCTCTCAGAGGAAATCAGAAGGTAGTTTTTGATGATCCCCAGAGGATTGTTAATCTCATGAGCAAGAGAAGCTGAAAGTTGTCCCAAGGCAGCCAGTTTTTCAGTCTGGATAAGCTGTCTTTGGGTCTTTCTCAACTCTGCGTTTATGCACTTTTGATTTTCATAAAGTATTGCATTTTCCACCGCTACGGTGAGATGATCTGCCAGCACAAAAATGAACTCCAGGTCACT
Organism: candidate division Zixibacteria bacterium SM23_73_3; assembly: GCA_001304155.1. GTDB lineage: Bacteria > Zixibacteria > MSB-5A5 > MSB-5A5 > SM1-73 > SM23-73-3. The sequence goes on from LJUX01000005.1 coordinate 4,689, forward strand.
GTCTGTAAACCGCAAATTCTTATTTTTGGAACCTAAGCTTAAAATTCCAACAAGTTCATCTCTGCTTATTAAGGGGACACATAGTTTACAGTCTAATTTTTTTAAAATTTCCATCTCCGGATTATCATCTCTTAGAAATGCTTGAATCTCTTCTATAAACAAAGACTCTTTCTCTGTGAGAAACAATCTGTAAAGCTCTCCTTTCAAGCTGATCTCCCAATGCTTTGTCTCAGCAGATGATTTGAGGGGAATTCCCTTTAGCTTAATGAAAGACAGTTTATCTTGTTTTGGATCCCGGCGGAGGAATATGGCTATGTTTTTAATGCCTAACTGATCCACAAGGGTGGAAAGCATCTGACTCAGTAAAGCCTCCAGATCAAGCACTGAATTGAGTTTCCGGGAGAGTTCGAAGATGGTATAGAGGTCAAATATCTTCTGCTTCAGTCGTCTGTTAGCCTGAGTGAGGCGATTGATCTTATCCTCTATTACGTTTTTAAAAAGACTGACCGACTCTATGATCCTTTTTTTCATCTGGATGTCAGATGGGTCAGGATGATTGGGCAAACTCTGCAAATCAGACATAAGTTCAATTGAATTGTTGGAGGTTAATTCTCCTCTTCTTTGTTTGTCCTGGGGACGTCATTTAAATCCACACTCCAGACAGCCTTCAAATGACGGAAGTGGAGATCTATAAAATAATTTTCTTGGGACGAAAAATTTTCATCTCTGTTCTCAAAAATGGTCTTTCCCATAACGAGCGACGTTTAGCCCGGATACAAAAGTTGACCCCAAGGTAGATTCCAATAACCTGCAAGCATGAATCAACTTGTATCATTTTCATTATTTTTATGATCGGCAGGAAAGAAAGCAAATTAATCAAAATCTGCAAACTTTTGCAGGCATAGCTTTGTCAGTCCGAGCCTCAGGAAGGGAATAAGCTCGGGAATTACATATTTAACGAAGATACCGAATTGACGATCGATCACCGCCCGGAACCAGAAGCGCATATTGGACCGACACAACACCTCAAATCCACCTCTTCACCTTTCATTGAATTTGCTACCTGGGGTTATAAAAAGGGCCAGCGCCTGACTTGATTAGGTGCTGGCTTTTCATGTTTAAATGTAGGATTAATCTTCAAAGTTGCACTATGGAGGGCTCAAATTCTGCCACATGTATTTATTTTTGTATGGAAAGCTCAAAAGGCAAGGTTTATCATAACACCTCATTCATTTGCTGTAGATTTATTTTTTTTCCATTCATGAAATATGCACCTCCCCAGTTCTGGTGCATATTCATAACATCTTTTATAGCTTCCGAAAGGGACTTTTCCATCTAGGGAAAAACAGTCTAAATCCATATCCTTACAGGGAATTTCTTTAAAATTCACCAGCATTCTTTCCTCTTTGGGGAGATTGGATATGAGTTTATTTGTCCATTTAGTTCTCATAACATATGAATGGTAAACTGAGATTAAATTCAGGTTAGGTTGGCCACACTCAATCAGTCCTGATCAACCATTTCGTCCTTCAAACCATATTCATGTAATTTGTTGCGTAAGGTGCGAGTCGAAATCCCTAAAATTTCTGCGGCTTTGGTTCGATTCCCCCCCTGTGCCCTCAACGTCCTTAAGATTAACTTTCGTTCAGCCTCATGAATAGTGGCGCCCACCTCAATCTCTTCTGGTGGCAGTTTTATCTTGCCAAAGGCCAGTTCCTTGGGAAAATCACGAGGAGTGAGAATCCTGCTCTTGGCGATCACCACTGCTCTCTCGATGTAGTTTTCCAGCTCTCTCACATTCCCAAGCCAGGAATAATTCAAGAACATCTCATACACCTTCTGCGAGATTCCCTCTATCTGCCGATTGTTTTCCAGATTATATTTCCTTAAGAAATGCTGGGCTAAAGCGGGAATATCTTCCTTCCTCTCTCTCAACGGAGATATATGAATTGGAACCACGTTGAGCCGGTAAAAGAGATCCTCTCTGAATTTCCCTTGCTCTATAAGTCTCTTTAGGTTACGGTTTGAGGTGGCGATAATTCGGACATCCACCTGAATGGAGATTCCCGAGCCCACCCTTTCAAATTCCCTCTCCTGCAAAACCCGCAAAAGCTTTCCTTGCAGGTGGAGAGATATCTCACTTATCTCATCCAGGAGCAAAGTCCCCCTATCCGCCAGCTCAAATCTTCCTCGAGATTGCCTTATAGCTCCGCTAAAAGAACCTTTTTCATGTCCGAAAAGCTCGCTTTCCACTAAACCTTCAGGAAGCGCGGCACAATTTATCCGAATGAAGGGTCCCTCCCGACGAGAGCTATTGTAGTGAATGGCTTTTGCGATCAGCTCTTTTCCGGTCCCCGACTCCCCGGTGAGCAAAACCGTCGCTTTCGTATCTGCCACCGTCTCCACCAGCGCAAAGACCTCCTGCATCTGGGGACTTTTGCCCACGATGTTGTCAAATCGGTATTTTCCTATAACTTCTGACCTTAAAAGTTTGTTTTCCAACAAAAGTTGTTTATGCTCAAGCGCTCTTTTTAAAATCAACTCGATCTCATCTATGGAAAAGGGTTTCATCACGTAGTGGAAGGCTCCCAATTTCATAGCCTCCACCGCATTCTGCACGGTGCCATAAGCGGTCATTATCACCACCTTGGCGTCCGGGAGAAAATCTCGGGTGGTCTTGAGAAGTTCCATCCCATCCATGCTGGGCATGCGAACATCAGAGAGAATTATGTCGTATTCCTCCTCTCTGATCTTCTCCAAAGCCTCTTCTCCGGTGGAAGCTAAATCCACCCCATACCCGGAGCGATTCAAAGTTTCACTTAAGAAATCTCTTAAAAGGGGATCATCATCCACCACTAAAATCTTCTTTTCCATCATCTGTTTACTTCCCCACTTTTCTGCAATAAGCTAAACCCAAAGTTTTAACTTTCTTTTGTTTGCAAAACAAAGTGAACCCAAAGGTGATTGATATTTCTTTATAAAATCATGGGTAATCTCACCATTACCATTGTCCCTTTTCCCGGCTCGCTTTCCACCTTTATATCGCCTCGGTGTGCCTCCACAATTTTCTTAACCGTGGACATGCCCAGGCCGGTGCCACCCTCTTTGGTGGTGAAAAATGGGGTGAAAAGTTTTCTTAAGGTCTCCTGGCTCATTCCTGTTCCGGTATCTGAAATCTTTAAGATAACTTCTTTATCCTTTATCTTGTGGGAAATACTTGGCGTATCAACATCCTGATTCAACTCAATCGTTATTTTGCCACTCTGGGGCATAGCTTGGACCGCATTATGCAAAAGGTTTAAAAGAATTTGGCGAAACTGCTCCGTATCCAGATGACAGAAAAGCTCATCCTTGGGATAATTTTTGACCATACGGATTTCTGTCTTCTTTTGTGAGGTATCCATTTCAAAGAAATCGATGGCCTCATCCAGAAATTTGACCATCTCAACCCTCCGAGGGTTCAGCCTGATCGGTTTTGTATAGTCAAGCAGGCTTTTGACGATCCGGTCCAGGGTCTCTACCCCTTCTATGATTTTCTTGACCAATCTTTTTCGGGAATCCCCCTCTAAGTCTCTTTCCAGAAGCTCTGCGAAACCTCGTATGCCGCCTAAAGGGTTTTTTACCTCATGTGTTACCACCGCTGCCATCTCTCCCAAAGCGGCTAATGTCTTCACTCGCCTCATCTCCTCTTCTGTCTGTTTCAGCTTGGTTAGGTCGAAGAATACCTCCACCGCTCCTAAAATCTCGCCTTCTTTATCCTTAAGAAGCGAGGTGGAAAAACTTACCGGAATCCTTTTTCCGGTTTTGGACCGAACCTGCTTCTCTTCGTTCAAACACAGTTGTTGGTGTTTTAACACAAACGGAAGGGTGAACTTCTCCTCCACTTCCCCTCCTAATATTTCCATGTAGGGTTTTCCTAATACCTCTTCTGCTCGATAATCCAAAATGCTTTCGGCTGCCCGATTGATCAGGATTATTTTGCCATCCAGATCAATGGCTAATACTCCAGAGATTAAACTCTCCAGAATGTTATTCAGATAGCTGGATATCTTCTCCTTCTCCGCCAAGCTTTCTCTCAGCTCCAAATTGGTCCGCTCCAGTTTGAGATTTAAGTCTTCAAATTTCTTCTCTATATCCTTGTAAGCGGAGTGTAGTTTGCGGGTGATTTGGTTGAACGTGGAAAAGGAAGTGACAAAATCCTCCAGTTCCTTCTGGGAAACATTCTGACGCTGTTTTTCCTTCATCTTATCCCCTACCCGGATGGACCAAATGGTTCACCACTCTGTTAGAAGGAAACCTTATAAATCTCGTCAACTATTTAATTTAATCCACCTACCAACTTATGGCAAGACTTTTTTAACCTGCCAGCCATTATTTAAGAAGGGATGATTTTGAAAAGTTGACAAATTGCGTTCCCACCACCAAGATGAAATTCTGACGTTCTCAAAACTACATTCACTTTGGGAAGGTAGGGTCGCAGCTCTCTTTGCCCTGAACGCAGGTGGAGGGTGTGTTACGGTTCCCGTCTTTTAAATGTGATTTTACCTGGGATCTTTCTGCTGGAGGAGGTTTTGTATCTTATCTTCAACTTCCTGAACAAGTTTTGCTTTTTCGGTGATTTGATTTAAAAAATCTTTCACTTCAGCCAGTGAGCTTAAATTGGAGTCAGAGTAGCTTTTTATCTCACTTGAGGCTATCTTTTTGGTTAAGTGAGTAATGGTCTCTCCCACCTTTCTTTTTTTCCCCAGAAGAGAAATAATATCTTTTTCTTCTCCTTCATTTTTCAACTCCGCCAATATCATCTTCGACAGATTCAAAACCTTATCATATTCCATCAAGAGCTTTTTATATTGTTCTAACAGACACATGGCTCTCTCCGATCCCAAGATCCTACGAGCTATCAGTTCAAGGGGTCTTTGTCAAGATAAAAAACAATATATTCGTCATCTGGGAGAAGGCTGCAAAACGGATTAATTTTTCTTCGAAAGGTAATCATAACTAAGTTCTGCCTTAAAGAAAAGTGAATAATTCTTAATTCCAAATATGGGCTGGAGATACAGGCCGGGTTGAACAAACAGGACGAATTTAGGTTTTGTTTTGAAGGGTTGAGAATTTTTCCAATTCCGCCTCTAATTGTGCAATTCGATCCTTAAGCTGGCTTATCTCAATTTTCAGTTTACGTTCCTGCAGTGCTTTTTCAATAGAGGATTTTAGATCATTCAATTTAAAAGGTTTTACCACGTAATCACAAGCATCACTTCGCAGTGCTTCAATGGAGCTTTCGATGGTGGGATATCCGGTCATGACGATAGCCAGGGCGTGGGGAGCTATTTTTTTAATTTGCTTCAAGGTCTCAATTCCGTCGATGCCCGGCATCTTCAGATCCACTAAAACCACGTCCGCCGGGTGAATCTGCATCAGCTCCACTGCCTTCTCTCCCGAATCGGCCAGTGACACCTCATAGCCCTGAGTGCTCAAAAACTCTAAAAGCAGCTCTCTGACAAACAGCTCATCGTCAACCACCAAAATTCTATCAGGGGACATAAGTTCAATCAATTTCTGTGTTTGGATTATCTATGTCTTTGCTCGGATGCCAATCCACCTTAACAGTCGGTCAAAAACTCAAAGCGTCTATTATCAATTATCGCCAACACCTCAGCTATCCTTGAATCCTTACCCTGAGAAGTTAAAAAACTAAGCAGTTAGAAATTGGCTATGCTCTTCTCTTCTTCCTTCGGGGCAAATAATCAGACCGGGTCTTAGTTCACCGTCTGAGAAAATGAAATTTCCATCCGGAGAGAGACTACCACCTTTCTTATCTAACGTTTCTTAGCCACCTTCTTTTTAACTTTTTTATTTTTGCCTACCTTTCTTTTTTGGGTCTTCACCATCTTGCCTATCTCTTTTCTCAAAATCTCCTCGATACCTCTCTGTGTTTCGTCATGTTCCAAAAGAGCATGTTTGAACACTTCTTCGATCCTCTCCACGAAAATGAAATCGGTCTCTTTTTTGATCTTTTCCGGCAGAATCAAAAGATTTTTTTCATTTCCTTTGGGTAGGATCACATGACGGATTCCCACGCGGTGTGCAGCAGACACCTTTTCCCGTATCCCCGCCACCGGAATCACCCTCCCCCTCAAAGATACTTCTCCCGACATGGCCATATCATTTCTTATGGGTTTGTCGCTCATCACCGAGGCTATGGCCAGGGAGACCGTGATGCCTGCCGAGGGCCCATCCTTTGGAATGGAACCGGAGGGAAAGTGGATGTGAATATCATAGTTAGTGAAATCATCGTAGTTTATTCCCAATATCTCCGCCTTGGAACGAACATAGCTATGGGCGGCTTGAATGGACTCCTTCATCACCTCGCCTAACTGCCCGGTAAAGATCACCTGCCCACTCCCTTTCATCTTCAAGGCTTCAATCAACATCAGATCTCCCCCTGCCTCGGTCCAAGCAAGGCCGATAGCAACGCCGATCTCCGGGTTTTTGGGGACTATGTCCGGAATGTAAACCGGTGTACCTAAATACTCCACCAGATTGTCAGTGGTGACTGTACATGGCGAAAAACTTTGCGAGGCTTTAGTCCGGGCGCATTTGCGACAGATATTCTCCATCTCCCTTTGCAGGCTCCTTATTCCCGCCTCCACCGTGTATTGCCTTATTATTTTTTTTAAAGCTTCATCTGTGAACTGAATATCTTGCTCTGACAGGCCATGTTTGTTAAGTAACATGGGCAGGATAAACTTCTTGGCAATCTCCAACTTCTCCTCATCTATGAATCCAGAGAATTCAATCATCTCCATCAGGTCAAAAAGACTACCCGGAATCTCATCGGGTACCAGGGCAGTGGTTACAAATATCACATCCGAAAGATCGAAAGGAACTCCCAGATAGTTATCCAGAAAACTAAAATTCTTATCCGGGTCTAAAGCTTCAACTAACGCGGCGGCCGGATCTCCTTTGAGGTTCTCTTTTGCCATCTTGTCCACCGGCTCTATCATTATCACAGGATTGGAGCAGTTTGCCTCTTTTATGGCACCCAGAATCTTTCCGGGAAATGCCTCGGTATAGGTTGAGCGGCTCCCCTTGATTTCAGCTTCATCCCTCACCCCGGCTACGCTTACTCTCACAAATTTTCTCCCCAGGGCTTTGGCAATTGCTTGAGCTAAGGAGGTTTTCCCTGTTCCAGCCGGACCCACAAAGCATAAAACTATCCCTTTGAAGTCCTTTTTTAGTTTTCGAACGCTGAATAACTGCAGGATGTTCTCCTTAACCTTCCTTTGTCCGAAATGTTCGGAAGTTAAGATTCTCTCCAATCTCTCTATATCTACTTCCCCACAACTCTCTTTTGTCCAGGGTAAAGACAGAAGCCAATCTATATGTATCCTAACCATGCCATACTCAGCAGAAGCGGTGGAGATCAATCGCAACCTCTCCACCTCCAGCAAAGCTTGCTTTTCCGCATAAGGAGGAAGAGAGGAGGCTTTGATCTTCTCCTTCAGTTCCACAACTTCCTTTTCCTGAAGCTCGGCTTCTCCCAATTCCTCTCTTATGGTCTTTAGCTCTTCTCCTAGAATATGCTCTCTCACCTTTCTCTCCAAATCCTTACGTACATCCGATGTTAAACTTTTTGCAAGTTTAGCCTTTTTGATCTGGGCATGTAACAGCTCAATTAATCTTCCCAGCCTCTGCCCCACATTCAACTCTTCTAAAATCACCTGTTTGGTCACAAGATCGAAATGAAATGTCGAAGCTACCATATCCGCAAGCTTACCGGGAGTGTCAGCATTCATGCTAAAGATATGATAAAGCTCTTCAGGACAAGTTGGATCAACTTTCGCCAGCTGTTTGATCAGGTTCATAATTCGATTTACCAGTTGCCTCTCTTCTTCCAGATTTCCTCTTTTCTCTTCCGCACATTCAACTTCTGCTACAAAGTAAGGTTGCATCTGCGTAAATTCTTTTAACCGGATTCTTTTCAATCCCTCCACGGTCAACTGCTTTCCCCCTTCACCCAATTCTTCAATTTTTATTATCTTTACCATCACCCCGATAGTGGACACCTGCTCTGTGGTAAGCTGGCTCATGTTGGTAGTCCGAACAAAAGTCAAGGCAATAAATTCGCCAGTCTTTCCCCGATCCTGAATCAGCCTCAGATTTCTCTCATATCCCACCTGAATGGTAGAGATGCCTAAAGGAAAAAGAACCGTGCTCATCAAGGGGAGTACCGGCAAAACTTCCGGCATGCGTTCTTTTGATACCTTATCTTTTAGTGCCATATATTTGGATATTCAAAGTCCTGTAAAAGACCAACTATCAATAAATAGAATAATTGATCTTTCCATTTAGTGTCAAGTTTTATTTTTGAAACCATTAAGAAATACAGAAATTCTGCCGGGCAAAAGTACCCTTTGGCTTTGTGCCACCTCCTAAAAGTCCACTTGCATCTGTCTCCAACAAACTAACTTTTAATGTCTAAACTACACTTTAGAATTCATTCTAGAGATTTAAAAGTTGCCACTACCGTTTATCCGCGAAAAGGAATTTGTTCAAAAAAGCAAGAGGCATATTTTCTTATCGGTCAGTTAAGGACAAACTTCAAACCATCCAGACGGAGGCGGTTAAAACAGTTAACTTAATATGAAAAATTTAAAGGAATGAAAAAGAGCAGCCTTCGTTGCTAGGGACAGCTTGATTAGATCTTTAGGTGAAAAACCAAACAGAGGTGTGTCTTTAACGAAAAAATTAGGGTTTTGTTTTAATCCCTTCCCAAGAAGTATTACCCTTGAGGACCATCATCCTCTGTAGGTTGAATTATGGCGTATCCCTGTTCCACTGAACTGCCTGTGGTATCAAATACTCTGATAAGATATGTTCCAGCAGAAAGATCATAGATGATGGTGGTGACGTCAGAATAACACATACCATCGCAACTTTTTCCCTCATCTTTCTCAAAGAGATCGAATCCATATTTAGATTTCACCACATCCACCTTTATCTTGGCACAGGTATTATAATGGGCATTAAAATGCGCCACCCGGATGGTGTCGGTGGAGGAGCTGATGTCAACCCTCTCCGTTCCTGACGGTTCCTTGCAATCGCTATGAGAGGACTCAAAACGAATGGTGGGATTACTCTGTGTTGGATTACTTTTTTTCCCACAGGCGACAAGTCCTAAAAACAGAATCAAAATCAAACCAACCTTATATCTCATCGCAACTTTTCCTTTCAGGCCAAGAGCCCATCCGGATTGGGCAAACGTCAATATATCCTATTTTAATATAATCCCAATTATCATTCTGTCAACAAAAAACATTTTTCCTCTTGATCTGGAATTTATATGGAATTTAAAAAGAAACATCAGAGACCATCTACTGAACCCGAAATTCTCTAAAGTCAAGCGCGAGATAATGAATAAAGGATTTAATGATCTGCAAGATTGCAAGGGGGAGGGCCCGACTTGTATATATAATTGGCTAAAAAGAGTACATCAGTCATGTCTATAGTTGCATCACAGTTAACGTTCGCATTTTCCAAAGGTCGTGGTTGAGGACCGCCTTTATAAAGATAGTTAATCAAATACATGAGATCTGACACGTCAATAATTCCGTCCCCAGTAATGTCACGGTGTTCGACCATAGGCGCCTCAGGAGCAGCCATTTGCATGTATAGGTTGACAGTGGAGCCTGATTGAATGGACCAGAAAAAAAGCACCGCAAATATTGATGCTCCCCAGAACAACAACTTAGTTCTTCGTCGGGCAACACCTTTACAAACAGCAATGACAACAAAAAACATTAAAACTATGATAAATGGATAGAGGGGAGAACACAATCTAGATTCTATGAAGTTGCCATACCGAACTGTGCTGACATATGCAATGAATAGACTATAACATGCTACATAAATAATAGGCACAACTTGGTCTTTAATTGTTTTCTTAAACAATCTTAGCAAGAAATACATTACACTTAAAATGAGAAAGATTAACCCTGCCACCTTGCCTAAGAGAAGTATCGGGACACCTGATTGCTGACTTACCACATGACCTTGGAAGCGCAAATCGAAAGTCAGAGAATCATGATAAATTGTGCTGAAAAACAAATTGAAACTCTGCCATAGCGTGGTTACAACTTTGTTTGCGGATGGCACAAACTTACCTTTATAATATAAACAGCCAATCAAGTACAGGGTTATGGGTGTGCATGTGATTACACTAAAAAGGACTAAGTTCTTGATCTTATCAACGGTCAGTTTAATTCCCCTCTTAAACCCAACAACCAAAAACCCAGCTAAAAACAAAGCTACGCCGGCGTAACGAGTAAGAAAAGCAAGTCCAACAAAGATAGCACCCCATATCAAGTATCTTTTACTCATTACATCAGTTGATTTATAAAACTTGTTTAAGGTTAGCAACGAAATGGCTGAAAGGGTAATGTATACTGTCTCTGACCAGCAGAAACTATAGACAAAAAGAAGTGGCGCGAAAAATAACATCGAAATAGAAGTCAGATGTGCGACCAATCTTCCGGCAGTGGCTTTGGCAAATAGAAACATCACTATCACCAATGCAGAATAGGAAATCACTGAAATGATCCGGGCGGATTCTGCTCCTTCAAATCCGAAAAAAGTGATTAAGGCAATTGATATTGGATAGAGGGGAGGCCAGGTGAGCACGAATGCTTTGGTCCATTGACCTATCCTAAAAATCTGCACGATGGAGATGTAATTCACAGAATCAGGACTCAAACTAATTCCTCCCCTCGTCAAAAAGAACATGTTTACGGCAGAAAGTACTCCGTAGATCAGGCAACACAAAAAATTCAGGTGGAGCTTTCCAAGGATTTTCATGCACGCCTCTCGATCTATTTTTTGGTCGTCTGTCAAGAAAAGCCTGCTATAAGGCTCGGCATATTGGAATTCAAATTTTTGCAGATACAGGAAATGCCGATGCCTTTCGTTCACGAGCTTCGGGAATTCCTATTCTCCAAGCATCAGAAACGTAAATATTAACCCTCCGTGTTACAATAATTGACCCTTCCAGACAATTGTCAAGCTAAATTTTGACTGTCAAACCGAAGGACCATAATTGGTGGAAAAAGCCCCACCGGTGATCTCATTTTCAGTATCGGCAGGAGCGCCCGATGTCCGAATCAAAAACCGAACCCCGGTTGGCTTGATAACCGCGGGAAACCAGGTAAGCTTTCAGCTGGTGGAGCCGACTGCAGGAAGACCATTATGAGAAAGGAAAGTGAGGGTTGATGCCAGGACAAAAAAGTAACCCCTGGCATTTGTCCTAACGCGCAGGCTATTACGGCGCCCCTGGACCGCCGGGTTCGTCCGGCCGAACTATGCCGTGACCCCGGTCACCAGGTTCCCTCACGGATGAACCGGGATTCAATCCCTATGACCTCATAAATCACCCTCACCCCCGCTTCTGGTGGGATTTTCAACCTGACCCTCTCGCATTCCGCATATAGCGGAACGGAAGGGAATAAAAGGGAGGCTGAAAAGAATCATTGGTTCTACATCACTTCGAGATGTTGGATACGCCTATCGGCCCATGGCTGGCAGGCATATCCAACCTGCAGCTGACACAAGGGGAATATAGCGTCGGGGTTTTGAGTAGCTAAAGCTTTTTGTAGCAGGAAAAAGTGAGGTAATGGAGGTGGCCTTCTGCTGGGTAAGGGATATACCCGGCTTGGCAAACAGAGCGGGCCAGCCAGCCGTCGATGGCTCCGGCAATGTCTACTTGACGGGATCTAGTAATGCCAGCGGCACAGGCCCGGACTACGCTACCATAAAGTATTGTCCAAATGGAGATACTGCCTGGGTGAAGAGATACAGCGGACCTGGAAACAGCACGGATCGTGCTCACGCCGTAACTGTCGATGGTTCTGGCAATGTCTATATGACGGGATACGGTCGGTTCACCGACACAGGTCAGGAATACGTCACCATAAAGTATTATCCGAATGGCGACACCGCCTGGATGAGAAGACACAATGGACCGTCAAACCTCGATGATTGGCTAGAAGACATAGCCGTAGACAGTGACAACCGCAGAATCCACAATGTTGCCATATATATCGAAGAGTCTGACGACATATTCGCCTTCAGAAACCCCTGAGATGATGGCGGTGATGTCAAAATCGCACATGCAGTAACAAGCTTCTTCACTGGTATCGCGCTCAAATAGATCGAACCCTTCCGTAGTCTGCACCACGTCAATTGCGATCTCCGAACAGCAATTGTAAAACGCATCCTGGTGGGTCACGAAGATCGTGTCGCCATGGGCGCTGAAGATTACCGTGTCGCCCTTGGCGGCTTCGGCCATCGTGTCGGTTGAGTCCTCTCCGCAGCTACTTTGCAAAGACTTGAACTTGAAACCTGTCGGGTCTTCACCCGAACTTGTCACCGGGTTTTTCGTCTTGCTGCACATCAAGAGAATAAGCGCAAGACCAAGGATCGCGGCAGTTCTGTATTTTTTCATCTTTTTCATCTCCTTTCACCGGAGATTTCCTTAAAGATGGGATTCTCTTTCCCTATTTGTGCAAAAATCATGCCATATAGCGACCCTGATCGAACAGTACCTAACTCGTTCTAAATCTTGGACTTCTTCTACCCCCCTGTGTTCCCTATTTCATGATGCGTGGATTCTTGCGAGGCTGGCGGCACAAATGTGCCAACTGGTGACTCCACCTCTCACAATCCTATAGAGTTAGATGGTCTCGCCAGGAATGACGATAGGTCACAGCTCTGCGCCCAGGACCGCGCTTATAATCTACATCCTTTCCGGTGCCCTTATGCCCAGAAGGGAAAGCCCGCTTTTCAGGGTGAGTTGAATCGCCTTGATCAGAAGCATACGAGCTTTGGTAGACTTTTCATCTTCGGTTATGATTCTTTGTTTCTGATAGAAGCGATTGAAAATGGAGCAAAGATTAACTAAAAAAGAACAGATAAAAGCAGGCTCGTAGCTTTCTGCCGATGCTTTCACCTTTCGAGGGAAATCTTCCAGCAATTTGATAATGGTGCTCTCTTCGCCAGTTGACAATACGCCAAAGTCAATTTCTTGGTGGATCGACTTTCCGTATTTTCGCAAAAGGCTACACAGACGGGCGTGAGTGTATTGCGCGTAGGGAGCGGTCTCCCCTTCGAAGGAAAGCACCTGATCCCAGTCAAAATCTATGTCTTTGTTTCGCCGAGTGGACAGGTCAGCAAATAAGACCGCGCCGATTCCCACATCCTTAGCCACCTCTTCTTTATTCTCCAACTTCGGGTTTTTCTCCTCTATGATTTTCCCGGCCAGTTGGATGGACTTGTTCAAAACGTCTTCCAGGAGAATTATGTTTCCCTTTCGCGTGGACATCATCTCCTGCCTGAGTTTGATCCAGCCAAAGTCGACGTGGACGCAGTCTTTTGCCCATTTGTATCTCATGAGCTCCAGCACACCGAAGACCTGCTGAAAATGAAGCTTTTGGGCACTCCCCACCACGTAAAGCGACTTGTGAAAATGATAGGTATTATATCTATAGATAGCGGCAGCAATGTCCCGGGTAGCATATAAAGTTGCCTCGTCCTTTTTCTTCAAAAGGCATGGCGGAAGGTCGTATTTCTCTAACTTAACGATCAAAGCATCCTGACTCATTTCTGCTAAACCTTTAGCTTTGATCTCCTCAATGGTCTGATCCATGAATTGGTTGTAAAGGCTTTCCCCAGCGTAGGAATCGAATTCTATCCCCAGCATCTGGTATACTCGATTGAACTCCTCCAGGCTGTAGTCTCTGAATTTTTTCCACAACTCGGTCGCCTCTTTATCACCCTCCTCCAATCTTTTGAACCACGCGCGGGCTTCTTCCTCCAGTTGGGGCTTCTTTTCCACCTCTTGATGAAATCTAACATAAAGGTCATACAGGGTGGATAGGGGATCTTTTAATAACTCATTCTCATCTCCCCACATCTTGTAGGCTAAGATCACTTTTCCGAATTGCGTGCCCCAATCCCCCAGATGATTGATGCGAACGACATTAAATCCCAGTTTTTTGAAAATGTGATATAGGCTGTTTCCGATCACGGTCGTTCTTAGGTGTCCAATGCCAAAAGGCTTGGCGATGTTAGGCGAGGAGAAATCGACAACTATGGTCTTACCTTTCCCCGCATTATCAGAACCATAATTGTCTTTCTGATCGAATATCTGACTGAGCACAAATTCAGCCAGTTTGTTTTTATCTACTTTAAAATTGACATAGGGACCGATAGAGTAAATCTCCTGAATCAATCCAGTGACTTTCATCCGGAGGGCAAGTTCACCCGCGATCTGGTTCGGAGATTTCTTCAACCTTTTGCCTAATACAAAACACGGAAAGGCATAGTCTCCTAACTTCTGGTCAGGTGGAATCTCCACCAAAGCTTTTATCTCTTCTTTGGGGAGATCAATTTCCCTGGATATGATTTTGACGATCTCTTCGATAAATTTGTTCATGCCGCTAAAAAGTTACAAACAAAAAACCAACTTTGCAACCGAAAAATTTGTGGCCATCATGGTCGGATATTTGTAGCTTCTTGTGGATACTATCACCCACTTGTTAGGGCGGGGGTTCAACCCCCGCCCTAACAAGAAAATCGAAATTCTCGACCGAAAGTTACTACTGGCTGGTAAAGTTATCCATCCCCCATCAATCTCAAGAAACAGGACTTGTGCTTTGCTCGTGGATGAGGATATCCACCGGGAGCTTTGGAAGGATTGCCTTCAGATTATGTGCACCACTTGCAGTCTTCCTTTCTACGCATTTCCCTGTAATCTGGTTCTCATGAGGTTTCAAAATCCACGCGTATGGCATTCCCTGGAATTTCAAGCTCAATTTTTTTTGGAGGGATGGGTAAATTAAATTTTCTCTCTAAGAATCTAATCCGAGCAGAATCCTTCGCCCGGGATTTTATCTCTATGACTTTGGGAATCTCCACCTGCTTATGTGTGGCGTCTACCAAAAAAATCCAGAAAGTGGTAAAACTCTTATATTCTATCTGGTAAAACTCTTTTCCTTTTTTTTGCCTCCAAACGCTTTTGGTCAATCTGCATCTCCGGGAGTCGATCCAGTATTCCTTTATCCAATTATCATCTTCAAATTTGTATAAAAACAGGTTCTTTGTGCTTTCTGCAAATCTGGCATTTTCCTCTGTTAATTCGCCTTTTCCTAAGATTAAATCCAGAAGTATATCCAGAGAGATATCCCAGTTCCACCATCCGGCTTTTTCAAAATCAGCAAAGCTCCCGCGATAGAACTCATTTTGTTTGGGGAAATAAATGGTCAAGCTATCAGCTTCTCCTCTGACTTTAAACATGTTCACTCCAAAGAATGTCCGGGGATAGAAGAAAAAGGTATCTGGATGTTTGTAAAAGAATTCGACTGTTCCCGAAAACTTCGCCTCCTCTCCCTTAAGCTTCAAATCCAAAAGACAGGCCAGGGTCTCAAATTCGATCTGATCTTTTTGTGCACATCTTAAGACGTTCTGGGGCGTTCTATTTTCAGGAGTAAGCTTTGGCTTGGGACCACAGCCGAAAACAAGAAATCCAGCCAAAGGAAGAAATGCTAGTATAAATCCAGAGAGGAGGGTTTTAATCCGAAGAATATGCAAATATGATCCTTCCGTCTGGTTGATCTCTTTAATTCGCTGGTATGAATCGTATGGTTCATACCGTTGACCGTTTTATCTTGTTTAAAAAAATCTGGAGAAATCCACTCCGGCAAAAAGAAAGGAAAAGAAACTGATAAATGGATGAAGAATCATCCACAATATAGGCACACTGGCAAGGCTGCCGATAACGATAATTCCGATAAGCAAAAATGGACCTATCCTTTCTAACTGCATCATCTGATATTCATATTCAGCCGGCAGAAGCCCCATCAAAATCTTGGAACCATCTAATGGAGGTAGGGGAATCAGATTAAAAAAAGCTAAAACCAGATTTATCACCATGCCATACACTATCATCAGAACCAGTATGCCAAAAGCAGACGAACTCATATCAAAGTTTCCGGACAAGGGATTTATCAGTCGAATTATCAAACCGCATGCAAAGGCAGTTAAAAAGTTTGCCCCAGGACCAGCTAAAGAGATCCACATCATGTCCTTTTTGGGATAGCGAAGATTATATGGATTGACCGGCACCGGCTTTGCCCACCCCAGATGAACGATAAAAAGCATCAAGGTTCCGATGGGATCAAGATGCGAAAGCGGATTCAAAGTCAATCTTCCCGCATCTTTAGCCGTAGGATCGCCAAATTTCAACGCCATCCAGCCGTGAGCATACTCATGAACGGTCAAGGCAAAAAGAATAGGTGGCGCGATTATTAAAAGTCCAATGATTCTATCCAAGACAAAATCCTTGTGCGTCTGAGATTTTTGTTATTTCAGGATCGTATCTTCAAGTCCACCTGAAAATATACGTGTATTCGACATTAATGTTAAGGAACGTTATATAAAACAAAGGAAGCAGAACTAAAATAGTATGGTTTAAGTTTCGATTATCTGGAAACAAATTCGCTGTTTTTTATATAGAATCTCCATCTCTTTTCTTTCCCCTCCTTTATACCAATTCGAGAAGAAGACGCAATTTTTTGCACTTCATCTCCCCGATCTTCTACATAGATAACGTCAGAGTACAGGTCCGCTCCATTCACTTTTCTATCGACATTCAGAGCCTGACACAACTTTGCCGGGCCGCTGGTGAGGTCTTTTAAACTCTGGCGTTCCCTTCTTTTCATCATCAATCCTATTCCATCAGTGGGATCTAATGCTCTGATCAATACTGCAGCAGGATAACCTTTTTTCTCCGTGACCAAATTCAAACAGTGATGTATTCCATAAGTGATATAAACATATGCATAACCCGGGTCACCAAACATTACCATATTTCTGGGGGTCATGCCCCGGTAGGCATGGCTGGCAGGATCTTTAAAGCCAATATAAGCCTCAGTCTCCACGATCTTACCTGAAAGATTGTATCCATCCTTTTGCACCACCAGATATTTTCCCAAAAGCTCCTTTGCCACCTGCACGGTGGGACGGTTATAGAATTTTCTGTTGAGCTTTTTGCTTATGGGTTTCCCCTTTTTCATGTATTATCGTCCAGGACAGAAGGTTTTTCGGAAGGTTTTTTCAAAATTGGAAACCGCTTCTTTGGCGCAGCCTAAAGGCTGCGACTTCCGTTTAACTGCCTCTTCTTATTGGAACAGGGATTCAACCGCTGCCCCAACACAATGTTTTCAATCCTTCTTTTCCAAACATTGATCAATCTTGCTCATGACAAAAGGGTGCGTCTCCACCTTTTTCATTTTTTTGATGGCCAGAATCCCTCTTTGGTCGCCGATCTCAGCTAAAGCCTCCACGGCAAAAGCCCTGGTAGCCCAGTCTTCATCTTTCAACTTTTCCAAAAGAGGGGGTACCGTTTTTTTGTCCTTAAGTCTTCCCAACGACTCAATGGCTAAATGCAAGGTTGGCGGGGCGGAATGGTCTAAAAGGAAGAGTAAAGGTTTAACCGCTGGTTCGCTAATTTCGAGCAAGGAGTTTGCTGAACTCATACGAACACTGAAATGATGATCGGACAAGCCACGAACTAAAAAAGGAATCCCTCGGACGTCCTTCATGTTTCCTAAAGCCACCGCCGCACTTTTCCTGACCACCTCCACTGAATCCTCCATGCGTGAGCTTACATCGTTAAACGCGGTTGTATCCCCGATCTTCCCCAATGACTCACAAGCGTGGCTTCTGATATTATAGTCTTCTTTGTTTAGAAACCGGATCAGAGGTTCCACCGCCCGGTTGTCTTTGATTTCGCCCAGGATTCGTATGGCAAGCTTGGTCTCATCTTTGTCCTCGCTGTCTAAGCGCCCTATCACAGGAATGGCAGCCGATTCTCCAATCTTTCCAAAGATTCGAATCAAGGTCCATTTCTCCCTGGCGCTCTGGGTGGTTAGTTTTTCCAGAAGATAGGGAACCGCTTTCTCTCCCATCTCAACCAACATACTTTCTGCCGGCTGGGCTTGATCTCTGTATTTTTCCAACCCCCCACATGCCAACACAAAAAGGCTGTCTACTTTTTTCTTCAAGTCATCTTTCTCGCTTAAGCTCCCACAATATCCGCTTTCTGCTAAAAAGACGCCAAAAAGGCAGATGATGAATAATTTAGCTCTGCTCATGAGTTAGGCCTTTCTTCTTGTGGACTTTTATCATCTATCTATCCCCACTCCCCACTTTGATGGAGTGGTCCACCAGGTGCTATCTTTTCCATTTCCGATGTACCGATCTTTGCCCGAAAGATCCAGAAGCATTCCCACAGAGCCATAGTCTCTTCTGGGATTGCCATAACCCTGGGTATTGTCCTTTATGCTTACGTAGTACCCATCGTCGCCACCCTCATCCACCAGAATTCCAAATCCGTTGGCACTTCCTGCCCCCTGAGATAGACTCTGGGCGACGTAGTTGTCATCACCGGACTTATCCCACAACATTCCCAATGCCAGATCGTGCCCACAGCCCTGAGAGACACCGTGGGAGATATACACGTCATCTCCGCTTCCATCCTCCAGGATGCCCAGGCACAGGTGTGTTCCTGCTCCCTGAGCATATTGGAAGGAAACGTACTTGTCATTACCCTCCGCGTCCATCAAAGTTCCCAGACTAAACCAGTAGCTGGATCCCTGACCGAATATATCTGAGGTATAAACGTCGTTGCCGGATAGATCAAACAGCATTCCAATCCCGCCGGACATCATCGGTCTCAATCCGTAGGCGAAACCCTGCGAAAGGCTGATATAGTGATCTTTGTATCTCAAAATGTCTTTGTATCTGCCGCCGGCAAAATAGTTGTCATTTCCCGAGGAATCAATCAGCGCGCCCAGCCCGGAAACAAATCCGAAACCCTGGACGAAGAGAGCACCCGAGTATTGGTCAGCTCCTTCCATGTCTACAAGGAATCCCATCCCGAAGCTCCCCGCACCCTGGCCGAAGGTATCGCCGAAGTATTTATCATTACCCTGTTCATCGACGAGCACTCCGACGCCGAAAAGACCGGAACCCAACGAGAAATTGTTCGTTAGATAAGTGTCGTCTCCCAAAAGATCAACCAGAATCCCGTGTCCGAAGAACCCCGATCCATAAACGAAGTCACCGTCAGCATGGTACACATCATCTCCCTCCAGATCAATGATTACTGAGGAAGCAAATTCCTTCGTTGAGTCAACTGAGATGCAGTATTCATCATCTCCGCCCAGATCGATCACTATGGCAGGACTTCCGCTGTACTTGGAGGAGCCAAATCCCCCTATGATCAGCTCCCCACGAGACGTCTGGAGTCTGAGGATCAGATCATTCGCCTTGTCCTTCTTGTCCTTCACCAGTGGCTTTGGCTCAGGCTGGCAAGCCAGGTATTGCCTCAGACGAGGCATGCATAGCTGAGTGGCAAATGACAGTCTATCGCCGGCATAGATGATTTTTGCCACATCTGTCTTGGCGAGATACGGCATCATCTCCTCGGCCAGTTGTTCTTCATAGTCGCCCAACTCTTCCAACTCCTCCGGCGTTTTGAATTCATCCTCTACGTCCTCCAGGAGAATAACGGGGAGGTTCTCTCTGACAAACATCCTCTCCTCATCACTCAACTGATCGAAAGCCCGTGCAGTTCTGATTTGTGAGTGAACTATGTCTTCGAAAAGTTCAGTAACACAGCGCCGCAAGGGTTCGGGCAGTTTTTTTAACACCTTACCGTGCTCCTGCAGCAACCGCTCATTTTCCGAATTCAGTTTTCTCAGGACAGACGTATCCTCGAATTTCAAAGTCTCTTCTTTCCTCCGCATCTTAAGATAATCGGCGCACATCCTGGGGAGAGAAAACCTTCTTTGCTCTGGGGTTGCGCCTTTCCAGTCGGAAAGCCATTGCCGGTTGAAGGATTTAGTCGCCATTGGCGTTCGCATAAAGTGGTCGACCAATTCCAGTCTGAATGAATCGACATCAACGTAATCGTCTCTGAATACCAGATCCCCCGGGGTCATCTTAATGCATCTTAGGGCATCGGTTAATACCTCTTCAAAACCTGATCCAGATGCGTAAAGAGAATCTGAGGCCTCCTCTGAGCAGACCCGAGGAGTGGAGGCTAACAAAAGATATAGAATGAAAACGACTAAGAACGGGTCTCTCATTTTCCCACCTCAGCATTTTTCTCAGGAGTGTGTTTTTTCCTCTGGATGATCTTCACCACCACGATGCTGACCTCATATAGAAAATACAAAGGACCTGCCAGCATAAATTGTGAAAAAATATCCGGAGGGGTGATAATGGCGGCCAGTATCAAAATGGCTGTAACAGCGAATCTTCGACCCTTTATTAAAGTCCTCGCAGTTATTATTCCCATCTTTCCCAGAAAATAAGATATTACCGGAAGTTCGAAAACTGCGCCGAAGGCTAATATCATATAACTCACAAAGCTTATGTAATCTTTGATCTTGATCATGGGCTTTAGCTTCTCAGTCCCAAAGCCCAAAAGAAACTTCATGCTCAAAGGTAACACAAATAAAAAGCAGAAGACCGCACCTATCAAAAAGAAGATGGTGGAGGCAAGCACTGCCGGGATTATCATCTTTATCTCTTTTTCGAAAAGTCCCGGAACTATAAATTTCCAAAGGTGGTAGAATAGCACTGGCACGCTGACGATGATACCAGCGATCAAGGAGATCTTTATGCGGGTGGAGAAAGCCTCGGTGGGCGCCATGAAGTAAACTTCCGGGATGGGACGGGTGACAAGTTCTATCAATCTTTCGGAAAAAACATAAGCCCCAATGGAGAAGAGGATGATACAGATCAGGGACTTGATTATTCTCCCTCGTAATTCTTCCAGATGATCTAAAAAGCCCATCCTGTTTTCTTCTTTGCCCATTTTTTTCTTTGTTTGTTAATTTAATTGAAGCTTACACAGAGCTTTGGTTATCATTGCGAGTGGATCTGAAGTTCTAAGACCAAAGCAAAGAATTTGGTCGTGAGACAGTAGCCGTAACCAGATACAATCCGTTATACACTATGCTTTCCTTCTATTATCATGTTAAGCAGTTCTTCTACGATTTCTTTAAGCTCGTGATGTTCAGTACCTTTGTCTTCATATTTATCCATTTCTAAAATCTCGTCTACCGCCATATCATCAATAACTTTGATAACATTTTTCCCGAATAACTTCTTCATATCTGTAAAGTCGGTATATTGTTGTAAGGTCTTGCCAGATTTTTGGATAGCCATTGGATGAAGATAATTTTCTATCTCGCTTTTTCGAAGAATGAGGAAAATGCCTCCTTCGTTTTCACATTGTTTTTGCCAATTAAGTTTCCTTTGAGGAATGGTATCGGTTTGACTCTTTCGATCGCTATCTACAATGGTAGCAAATCGCCGATTCAACCGTTTCATTGCTCTAATATCCATCCAACACTTAAGATTACTTCCCCCAACTGGAATAAATCCAATTTTTTTGTCTTCAAAATTGGAACCAATATAGCCACCTTCTTTCAGTTTAGATGCTACTGTTTTCCAAAACATAATATCATCTTGGCCTTCAACGAAAACACACGCGTTATAGCCCGTTATCTGATCTGCCGGTTCAACACCGAGTTCCTCAGCAATTTCACTATTATCGAGTTCTGGGTGTTGAATTGCTCTGGCTATGCCTCCTTTTCGTATAATTAATGTTAAATCTTCTATCGGAGAAGCTCCAGCGAAAACAGGAGAATGAGAAGTGATAATGATCTGATATCCCAAATCTGCAAGTTGTCGAAAGGATTGAGTAAGTTCTCGTTGCAGACCAGGGTGCAAATCATTCTCTGGTTCTTCAATTCCAAAAATAAAATTAGCCGCTTTTTCTTCTTCTTTTTCAGCTAAATATTCAAAGAAAGCGACCATCAAGAGACGCCTTATTCCACTACCTCTTTTTTCAATTGGTTTATCAATACCATCATGATCTTTTCCATAGATTTGGAGGGTTACAGCTTTATCCCATAAAAAAACAGGCTTGACTGTAAGAGCATCGATGTCATCAGTATGTCTTTTGAGTCTTTCAAATATTTTATCAACTTCTCCTTGAAGTGATCTTTCTATAGCCCCAGCAAACTTACTCCTAGCATCGGTAACATCTGGCTGGTCTGCTGCGGTTTTGATTATTGGACGGAATGGACTTTGGAAGGATGTTTCACTTACATCAGTTTTAGTCTCGGATTCAAATAGATCAAAATCTGGAAGAAGCGATTCAACACCTTTCCATAACTCATCCTTTGAAGAGAGTTTCAACTCATATTCCCCAATTTCTATTCCTCTTTCTTTAGCTTTTGCCCTTAAAGCCACCCGTTTACTTTTATTTGTTATTCCACGTCCGGCCTTTGCAACATCAATCTCCACCTTTTCACATCTCTTATTAAGTTCGGTTTCCTTCAGGTTTGCCAAACCCGCAAAGGTGTCATCTTGAAAGTCCTGTATAATGAGAGATATTCCAAAATTTGAAAGTTTATCATGGAGACACGTTTTCCGTATTCTTAGATGTCCATTCTGGTCAAGTAACATTTCATCTTTGAATGTTGTTTCAATGCCTTCTTCTATCTCAATCTTTTCCGGAAACGATGTAAAGGCAATTTCAATTATCATATCTTCATTTGACGCTGCACTGTCATGAACATCGCTTGGGTCAATTTTGGGTTTCTTTTCAAAGAATAATTGAATGGCTCGAAGAATGCTAGATTTACCGGTGTCATTTTTTCCAACTATTGTTGCTAATTGACCGAGTCTTACATCTTCTAGCACCTTGAACGGACGATAATTTTTGACAGTAATACCATGTATTCTCATCTTTTCTTCTTCTTCATTAAGTCGTTAACACTATCATCAAAAACTCCAAACAACAATGTGGTGCAATACCATTCTTTATAATTGTTGTCTAATTTCACTTTAAAAGACCTTTCAGCTCATCCATAAATTCATTTATGTCTTTGAACTTATGATATACCGAGGCGAATCGCACGTAAGCCACCTCATCCAGCTCCTTTAGCCTTCGCATTACCTCCTTACCCACTTCCTTACTGGTTATCTCGGGCTTGGAGAGATTCTGCATTGTTTCCTCTATCTCATCCACAACAGAGGCGATCTTTTTGGAGCTGATGGGACGTTTTTTGCAAGCCAGCTCAATTCCTCTCTGAAGCTTCTGTCGGTCGAACGGCTCCCTTCTGCCATCGTTTTTAATTATGGTCAGGGAGACGTCCTCTACGTACTCATAGGTGGTAAAGCGCTTCTTACAGGATTCGCATTCCCTTCTTCTTCTGACCGATCTTCCATTTTGCGAGGTGCGCGAATCCACCACCCGATCTTTCTCGTGTCCACAAAAAGGGCATCTCATCTTGTTTTGCTTCTTCCTTTCACTTTGGATATTTTATCATCTTTATATATTTGTATTTTGATTTTCGCCTCTTTTAACATCTGGCTCGACATCTTGTCCGGATAGTTATTCTTGATCACAATCTTCCGTATTCCAGCGTTGATGATCAGTTTGGAGCACAAAATACACGGCTGAGTGGTGGAATACATGGTGCTATCTTTGATGCTCACCCCGAACAGAGCTGCCTGAACAATGGCATTTTGCTCTGCATGCGTGGCTCGGCACAGCTCGTGCCTTTCTCCGGATGGAATCCTAAGCTTTTCCCTTAAGCAACCAATATCCAGACAATGCTTGAGTCCGGAGGGAGCACCATTGTAACCGGTTGCCAGAATCTTTTTGTCCTTGACAATCACCGCCCCCACCTGTCTTCTCAGGCAGGTGGAGCGGGTTGCCGCCAACTCGGCAATGCCCATAAAGTATTCATCCCAGGAGGGGCGAACTTTTCTCCTTGTTGTATCTTTTTTCTTTTTTCGCAAGGTCACACTTTTTGCTTTACTCTAAAATATTATTCTTACCGTAGTGCCGATCTTTGATTTCAAAATCTTTTGAGCGCTTCCTCGATTTGCAGCAATCTCCAAGAATCCCGAACTCCCCACCAAAGCACCCACTTCTTTCTTCGGGATGTCAAAGTATGATTTAGCTATTCTTTTTATCTCTCTTTTTCCCACAGAGATCCTAACAACTCCTTTACCCTGCAGAAGCTCTGCACGGATATTGGTAATTAAATTTTCAAAATCATCTATATGAATGATTTCTCCGGCCAAGCCTCTCTTTGATGATTTGGGCTCTGGAATGATCAACTTGTAGCATTCTTTTGCCGTTCGACCAAACTCCTTCGGGTTCACACCCAGGGAAAGATAAGCCGCCACCGGAGCAAAGATGTCTCTGGCATGAAAGGTTCTGGATAGCTGGGCTAAAAAATATTTCTTGTTGGAAAGAAGTATTATTTCTGCCATTCTTTCATTTTCATACACAAAGCTGAAGACCCCATTGTCAGGACCCACGAACAAGAAGTCTTCTGATTTTATCAGAAGTGGCTGACGCTGACTTCCCACACCCGGATCGACGACTACCATGTGTACCGTATCCTTGGGAAAGAATCTATAAAAATTGTTCAAAGCAAACGCCCCGCCCAAAACGTTGAACGGTTCTATCTGGTGGGTGATATCTACTATCTCTACATCCGGGTTGATCCTTTTAATCACCCCTTTGACTGCTCCCGCATATCCGTCTTTTGTGCCAAAATCAGTAGTAAGTGTAATTATTGCTTTTTCCATTTACAAAAGTGTGAAAATCCCAAATAAACTAATGAATTGATGTTTTGCCTTCGACCAGTTAGCTCAATCCTCAGACATTACCAGAGCATGCACAATATTAAAAGCTTATGAAGAAATGGCAAGGATTTTCTTATGATAGGTCCAGCAAATTCAATCCGGTTTCCGGATCAGTTTTTCTTTCGATTTTTGTATCTGAGGGTATGATAAAAAATTCTCCCGTGGCAGAAACGGTAGCAGAAAAAAGGTGACCGAAATAAACTGTGCTAATGTTTGGTCCTCCAGCCGTAGCATGGACATGAACAAAAGGCTTTCCTTTTGAGTATGATATGGACCCGGTAACACTAAACTCTAAATCATCCGGAAAAGTTCTCTTTATATATTTTTTGTTGTCGGAGTCGAAATAACCTAAGGTTGCATCCTTAAAAGCACCCAGACCAAAGATAAAACCTCCCGAAATTTTTTGCTTCTCCACAAAAGAAGATAATGAACTTATCACCTCTTCTCCTTTTACCAACCTCAACATAAAGCCATTTTGAATTTTCTTAAACTGCATCCATTCTCTCTAATGTAAACACGTTTTCCATTAGCTGTCTGCTTAAAGTTCGGGAAGGTTTTCTGTTAGAAAGACCATACTGAGGGGACTATAAAAGCAAAATTTGAATGGGCAAATCGAGACTTCAAAACCTCAAAAGTTTTAGTTTGCCTGAAGGCAAACACTCCAAACTGCACTTTGATCTGAAGTGTCAAGTCTCAAGATCCCGCGGACTTTAGCTTGCCCTTAAATTTTCTAAAAGACAACAGACTTTAACCTGTTCCCCTAAAGGGGAACACTCCCCATTACCATCTCCACGCATTTTTTCAAAAAGTCTCATGCCGTCTCTTTTTCTATCCAGCTTAAGTATTTTTCAAATCCGGCTAAAATAGGTAAAGCTAAGATTTCCGGCACCTCATAACTGTGGAGTTCTGTAACTCTCTTTTTCAACCTTTCAAAACGCACATCCTTTGTCTTGGCGATGAGGAGAATTTCCTTCTCTGTGGAAACCTGACCTTTCCACCTAAAGGTTGACTTCATTCCCCCGATCAGATTAACACAAGCCGCCAATCTCTCCTTTATCAGAGCGGAGGCAATCTTCTCCCCCTCTTTCTCCGATGAAGCGGTGATGAAAACTAAGATATAATCTGTCACCTGTTGATTTTCCTTTTCAAGACTTTCTCAATTCGATTCACTTTGCCGGTCAACCTACTTTTAGCTCTCTTTCGATCATCGATGGTAATTACCATATATACCCGGTTACTCTCCTTCACCATATTGTCGCGGCATTTTTTAATTACTTTGAACACCCGATCCCAACTTCCTTCCACCACTGTGCTCATGGCGGAGGTACGATAGGGCAAACCACTTTTGTCCACAATGTCAATGGTCTTAGCTACATACTTGCTCACCGATTCTCCTTTATCTGTGGGAAAAATGCTGAAGGAAACTAACATAAAATCCTCCTTTGTCTGCCTATATTTTTATTCCCAACAGAAGACCCAACAGATGAAACAGATGATTAAAACCACTATCTTTTCACGGCAAATCATTCCAGACGAATCCGTTTGATCCGTTGATTCCTCTTTTAAATCTGTTAGGATTTTTTATTCGATTCCCAGCTCCTCTTTTATCTCTATGACTGCTTCCACCATAACTTTCAACTTTTCTTCTGCCTCCTCCGGCGTTCTGGTCTTAAGACCACAGTCTGGATCAATGTAAACCTTCTGGACGGGGAAAGCCCTTAAAGCTTTTCTTATATTCTCTTTCACCTCATCTTTCTTCTCGATAATGTGACTATGCACATCCAGAACTCCAACTGCTATCTCCTTGGTAAATTTTGGATGCTTGAATATCTCCAGATTAGAAAAATCACTGTTGGCGAATTCTAAATCCAGTTGATCCACTGCCAGATCAAGGATCCGGGGATACATAATCCTGAAATCACCATAGCAGATGTGAGAAATGGTTTTTGCACCTATTCCATCGGTGACGATCTTCATAGCCTCGATAGCCAGCTCGATTTCATCCGGGCGGGTGGAGATGGCGGGCTCATCAATTTGAATATACTCAGCGCCTGCTTTTTCCAAATCCACCACCTCCTTGTGTATCTCCTTTGCTAAAGCCAAAACCAGTTCTCTGCGATCAGGATAGTATTCGTTGAATGACCAATCACACATAGTGTAAGATCCAGTCAGCATTCCTTTAACTGGTTTTTCAGTCAAGCTCTGCGCATATTGAAACGTCTTCACCGTTATAGGCTTCTCTCTTTTCACTTCTCCTCTGACCACTGGCTTTCGATAGAATCTATTCCCATAAGATCGCACCAGACCGCTTATCCCAAATCCTTTCATCCTCTCTGCGAAGTAGGTGACCATATCTCCACGTTCCATCTCCCCATGAACCAGAATATCCAGCCCCACCCTCTCCTGAAGACGGATACATTCCTCAGTTGCTTTCTTCTCCAATTGGGAAAGCTTTTCCTCTGAGATCTTACCTGAAGCAAACTCATTCCTGGCTTTAACCAAATAAGCCGGCTTGGGAAAACTTCCCACTGTGGTGGTTTGCAACATTTCGGAACCAAGAGTTTTAAGGTTTAACTTCTATAGCAAAGGATCACGTTCGAGCGCCATTATCTTATATATACGTGACAGGTTGCGGGCTAAGGGCTTGTTCTGAGGACCAAGCCGAAGGGTACCCCGCAACAACGGCCAGATCAGAGGTACAGCTGCAGTACAGGGAAACAACTACTCCTGTCTTTTCCATCTCACGTTCAATTCCCTCGCCGCTTTTCCGTCATCCAGACGGGTAACCGGGGTATTCTGCGGAGCAGACTTCACAACCTCCGGATTTTCCTCCACCTCTTTGGCTATCTGAATCATAGCCTTTATGAACTCGTCCAAGCTCTCTTTACTTTCCGTCTCTGTGGGTTCTATCATCAAAGCTTCGGGAACGATCAAAGGAAAATAGACTGTGGGTGCATGCAGTCCAAAGTCTAAAAGCCTTTTGGCGATATCCAGAGTTTTCACCCCTTTTTCTCTTTGCTTCACCCCGGACAGGACGAACTCATGCTGGCAAACATCATCATAGGGAAGATTATAATAGTCTTTTAAGTTTTCTTTTAAATAATTAGCGTTGATTATCGCATTTTCACTAACTTCCCTTAAGCCTTTTGCTCCAATCTGGCGAATGTAGGCGTAGGCTTTGACCATCACCCCGAAGTTTCCGTAGAAGCCATGCATTCGTCCGATCGACAGAGGACGTTTGTAATCTAAATAGTATTCCGCCAAACTTTTTCTATTGATTCGTTTTGCCACCATAGGAACAGGCAAAAAGGGAGCTAAATTTTCCTTCACTCCTAACGGACCGGAACCGGGTCCTCCCCCCCCGTGAGGGGTGGAAAAAGTCTTGTGTAAATTGAAATGAACCACATCAAACCCCATATCTCCTGGTCTTGCTATCCCCATCATAGCATTAAGGTTAGCCCCATCCATATAAAGTAATGCTCCAGCATCACGCACCACTTTGGATATCTCCAAAATTTGAGATTCAAACAGTCCCAAAGTATTGGGATTGGTGAGCATCAAAGCTGCCACCTCTTCACTCATCACTCTTTTTAATTCCTCCACATCCACCAGACCCTTTTGGTTGGACTTAACCTGAATGGTAGAGAAACCGGCGGTGACCACAGAGGCGGGGTTGGTGCCGTGAGCGGAATCAGGTATTATCACCTTTGATCGGGGTTTTTTATTCCTCCTATGAAATGCATTGATCATCAAAAGACCGGTCAACTCACCGTGTGCACCTGCGGCTGGCTGTAGGGTGATTTGATCCATTCCAGCAATTTCCTTCAGATATTCCCCCAACTCGAACATCAAATTGAGAGCTCCCTGAAGGGTGTCTTCTGGTTGATAAGGATGAAGATTCAAGAATCTAGGGAGACGAGACAGGGTCTCGTTTATCTTGGGATTATATTTCATGGTGCATGAACCCAGAGGATAACACCCCTTATCCACGTGATGATTCAAAATGGAAAGCCTGATAAAGTGCCGGGCAACATCCACCTCACTCACTTCTGGCAGTGCCGGTGGATTCTCCCTCAATAATTTTTTAGGAATCAATTCCTCAACATCCCTTGCAGGCACATCCGCCAAAGGAAGTGAAAAACCTTTTCTTCCCGGCGAAGACAGTTCAAACAGCAATTTTTCGATCATCTATCAAAACTCCTGGGGTGGAGGAAACTTGACCAAACTTTAGCTTAACTAAAGTTCCGCTAAAGCGGAACACTCCAATTAAAACAGATTATTAGCGCTTCTTCTCGCCCCCGCTTGAAAAATCAATCTCCCCCCTTTACCGTATTCGTTCCATCCGTTTGATCCGCTGACCGTTTAGTCCGTTGACCCTTTAAGCCCTTTTATCTTATCTTTAACCCAAGTTGTATCTGGCGAATCCGGATGCTGGATCAGAAACTTTTCATAAAGTTCTAAGGCTTTGGTAGTGTCCCCGTCTTTAGCGTAACAATAAGGAATATACGCCTCAGCATCAGTGGCCATTTCGCTTTTCGGGAACGTTCGCAAAAAGTGTTTGAAAGCATCCACTGCCTTCATATACTCCTTTTCTCTCACCCCGAGCCAGGCTAAGCTAAATGCCGCATCGTCGGAATTTCCCTTCTCGTCCTCCGGGTCCAGGTCCACTACCTTATTGTAATATGTACGAGCTTCCTCATACATCCGTCGCCCCTCGTACTTCTCTGCCAATTGAAAAGCCAGTTCCGCATCTTTGGGATCAGCTTCGAATCTCGTCTTGAGATCGTCTAAGGTGTTTTTGCCCTGCAGATAATCCTGAATGGTCGTAATAAACTTCTCTGGCGGGAGATAACCGTAAATTCTATCTATTTCCTCACCAGAGCTGTTCAATAGTATTACCGTAGGGAAGCCTGCAATCTGATATCGTTCTCTGGTTATAGTGTCCTCTTTTGCTTCCGCTCTTACAAAGACCATATTTGTGGAGAGGTCAATAACCCTCTGATGGGTAAAGGTTGAATCCTCCAACCTCTTGCACCACTTTCACCCATCCGACCAGAACTCGGCAACAACAGGTTGATCTTTTTCTATTGCGAGGCTGAAGGCATCCTCGAGTGAGGAAGCCCACTTTATCTCGGGAGGAGCTTGCTGAGCACATGAATTCAAAAACACAAACCCCAGAAACAAAACTATCCCTCTCCAAACAACGTATTTCATTACTATCTTCCGCATTTTGTATTTAGTTGCCTAATTGGTGGTTAAAGGTCTCTCACGGTCTGTTCTTTTATGGCTAAACTCTCCTCATATTTCTCCATCGGGACATAGATTTTGTATCCCCCTTTTCTTTTTGCCACATATCCCAACCCTTCCTCAAAGAAACTCCCCGAAGATTTCATATAACAGGGTATGTTGCTATTCTCTAAGGTCTCTTTTAGAAATTCGGCGTAGACCTTATTTCGGGTGGTGTATAAAAGGACTAAACCCTCCGGCACCTCCTCATTCAGTTCTTCTAAGTCTGCATCCTCTGGAAGTTCCTCCACCAGATCGCATTCGCAATCCGGGCATCTCTTTGTCCCTGCGCCGTATTCTGCATGGCATAAAGGACAGAACGGCATAAATCTCCTTCGAATTCATCTCATAATTTGTTTTCAAATTTTTTGAAAACGCTTTAATCGCCTGAATAGTCTGGCAAGTATTTCTGATCAATATCCTTTGAAGCAGGTGAGTTTCCTCAGTTCATCTACCAGATGGTCAATCTCCTCTTTGGTCCTTTTCTCCGTGACGCACACCAGCAGATGATTTTTCAATTTTCGATCGAAACGGCTTAAATCTATTCCGGCAAAGATGTTTCTTTTCAAAAGTGATCTTACAATCCTCTTTGGAGAAAAAGGAGTCTCTATTACGAACTCTTTAAAGAAGGGAGCATCAAATCTTTTTTTGAAGCCATCAATCCGGCTTATCTGTTCTGTCGCATAATGGCTTTTTTGTAGACAAAATTTTGCTACTTTTCTTATTCCAGATTTTCCCATGAGGGAAAGATACACGCAGGCAGAAAGGGCACATAATGCTTGATTGGTGCAAATGTTGGAGGTAGCCTTCTCCCTTCTTATGTGCTGTTCTCTGGTTTGAAGGGTCATAACGAACCCCCTTTTCCCCCGGGTATCGGTTGTAGCCGCCACAATCCTCCCCGGCATCCTTCTGATCAAAGACCGCCTGCAGGCGAAATACCCCAAATACGGACCTCCAAGATTCAGGTTAGTGCCCAATGCCTGTCCTTCTCCTACTGCAATGTCCGCATTGAACTCCCCTGGTGTTTTCAAGATTCCCAAGGATATGGGATCGCAAACCAAAATTACAAGCGCTCCCACGGAATGAGCCAAGGGTTCTATCTCCCCGACGTTCTCTAACAATCCAAAGAAATTCGGGGTTTGAACGATGACACAGGAAACTTTATCGGATAGCTTCTTCTTGGTCTCTTCAACATCAACCAATCCTTCCACCAAAGGGAGCGATCTCACCTTTATTTTAATTGATCCACAATAGGTATTTAAGACGTCTCTGTAATTAGGATTTAAAGACCCTGCTACTAAAACCTCATCTCTTCCGGTATGGGCGTGTGCCAACAGAGTCGCCTCCGCGGCGGCGGAAGCTCCATCATACATGGAGGCATTTGCCACGTCCATGCCGGTCAACTCACAGATTAGAGATTGAAACTCATAGATGGTCTGAAGCGTTCCCTGGCTCACTTCAGCCTGATAAGGGGTATAAGCAGTGTAATACTCGGATCGGGAGATTATGTGGTCAACTATGGCAGGGATGAAGTGATCGTATGCTCCTCCACCCAAAAAACAGATCATCTGACTGGCATCCTTACTCTGATTTGCCCTCTCCCCTAAAAGTTTAGTTAACTCCATCTCGGATAAAGACGGTGGAAGTTTTAATTCATCCCGCAGGCGGACAGAATCGGGAATTGCACCAATCAATTCAGAGAACTCCCTCACCCCGATTTTCTCCAGCATCTCTTTTCGATTCTGCTCGGTATTGGGCACGTAGCTCATAATGCCAAACAATTAAAGGTTTAAGTCAAAGTCTCCTGACTGTTCACTGCCTACTGCAGACTGCCAGCTGGAAACTACTTTCTATTCTTTATGTTTGACTCTCCACCAACTTCCTGTAATCTGCTGGTGACAGAAGGGTATCCAATTCCTTTGGATCCTCGACCTTAATCTTAATGATCCAGCCTTCTCCATAGGGATCGGTGTTGATCAAATTCGACTGCGACTCAAGTTTGGAGTTTACCTCCCTCACCTCTCCGGTAATCGGAGAGAAAAGATCTGATACCGCCTTCACCGCTTCGATTACTCCGAACGGTTTCATTTGCTCCACCTGGGTTCCCACCTCAGGCAACTCTATAAATACCACATCTCCCAGTTGCCTCTGGGCATAATCGGTGATCCCCACTGTGGCAACGTCATCCTTCAATTTCACCCACTCGTGCTCTTTGGTATATTTTAGATCATCTCTGATCTGGATACTTGCTTCCACGCTTCCTCCTTTCCTTCCTTACCAACCATGAATTGAGTCAGTTAAATATAAGCAGATTGATCAAGCTTTTTCAACCTCCTGTAACTGCTCCTTGAGTATCTCTTCAATTAAAGACGTGGTGAATTCACCACTTATGAATCTTTTGTCCGCCAGAATTTTTTTGTGAAAATCGATGGTGGTGGGTATCCCTTCAATGATAAACTCGTCTAACGCTCTTCTGGCTTTTAAAATCGCCTCCTCCCTGTTTTTTCCATGGGCTATCAATTTGGCGATCATGGAATCATAGTAGGGGGGAATCACGTATTTGGCGTAAGCATGCGTATCCACCCTTATTCCATGACCTCCGGGAACATGGAAGCTTTCAATCGTTCCCGGAGAAGGAAGGAACCCCTTGTGGGGGTCTTCGGCGTTAATTCTGCATTCGATGGCGTGCCCTTTCAGACAAATGTCATCCTGGGAGAGAGCCAGCTTCTCACCACAGGCTAATCGGATCTGCTCTTTGATCAGATCTACATCCGTGACCTCCTCGGTGACCGGATGTTCCACCTGGATGCGGGTGTTCATCTCCATGAAATAAAAGTTTTTGTTCTGGTCTAAAAGAAACTCCACCGTTCCCGCGCTCTGATAGCTTACGCTCCTGGCTCCTGTTACTGCGGCATCTCCCATCTTCTCCCTCAATCCCTCACTCACCACAGGTGATGGGGACTCCTCCAAAAGCTTCTGATGCCGTCTTTGCAAAGAGCAATCCCTTTCTCCCAGATGAATTACATCTCCAAAGTTGTCTCCCAGAATCTGAATTTCGATGTGTCGGGGATTGGGGAGATATTTTTCGATATAGACCTCCGGGTTTCCGAAGGCGGCTTCCGCCTCTAATTTCGCCATCTGGAATCCTTTCTTCAACTCCGCTTCGTTTGTGGCAATCCGTATCCCCTTGCCCCCACCCCCGAATGAAGCCTTGATAATCACCGGGAACCCAATCTGATGGCACAGATTCAATGCCATCTCCTCTGATTTCACCACTCCATCACTTCCCGGTATCACTGGAACACCTGCCTTCCTCATGCTATCTTTAGCCAGGGCTTTATCCCCCATAAGCCGGATGGTCTCAGATGAAGGGCCGATAAATTTTATGTCGCACGATTCGCATATTTCAGCAAAATCGGGATTTTCCGCTAAAAATCCGTATCCCGGATGGATGGCGTCGGCGTTGGTGACTTCAGCTGCGCTGATTATCCTTTTGGGGTCTAAGTAGCTTTCCTGAGATTTGGCAGGACCTATGCAGACGTCCTCGTCTGCGAAGCGAACGTGCAGGGATTGGGTATCTCCCTCGGAGAAGATCGCCACCGTGGCTATCCCCAGCTCCTTGCAAGCCCGGATGATACGTAAAGCGATCTCCCCCCGATTGGCAATCAGTACTTTCTGAAACAACAGCTCTCCCAACTAATTCTTTCAATCACAGCTTTGGCCCAGAAGCTTTTAACAATACGGCCTCAAAAGAAACTTTTTATTCTTCCCTCCTATGGGTGACTTTTTCGAATTCATGCCATCCTCTGTCTGCGGCGCCGGTGATCCCTTTAACCCTGAGCTCAAAGTCATCCGGGTTGGTGGCTTGAGCTAAAGCCTCCTCATAGGCAATCATGCCTTGTTTGTAAAGATGCATGATGGACTGATCAAAAGACTGCATGCCATACTGGATAGCTCCACTTTCAATCAATTCGATGATCAACGGCGTTTTCAAAGGATCAATAACATACTCTCTGAATGCACCGGTGTTTACCAGCACCTCTACTGCAGGCACCCGTCCCGGGCCGTCACACCGGGGCAAAAGCCTCTGGCAAATTATTGCCTTTAAAGTCGCACATAAAAGAAG
The DNA here is from genome assembly GCA_001304155.1 of candidate division Zixibacteria bacterium SM23_73_3. Lineage (GTDB taxonomy): Bacteria > Zixibacteria > MSB-5A5 > MSB-5A5 > SM1-73 > SM23-73-3. The sequence continues at coordinate 38,899 of LJUX01000005.1, forward strand.
CCTGATCTGTTGATGCTGATGAGGCGGGAAGAATGAGATGATCCGGTTTATGGTCTCCACCGCATTCAGGGTGTGTAGAGTGGTCAGGACAAGATGTCCCGTGTCCGAGGCGGTTAAAGCTATGGACATTGTTTCCATATCTCTTATCTCTCCAACTAAAATAACGTCCGGATCCTGACGGAAAGCATGTCGTAATGCGGTAACAAAGGATTCCGTATCTCCCCCCACCTCCCTCTGGCTGATTATGCTCTTCTTGTTGCGATGTATATACTCTATGGGATCCTCTATGGTTAAGATGTTTTCAGGGCGTGTGGAGTTGATATGATCTATCATAGTCGCCAGAGTGGTGGATTTTCCACTTCCAGTGGTGCCGGTTAAGATGATCAGCCCTCGTCGATTATCCGATAGTTTTTTCAACACTGGTGGAAGATTTAACTCCTCAAAGGAAGGTATTATCGTATTCACCGCTCGGAGGGCAATTCCTATGGTGCCTCTCTGGCGGTAGAAATTGATTCGAAACCGCCCCATCTTGGACACACTCAAGGCTAAGTCTAATTCGTTTCTTTGCAAGAATTCTTTCTTCTGTTCCTCGGTAAGAATCTGATCCATTACCTCTTCCATATTCTGGGGCGTTGTTGGCTCATCCGCGATGGAGCGGAGAACACCATCAATACGCAAGGTTGGTTTAACTCCAATCCGAATATGCAGGTCTGAAGCCTTGTTGGAAAGCATCTCCTCTAACATCTGCTTTAACGTCATGATCGCCCCTCCTTTTCTTCAAAATCGATTTTTTTGAAAAATTTCCATGCTCTGATAACTGATGTATCCGTTTTATATGCTTAATCCGTTGACCACTCATTCCGCTTAACCCGTTGACCGCTTTCTAATCTTAACTTCGGCTGGAATCGAACCTTAATTAACTCCTATGGTTAAATATTATCACCTCTTCCTGCACGCTTTAAGTCTTGTCATTCATTTCCAACCGAGAAGTAACGGCCTTTATCTATTTTAAACAAAAATCCTTTGTTCTCTTACAATGTTTAAGCTGGCTCGATCAAAAACAGAGTCTGTCCAAATTCAACGGGTTTGCCATTTTCTACCAGGATCTTAGCCACCCGACCCGCCATCTCCGATTCTATCTCATTCATCAACTTCATGGCTTCGATGATACACACCACCTGTCCCACCGCTATCTGTTGATTCAACTCTACATAAGGCTTGACATCTGGAGCCGGCGCCCGATAGAAAGTCCCCACCATGGGAGATTTTATGGGTACCAAATGGTCGGTATCCTCTATCACTGTCTTTGCTGGTTCTGGGGCAGTTGCCTGTGCTGGAGCAGGCGTGCTGGCTTCAGTCTTCGATTCTACTGTTATATTGGTCGATGGATTTTCCGAGGCTGGGGAGGTTAACTCTTTCGGTTTTTTGGATATCCTCACCCTCTGCCCCCAACCCGAAACCTCCAGTTCTCCAATATCTGATTCCTCCACCAACTTTATCAATTTTCTGATTTTCGATACCCACATAACTGTCCCCTCCTCTTTGAGGGTTTAAGTATGTGATGCAAAATACAACTGCGAAATTTTTGTCTTGTCTGATATCATTGTCGCAAATCACATTCAAAAAACAAATGAAGATTCCTTCAAATATATCACTATAACTCAATTAATTCTCTCTCTGCTGTGGTTAAAACCTCACATCCTCTTTGGGTAATTAAAACATCATCCTCTATTCTTACTCCTCCCCAGTTGGGGATGTATATCCCAGGCTCGATGGTGATCACCATTCCGGGCTCCAAAAGTTGCTGGTTGGTTGGATTTACCGCTGGATTATCATGTATCAAAACCCCGATCCCATGTCCCAAACCGTGACCAAAATATTTATCGTATCCAGCTGTTTTGATCACTTCTCGGGCTGTTCTGTCTAGATCACACGCTTTCATTTGGGGCTTGGCTCTGCTGATGGCACGTCTCTGCGCCTTGAGAACTATATTATACACCTTTTTTTGTTTTCTGTTTGCCTTTCCCACCACCACGGTTCTGGTCAGATCTGCGGTGTAGCCATCAAAGACTGCGCCGAAATCAAATGTGACAAACTCGTTCTTCTGGATTTTTTTACTGGATGCTACTCCATGTGGCTGTGCAGATCTTTTGCCTGAAGCCACGATGGTTTCAAAATATGGTGTGGAGGAGCCGTATCTTTTCATTCTGTATTCCATCTCCGCGGAGAGATCCAGCTCTTTTATCCCCGGCTTGATAAAATCCAGAATCTCAGAGAAAACCTGATCGGTTATCTCAATTGCTTTTTTTATCTTTTCCAACTCGCTTCTGTCTTTTTTTACAATAAGAGTTCCTATCAGATTCTCGGTAGGAACTAAAAGACAATTGGGCAAAAGTTTCTCCAGTCTCTGATAAGTCTTACAGTTTAAGTGCTCGGCCTCAAAGCCCATTTTTATTCTTTTGCCTTTGAGTTGGGGTAAATTCGAGAGTGAAGAGAAAAGATCTCTTTCGGCTATCATTACCCTCACATTCTTGACCTGCTCTTTTACCTGCTGTTGGTAACGAAAGTCGGTTAGAAAAGCAGCGCCATCACAGAAGATAAGAATCAAACCGTTAGTACCGCTGTATCCGGAAAGATATCTGACGTGAGGCAGGAAGCTAATCAGCAAAAGGTCCAGATTTTCTTTTACTAAAATTCGTTGTAGCCTTTTGATTCGATTCATCATGATAGAAGCCTCCTAAGGATTCTATTCACCCTGCTCTTTGGATTTCACGCCTCTTCTTGTGGAAAGATGGCTCTCCCACCCAGAAATCCTCTTTTCAATCTGCTGATCAGAGGGATTTCTCTTTTGTATTCTTTTGTAAATTTCTAAAGCCATCGAAATGTGTCCCTGGTTTGCATAAACCTCCGCCAGGCTTTTGGTCTCGAAGAAAATTTTCTTTTCCCTCCGCAACTCGTTTGAGCCAGAAGAAACTCTTTCCTTTTTCTCATCTTTGCTAAAGCCATTCTGATTTTCCACAGGTAGTGATTCCAAGAAGATCCTCCCTCCAAACGCCCCCTGATCTCAGAAAACAATAATATCTCAATCTCTTTGTGTCAAGGAAAAATTTCCACACCTGTGGAATGTGAGACTATATCAAAATATCAAGAAGTTATCTTTTGAAAAACTACACGAATTCGGCGGGCAAGCATCTTCCCTACCAGGCTACCATAGGTCGCACTCAATAGGCAAGGTGTTTCCTGAAGAACTTCCAGCTACGCACTATAAACGAAAAGGCCGAATTTCTTACGAAGTAATGACTTCTGTTAAGTATCAAAAAACTTCTTCGGCTGAAATGGAAAGTACCAAACATGATCAGATGATATTATTATCTATGAGAGATACAGGCAGATTTTTTAAAAAAAGACAAAGGAGACACTCATGTATCGGCATAACGGCTGGTTATCTTTCTGACGATATTTCTGGTCGATCTCCCCGGAACCTGTTTTACTCTGATCACTTGCCCCCCAGAGGACTCCACTATTTCCTTTCCTACGATTTTGTCTTTTCTATAATCACCGCCTTTTACTAAAACATCGGGAACAAGACTGACGATGATTTTGTATGGTGTTTGTTCATTGAAGATCAGAACATAATCTACCATCTCCAGTGACGCTAAAATTTCAGCCCGATCATTTTGCGAAAGGATCGGTCTTTTTTCTCCCTTAATCTTTCGCACCGAAAGATCGCTATTAAGTCCTACAATCAATACGTCCCCAGAAGATTTAGCTTTTCTCAGACACTCAATATGCCCCCGATGAAGTATATCAAAGCATCCGTTGGTGAAAGCCACCTTCTTCCCCTCTTTTTTAAGTTGGCATCTTATTTTAACAAGCTGTTTTACGCTTTTGACTTTTCTATGTTTCATCGTAAGCTTAGTATGAGATTGATCATCACAATTTGTTTAATGAGCAGAGAAGGTTGAATTGATAAAATTTTCAAGTTCCTGCATCAACTCATCTTTTTTTACATGAGCGGCACCAATTTCGCCAACCACCAAACCTGCCGCGTGGTTGGAGATCAAAGTTGCTTCTTTATAGTTGGCTTTGGCTGCCACTGCACAGACAAAAGCGGAGATCACCGTGTCCCCTGCGCCGGTTACATCGTAAACCTCTCTGGCTCGAGTGGGGAAGTGGGTCAGTGTTCTATCAGCCTCAAATAGGGACATCCCTTTCTCGCCCCGGGTGATCAGCAGAGCCTCCACCTTCAATTTCTCTAAAAGTCCCCAACCCACCTCCCTAAGGATGCTTTCATCTTTTATCCTCTTGCCGTAGACGAACCCGGCCTCATGGTGATTGGGTGTAATCACAGAGACATGCTTGTAATTCATAAAATGAGTATCCTTGGGATCCACCGCCAGAAAAACTCTATTCTGTTTGCACAATTCTATCAATTCCGACAAAAGTCCATGGGTGATTACCCCTTTGCCATAGTCGGAGATGATTATAGCGTGGATACCTGGTATTTTCTTTTTCACAAAA
>LJUX01000044.1 GCA_001304155.1 candidate division Zixibacteria bacterium SM23_73_3
CGAAGATCCGTCTGGAGGTCTCCGCTACCAACGATAGGCCCCTCAGCGTAGCGCTTCGAAGAATCCGCTGAAATCCACGTTGCCGCCGGAGAGGATAACACCGACCTTCTTGCCTGCCACATCGAGTTGATTAGAAAGTAACACGGCCAGTGGCACTGCCGCGGATGGCTCTGCAACGATTTTCATCCGTTCGAAGATATGTCGCATGGCAGTGATAATTTCTTCTTCTGTGGCTAACAAGATTTCGTCGACTAAATCCCGGATAATGGGGAAGGTTTTATCGCCTAAAGACGTTCTCAGACCATCGGCAATAGTATTCGGGTAATCAGAGGGTATGATATGTCCCGCTTTTATGGAACGGTAGGCATCATCGGCGTTTTTGGGTTCACATCCGATCACCTTTATTTTTGGATTCAGCCCCTTGGCGGCAACTGCAGTTCCGCTCAGCAATCCACCTCCTCCCAAAGGAGCCAGGATAAAATCAAGGTCTTGAATCTCTTCTAACAACTCTAATGCGGAACTTCCCTGTCCGGCGATGATCCGATAGTCGTTGTAAGAATGGATGAGTATTGCGCCTGACTCTTTTACAATCTTTTCTGCTGTGTGTTCTCGCGACTCTTGACTTGGCTCACAAAAGGTGATAATGCCACCATAGCCTTTCACCGCAGCGATTTTGATTGGGGGAGCGGTAGAAGGCATCACTATCCTAGCAGCAATTCCGCGTTTCGATGCTGCCAGCGCCAGTGCCGCTGCATGATTACCAGATGAGTGGGTCACAACTCCGTGAGAAGCTTCCTCATCAGATAGGGAAAATATGGCATTGCAAGCACCGCGAAATTTGAAAGCACCCCCTTTTTGAAAATTCTCACATTTGAAAAAAAGCTTTGCTCCAACCATTCGATTTAGTGCAGTGCAGGTCAGAACGGGAGTTTTAAGGATATAAGGACGAATTCGTTGATGTGCTGATCGAATATCCTGAAGATCAGGTTGTTTGTGCATTTCCTTGCCCCTGTAGTGGCGAGTTTATCAAAACATCTTTAAGGATTTTTTCCGACAAATTCAACTCTTAGCAGATGCCACCGAAGAAGAAAGCTTTTGGGCTATTACACAAAGTTCGGTATATCCACTTCTTACCATGGATCTTTTGATGATAGGGGAAAACGAAATGTTAAATAACTTCATTATAAAGCCATTGATGCTGAAAGGGTCAAGTCCTACAATCTTTACTACACTAAACCCATTATTGGAAAAAAGTGATTTTAGCCCATCATAAGTATAAGATTTTTCATATCCATGCTTCCACCTGCCAAAATGAAGCAACTGATAGAGCTTCCATAATGAGTATCTTGCCGGAATAAAAGTAATTAGATAACCATCATCTTTCAAGATCCTCTTCATCTCTTTCAAAAAAGGTTTCTCGTCTTTGAAATGTTCCATCAATCCAGCACTATAGATGAGACCAAATTTATTATTAACAAAAGGCGTGTTCCTGCAATCGGCCACAAAGGCATTGGGAATCTCTTCTTTTATCATTTCAATGGCAACACTGCTGTTATCCAGAACATGACATTCTACGTCGTCTCTACCTTCCTTTATCAGTTTGATATTAGAACCATAGCCACATCCTATTTCAATGACCTCTTTTTTTGATGAATTTATCTTGTCTAAATAAAAATTTATTATCTTATCCCGCTCCAAAATCAGCCATCTCTCCGCCTTGGATATTGAATACTTTCTCCAATAGTCGTCCCATTCGATCATATTACCTCCTCCTCAAGCTATTGGCAATATTTAAGCACCTATAGAGATATACTGGCACCCCTCTTTCGCTTAACTGGTTGTTGGCGAACCAAATGTCCGTCCATCCCGGTCATGTTCTCCTCAGCAGCATGTCAAGAGGATTTAAAATTCCATCTGTGTTCTCACGCAAACATGAGTGTAGAGCTGGCACATCTTCAGTTTTTTTCGCCAGTCTCTTTTTTTTATTCATTATGTTAGCCCATTTCCCCTCAAAAGTCAACCATTTGTTTGCCCTTAATTTTTTAAGTTTTCTCCTCTTAGAAAAGATGCCGACAATCTTTAAATAAGGGCAAACATTGGAGAGCTAAGCTCAATATAAACATAATGGAACCCTGATAAGTTAATTTTTCCAATTCCATTTGGCTTGACATAGATTCAGGGTTTTATTATTATCGTAGATCGAAGCAGGTATGAACCGTATGGGTAATCCAGGAGGAAAAAGGTTGATGAAGTTGAACGATTTGCCCAAACATTACGATCCCAAGCTGACTGAGGATAAATGGTATCAATTCTGGCTTAAGAGGGGATTTTTCCATGCAGATGTGACCAGCAAGAAAGAGACCTTCAGCGTGGTGATCCCCCCTCCTAACGTGACTGATGTGCTTCACTTAGGACATGCTCTGAACAACACCCTGCAGGACATTCTGATAAGATGGAAAAGGATGCAGGAGTATGAGGCGGAGTGGCTCCCCGGAACGGATCACGCCGGAATCGCCACCCAGGTGATTTTAGAAAAGAATCTGGCTAAAGAGGGTTCCTCAAAGGAGAAGTTGGGAAGAGAGAAGTTTGTGAAACTTGCCTGGGAATGGAAAAGTAAAAACGGAGATGCCATACTAAACCAGCTTAAAAGAATCGGTTGTTCCTGCGACTGGGACAGAACCAGATTTACCTTGGATGAAGGGCTCTCCGAGGCGGTGCTGGAGGTCTTCGTGCATCTTTATAACAAGGGGTTGATTTATCGGGGAAAGCGGATCATCAACTGGTGCCCTCGTTGCCAGACCTCCATTTCCGATGATGAAACCGAAAGGGAGGAAAAGGACGGCTCCTTATGGTATATAAAGTATAAACTCAAAGGATCGGATGAATACATCACCGTAGCCACCACCCGACCTGAAACCATGCTGGGTGATACTGCGGTGGCGGTCCACCCCAAAGATAAAAGATTTAAAAAGCTTTTAGGCAAATCCGCCATCCTGCCCATCCTGGATCGGGAGATTAAGATCGTGGCAGACGATTTTGTGGATCCGGAGTTTGGTACCGGGATGGTGAAAGTTACCCCGGCTCATGATCCTAATGATTTCGAGATAGGACAGAGACACAACTTAGAACAAATTAACGTGATGAATCCCAATGGGAGCATGAATGAGAATGCGGGGAAGTTCGCCGGCATGGACAGATATGCCTGCCGGGAAGCTTTAGTAGCTGAACTTAAGAAGAAAAAGCTTTTGGAGAAGATCGAACCCTATCGGGTGCCGGTGGCTTTATGTTATCGCTGTGGAACGGAGATCGAGCCGTATCTTTCCGAGCAGTGGTTTGTTAAGATGAAACCTTTAGCCGAGCCAGCCATTGAGGCGGTAAAAACCAGCAAGGTGAGATTCTATCCACAGCGCTGGACCAAGACTTACATGCACTGGATGGAGAACATCAGAGACTGGTGCATTTCCCGGCAACTGTGGTGGGGGCATCGTATTCCGGTGTGGTATTGTCTGAACTGTAATGAGACCATAGTGGCTAAAACCACTCCTTCTGAATGCACTAAGTGCAAAAGTAAAAATCTAAAGCAGGATGAGGATGTGCTGGACACCTGGTTTTCCTCCTGGCTCTGGCCCTTCTCCACCTTTGGCTGGCCCAAAAAGACTGCTGAGCTGGAAAGATTTTATCCCACCAAAGCACTTTTCACCGCCTCGGAAATCATATTCCTGTGGGTGGCGCGCATGGTGATGGCGGGATATGAGTTTATGGGGAAAGAGCCTTTCTCGGATGTGTACATTCACGGAACGGTGCGGGATGAGTATGGGGTGAAGATGAGCAAATCTTTGGGAAATGGAATCGATCCTCTGGAGATAATAGATCAATACGGAGCAGACGCTTTAAGAACCACCATGATGCTGGTAACTCCCGAAGGGCAGGACACCCTCATCGCTCGCCGGACCTTTCAGGTGGGCCAACACTTCGCCAACAAGCTGTGGAACGTATCCAAATTTGTGATGGCAAGCCTTTCGGGGGAGTTTACCCCAAAGACGAAATCCCAATTTGACAAAGAGGAGGGCAGGCTCGAGGACAGGTGGATTCTAAGCCGGCTGAATCGCACGATCAGTGAGGCCACCGAGTTAATGACGGATTACAGATTCAACAGCGCGGTGAAATCGCTGTATGATTTTATCTGGCACGATTTCTGCGACTGGTATGTGGAGATGATAAAGCAAAGGCTCAGTCTGCCAGAAGCAGAAAAGGACAAGCAGACTGCCCAAAAGGTGGCTCATCTGGTGCTCAATCACATACTCCGACTGCTTCACCCCTTTGCTCCATTCATAACTGAGGAGATCTGGCATCATCTGTATAACGGGGGAACGGAAGGAAATCATCCTTCGCTTTTGATGGCTAAATGGCCCGGCTGCCAGGAGGAAATGATCGACGAAAATTTGGAGGAAACCCTAAGGAGGGTGCAGGACGTGGTGACCTCCATAAGAAACATCAGATCGGAGATGAACGTGCCCCCAGTTAGAAAGGCAGACGTTCTGATCAAGGTGGACAGCAAGAACCTACAGAAGACACTGGAAGATAACCAGGATCATATCAAAAATCTGGGCAGGGTAGGAGATCTCAAAATCGGAATCAGGATCACCAAACCCGATCACGCCGCCAGCGCGGTGATAAAGGGTGCCGAGATATTCGTTCCCTTGAAGGATTTGATCGACTTAGAACAGGAGCGGATGAGGTTAGAAAAAGAGATCGCCAGGGTCACTCGGCTTTTAGAGAAAACCAACAAGAAACTCTCCAATGGTGATTTCCTCAAAAGAGCACCCCGAGAGATAATAGAAAAAGAGAAAGCTAAAAGAGAAGAATATCGCAAGATGGTGGAAAAGCTAAATAAAAACTTAGAGGAAATCGTGGGCTGGTAACAGTCTATCTGCCCTACCTTTCATATTAAGAAAATTCAGATCATTAACCTCAGGATAAAGTAACTTGTAGTTTGCGAACCCCTCCCCTTCTCTCCCCCTGCGAAGCATTCATACGAATTTCCATTTCCCGGTTCGACTTCGCTGGTTGTCCTATTCTATTTTCAACCTTATACCTCGTCCTGAGGCTCAATGTCGAAGGATAGAGAGGGAATAAGGTTTCTGCTTCAGGCGGATATCCTTTACTCCCCGCTCGTCTCCTTTGGCGAAAAACGCCAGCGGGAAGGGAAAACTATTGACCGTCTACTATCAACCCATCTTTTAGCTTTATGATGCGCTTGGTTCTGCTGGATATTTCGGTATCGTGGGTGATGACTATGATGGTGTGTCCCTGCCTCCATAGATCCTCGAACAGATCAACTATCTCCTTTCCTGAGACCGAATCCAAGTTTCCGGTGGGCTCATCCGCTAGGATCAGACGGGGTTGATTAGCCAAGGCGCGAGCAATCGATACCCTCTGCATCTCGCCACCGGAAAGCTCGGTGGGTTTATGATCAGCCCGGTCTTTTAAACTCACCTGTTCCAAAAGCTCCTCCGCCCTTTTTTTTCTTTTCCTGGATGGCATGCCCGCAAAGATCAAAGGCACCTCCACGTTTTCGAAGGCGGTGGCGTAAGGAAGTAGATTGAAGCTTTGAAACACAAAGCCCACCTTTTGATTTCTGATCTCCGCCAGCTCATTAGGTCTTAAGCTTTCCACCTTTTGCCCGTCTAAGAAATATTCCCCAGAGGTGGGAGTATCCAGACAACCCATCAAGTTCATCAAGGTGGATTTTCCTGAGCCGGAGGGACCCATGATGGAGATAAATTCATTTTCACCTATCTTTAAGTCGATTTTCTTTAAAGCCTCCACCTCAACTTTTCCTGTGGAATAAACCTTTCGTATCTTTTGCATCTTTATCATCGGATTCACCTCAATCTCACGCAACTTCAGGCTTTGTAAAAGCTATGTTTCTAAGTGGTAGCCGCAACCTTTAGGTGGCGTAAGTTCTGATTTCGCAAGCTACCAAAATATAGATTTTCACACCGTCTGACGTTCATTTTATCTTATCTTTTTTCCTAATGCACTTTAATCCTTGCTGGCAGGAAGCGGTGGTCCAAATTTGGATCCAACAGGAGATGAATTCCTGCCCCTATCGTTGGCATGAGTCTCTTCTTCAGTAATGTCAAACTCCGTTAATGAAATTTTCAAAAAACATAAATGTTTGCTCTTATAGGTTCTATTCATACCTCAGGGATTCCACCGGATTCACGCTGGCTGCCTTGCGGGAAGGAAAAATCCCGGAGAGCATCCCGATGGCTCCTAAAATCAGCGAGGTGATCACTGCGATCTGAAGCGAGATGGTGGGTTTGCCCAGCCACTGCATCCAGTCCGCCTGCACCGGAACAGCACCCCAAATTTTGACAAGTATCACCGAGAAAGCAACTCCCAGTGCTCCTCCCAGGATGGTGATGATCAAGGATTCTAATAGAAACTGACTCATGATGTGAAGCCGTTTCGCTCCCATCGCCATCTTTATTCCGATCTCCCTGGTTCTCTCCTTGACCGCCACATACATTATGTTTGCCACCCCCACCCCGGCGATCAAAAGCGTCATCCCCCCCAGAATTCCAAAGAAGATCTGAAAGCCCATTAAGACCTTGTTGAATACCTTCTGTCCCTCAATTACATCCCACTCCCATAAGGCTTCGGTATCTTCAGGATCAAATCTGAATTTTTCCCCCATAACCTTGGAGACCTTCTTTTTGACTGCTTCGATCTGCAGGGGGTCTTTGGGTTGGTAGACGATAATGTTTAGGTATTTATGCCCGAAGATGGCTTTAAAAGTGGTTGCCGGGATGGTGGCTTTGTCCCAATCCGGTCCCCCATACATTCCCATCTGCATCTTCTCTATCATCACACCTATAACCGTAAAGGGGATGTTGTTTATGATGATGGTTTTGCCCACAGCGTCCTCTTTTCCGAACAATCTCTCTTTGAGCTTGTTTCCTAAAAAAACGACCCTTCTCTTATGCTGCATGTCCAAAGCATTTAGGAATCTTCCACCCATCTGGGGGTAGTGCGCTCTCATGTCCTCGAAGGAGGGATAGACTCCGGTAACGTGTTCTGAGACGGTATTTTTTTTGCAAGTTAATGACACTCCCCATCTGGCGTATTCACCGCTTACCGCCTCCAGTTCCGGCACTTTCTTTTTCAAAAGTTCCACGTCCTCATCCATGAAGCGAATTCTTCTTCCCTTACCCAGCCCCTGATATGGAAGGGAAGTTTGACCTCCCCACATGACCACAATGTCCTTTCCCATGCCGTGACGGGCTTTATTCAGCGACCTTTTGAGTCCTTCTCCAAAAGCCATAAGCATTACGATGGAGATGGTACCCCAGGTTATTGCCATTATGGTCAGGGTGATCCTTTTCCTCTGTTTCTTTAAGTCCCGCAAAAAAAGCCTGAAGATCAAAAGACCCTTCATCTAATATCTCCACTATGGTTCTGATGGTCGCCCACTTGGGCGTTCTGTATCAACGCACCCTGAAGGGTGGTGTTACCCTCCCGAGAGCAAATTTTCTAAAGTTTTAACGCCTGTACTGGATTCAAGTTCGCCGCTCTTCGGGCCGGGAAATAGCCTGAGATCAGTCCCACAATTCCCAAAACGCCCACCGCAATCAAAGTCGCAGGGAGGGTGATCTGCGGCGTCCCCATATATTCCTCCAACTTGAGTAACGGGAAAACCTTCACCACCATCAGGGAGAACAAGAATCCTATGGTGCCGCCAATGAAGGTTATCACCAATGTCTCAAAAAGGAACTGGGCCAGCACATGTGCTTTTTTGGCGCCCAAAGACATCTTTATCCCCACTTCCTTAGTCCTCTCCTCCACCACCACGTGCATGATATTGGACACGCCAATTCCGCCCACGATCAAGGTGAAAGTTCCTATCACCACCAGAAAAACCCTGAAAGCCAAAAAGAAATAGGTGAGGAATTTCTGCATCTCGGTGGTATCCCATATCATCAAGGCTTCCTTGTCCTCTGGATCGAACTTGTATTTCTTGCCCAAAACCTTATACACCTCTTGTTTCACCAGTTCTGTTTGTCTGGGATCTTTTGGTTTGAATATGATGTCGTTTATATATCTGTAGCCGTACATGGCGGCAAAGGTGGTAGCCGGTATGAAGGCTTTGTTGGCGTCCCGGCCGCTATAGCTGGAATCCTGAGACTTCTTCTTCATCACCCCGATAACCAGAAAAGGGACATTGTCAATTATGATGTATTTGCCTATGGCCTTATCCTTTCCGAACAGATCCTCTTTCAATTGATTACCGATGAATACCACTCTCTTTCTTTTCTCCAGGTCGATCTTGTTGACGAATCGCCCACCCATCTCCGCAAATATGTTTCTCATCTCACCAAAGACAGGATAAATTCCCACCATGTTCTGGGTAACCGCATTCTTTTTGTATTTCATGTGGGTGCTCCATCGGGAATACTCCGGGCTTACTCCTCCCACCTGCCTGATCTCCCTCTTTAGAAGATCAGCATCCTCCTCTCTCAAACGAATCGGTCTTCCTTTTCCAAATCCCATATATGGCTTGCTGGTTCTCCCTCCCCACATGATCACGATACTCTCCCCGATACCATGCATGTTCTTTTGATTCTGAGCATGCAATCCCTTTCCAAAAGCCAATAGAAGAACCACCGCCGAGGTTCCCCAGATGATCCCGAAAAGGGTGAGAAGAGTTCTCAATTTCTGGGACCGCATGTCCCTTAAAAATTGAGTTATGTACATAAAAAGTTTCATCTACTTTATCTCCTTGGGAGGTTTCTCCACCAGAATATCACCTTCTTTGAGCCCTTCCGTCACCTCGATGTTTAAACCATCGGACAGTCCGGTTTTTATGGACCTCCTCTCAATTTCACCCGAGGTGGAGTCTTTCAACTGTACGAAGGTCGTATCCTCAACAAACTCAATCAATCTTTCGGGTATTAAGAGTATATCCTCCTTCTTCTTTATTATGATGTCTGCATTGGCCGAGTAGCCCGCTCTTAAGACGGAGGAACCCGTCTCAGTAATTTTGATTTCTAAGTCAAACAGGGTTGAGTTCTCCTCTTTTCTGGCTTTGGGGGAGATCTTGTAGAGCACTCCGTGTATGGTGTCGTTGGGAAGCGCTCCGATTTTCAAAACGGCGGGCATCCCCTCTTTCAACTTGCCCACGTCGATTTCATCCACGGTTCCCCTGAAGATCAACTCGTTCATGTCGGCCAAGGTGAAAAGCTCTGTTCCGGCCTGATAGGAGGTCAAGGGAACCACCGGGTCTCCCACGTTTATCTTCCTCTCCAGCACCGTGCCGTTGATGGACGATTTTATGACCGATTCAATCTTCCTTCCGGCGACATTAGTCTTACCTCGTTCAATCAGAGACAATCTCTCCCGAGACAACTTTAATCTGAGTTCCGCTTCTCCAGCACCCCGGGATGCCTCATCAAAATCCTGTTGAGAAACCAATTTTTTCGCCAGAAGCTCCTTGATCCTTATGTATTCCTTCTTCTGATTATCATAATTGACCGAATCGATCTCCACCTGCCTTTTAGCTTGGGCATATTCCAGGGGGGTGGGATCGGGCCTGATCTCCACCAGTGGCGCTTCTGTCTTGACTGAGTCTCCCATCTCCACAAACACCTTCTTGACGATGCCTGAGATTTTGGATTTAACCGAGATCTGATTCTTCGGTTCAATCTGCCCTATGGCCAGCGCCTTATCGATGATACTGCCCATCTCCGCTTTGATCGAGTTGTTGACTTGTTCCTTTTTACCGGAACCCTGAAGCGCAAAGAAAATGGACACTGCCAGGACCACTACAACGACCCCAATTATTATAATTTTTTTCCTCATATCTTGTCTTCTCCTATCTTTTAGACTAAAGGTATCAAGATCGTAAATCTTCCTCTTTAAAAATTCATATATATATTTTACGAAATTAAGACGTGGAGGTTTCAAGTTTGATTGCACTGGTGTGATGAGAAAGGCTAGCACTCAGGCATCCAGCAACTAACTTGAGTTAGGTGCTGGATGCCTTTCTATTATCCGCATTGTATTCAATCAGTGAGCTCTGACAACTTTTGAAATGACACCAAAACTTATATATTCTTTGAAATTTTTTAGCATTATTAATCTTATTGCCTTATTGTGATGATGGCTGTTTGATTGATTTTCAACATATTATTGATTGGCTTAGTTAAACCTTCAAAGCCTGGCTATCAAGCCGCAAGTGTTTAACTATGTAAAAGTTATGAAAAAAGCAAAACTTCCTGTTGACAATTCGACTAAGTGAGTTATATTAAAAAAAGAAACTGTCTTACTCTGAGAAAAGTGAAATCAGCGTTGAGAATCAATGAAACTTTCGTTTTTTCTTAGACATCTAACTACCTTGGTTTGATCTTGTTTTTTTGTTCAAAACAGATAAAATGGTTTTGAGGTGTTCAAACAAAAGATTTTTTAAAAAAGGGAATCAAACTAGCAGATACAAATTCAAATATTTGTTTTTTAATCAGATTTTCAACCTACTAGACATTTAACTAACTTGTGAAAGTAAAAACTTTTTAAACCGTAAATCCTAAAAGGAGAATCAAATGAAGAAAGTGATTCTGTTTTCTTCTCTGTTTGCCCTCTTTGTCTTCTCCTTTGCCTGGGCATACAGGATAAACTTGGGATCTTCTGATGATGGGCTAAAAGTGGAGTTGATCTCTGCAGATGCTTCAAAAGTCAGAGTCCAGATCAGACTTCCTGAAGTCGTGGTGGAAGACAAGGTGAAGGAGGGGAAAACCTATCAGCTTATAACCATTCCCGGTGGAGGATGGCTCACTGAGGTGGGTAATCCTCAAATTCCTTTGGTCTGTCGATTTGTAGCCCTCCCTCCCACCTCCGGGGTAAGGGTGGAGGTGGTTGAAAAAGAGATGGAAACCCTATCGGGTACCTTCCTGGTTTATCCTTTCCAAAAGCCACCCACACGTGGTGAGAGCCCTGAACCAGAGGTATTTCAACTGAATGAAGTGGTTTATTCTCAAGACCGGGCCTTTCCGGGTAAGTTGGTGGAAGAGGGAGAGATATCCATTCTTCGAGACTTGAGATTGGCTCCGATTAAATTCTTCCCGGTTCAATTCAATCCCCAGACAAAAGAGGTGACAGTTTATAAACGCCTGGTGGTAGATATTCATTTGGAGGGAGAAGGCGAGAATCCCCAGTTGAATCCAGGGAATGTACTAACCAGATCCTACCTAAAGACCTACGAGAAATTTGTGTTGAATTTCGATCAAATCAGTGGAGGAAAGGATGTGGTGGATGGCTCGGTCCTGATCATAACCTATGATAGTTTTAATGCGCAGGCTCAGGCTTTAGCCGAATCGAAGCACAGAAGAGGGCTCTCCACCCATCTGGTCAATCTATCTGAAGTGGGTACCACCAACACGCAAATTTACAACTATATCTATAATGCTTATCATACCTGGCCCGATCCTCCGGAGTATGTGATCTTGGTGGGAGATATCGGGCAGATTCCAACCAACAGTGGTATCTCCTGTATCACCGACCACAAATATGTCACTGTGGATGGTTCTGATTATTTTGCGGATATTCATATCGGACGGATTTCGGTTCAGACTCAGGCTGAAGCCGCACACGTTATCGCCAAGACGTTAAATTACAGGAAGAATCCCTATGTGGGGCAGACTGAGTGGTTCATGCGGGGTATGACCATCTCGGGAAGCGACTACGTGGACGATTATAACGCACTGATATGTGGTCAATTCATGGTCAACTATGCTGGCTTTACCTATTTTGACTCCCTCTGGAATTCGCTGGGCACGGATACCCCCACCCAGATATCCAGTCGTTTAAACCAGGGACGAAGTTGGATAGCCTATTTCGGGCATGGCTGGGCCACCGGCTGGAGTCCTTCCGGCTTCGATAATTCCGATATTAATGCCCTTAACAATGGAGAGAAGTTGCCGGCCATCTTCAGCGTGGCATGCAACAACGGTGAATTCGACTATTCCAGTGATTGCTTTGCCGAAAAATGGATAAAGGTGGGTTCGGTGGGGGACGAGAAGGGGGCGGTGATAATCTGCGCCTCTACCCGGGGTTCTTCTTTCTTCTATTCAGACACCATGGGCAGAGGAACCTATAAGGCTTATTTCGCCGACAGCCTTTTTCATTTTACTCCGGCGGTGAACCAGGGGAAAATGTTCATGTATACTTATTTCCCCGAGGGACCGGGAGGTACCACCGAGAGGGAGACGCAGATGTATACCACCTTTGGCGATCCGGAACTGGATCCCTGGACCGCAGTTCCGGAGAGCCTGGACGTGACCCATCCCGATGTCGTTTTGATTGGAGGGGGTAATTTTACCGTTACGGTCGAACTTAACGGACAGCCCTTGAAAGATGCCTTAGTCTGTCTTATCAAGGATACCGAAGTATACGAGAGCGCCCGAACCGGTCCTGATGGTCAGGTGACGCTAAATCCAAATCCTGCCACTCCGGGAAGCATGGATTTAACTGTGACCGGACATAACGGATATCCTTATCAGACTACCATTGAGGTGATTTCTCCCTCAGGTCCATATTTGATTTATTATGGCTCTGAAATCGATGATGACAATCTGGATGAGAGCCAGGGTAATGACGATGGGGATGTGGATATTGGAGAGACCATCGAACTTCCGGTGATGCTTAAAAATCTGGGCGATTCCACCGCACTTCAAGTGAGCGCCACCTTAAGCAGTGCCGATTCCCGGGTCACCATCATCGACGATTATGAGGAGTATGGCGACATACCGGCGGGCGAAAGCGCATTCTGCCTGGACGATTTCGATTTCTGGGTCTCACCGGAGATACATGATCAGGAAATCATAACGTTCAATCTGGATATAACCGCACAGAATGGAACAGGAAGCTGGAATTATCCTTCTTTAGATATCGTGGTTCATGCTCCGGTGCTGTTATATCGGTCCAGCTTAATCGATGATATCGTGGGCAATGGAGATGGAACTCCTGATCCGGATGAAGTTTGCAACATGGATATAGTTTTAGAAAATGATGGAAGCCACGAAGCGACGGCAGTGGAAGCTGAATTGATTTCTGATGATTTTTATGTAACCGTGATCAATTCCAGTTCAGGCTATCCGGACATACCTCCCCAAGGGAGTAGCACCAGTTTGTCCTCCTATCAGTTTCAGGTAAGAAGCGATTGCCCGGAGGGTCACTCCGCTAACTTTATTCTTCAAATCAATGCTGCCAGCTCTTATTCTGTCTCTGATACCTTTCAGATACTCATCGGGCAGATGCCGGTCCTGTTGGTGGACGACGATGATGGGGAGAATTATCAGATCTATTTTGAAACCGCTTTAGATTCTTTAAATATTCCGTATGATGTATGGACTTATGCTTCTTTAGGTGCCCCCTCGGTTTCCGATTTGGAGCTTTACAAGGCGGTGATCTGGACCACCGCAGACGACTATGGCTCCCCTGGCAGTCCCGCCACCCTAACCCAGACGGATCAAGCCAACTTGATGTCCTATCTGGATGGTGGGGGAAAACTGTTCTTGTCCAGTCAGGATCTTCTGTATGACAATGATCCCAACACCTTCATCACTGATTATCTGCATGTGGCTGACCACGTTGATGATCAAGGTATAGGGTCTATGGCTGGTGTTACCGGCGACACCATCACGGATGGAATGGCATTTACCTTAAACTCTCCGTTTTACAATTTCGCCGATTATATTACTCCGGGGACAGGTGCCACCCCAATATTTTCACGCACTGGCAAGACCTCACCCATATCAAGAGAGGGAGGTTTTGCCAGGCCTGACAATAGCTCCTCCTCAGGCTCGGCTCTGGTTGACTATTGTGCCTTGCGTTATCCTGCCACCGGGAGCGCCACCTACAAGGTGGTCTTCTTCTCCTTCCCGTTTGAGGCCATTCCTCAAACAGTACCTGATCCCAACAATGCCAGGACGGTGATGGAGAGGATTCTGAATTGGTTTGGCGTGAAAGAGCCATCCGCCCCACCAGTTATGCACGGGGATACTAACGGAGATGAGGTGATAGACTTAGAGGATGTGCTGTTCCTTATTAACTATCTATATAAGAATGGTAGTCCACCGATTCCATTGGAAGCTGGCGATGCCAATTGTGATAATGCGGTGGATTTAACCGATATACTCTTTTTGGTCAACTATCTATACAAAGGTGGACCTGCACCACCTTGTTAGGCAACGTTAGATTGAAGAAATCAAAGCCCCGCCTGAAGGCGGGGCTTTTTTGTTCTTGGCTGATTAAGCAGGCTCAGCAAAATCTAATCCATTTCTCGTCAAAAAAAGTAAGGATGCCGTCAAGTGAACATACACCGATTTGTTCCGATGATGTCTTCGCAATATAATAATGTCAGTAGTTTGCAAATAAGGAATGTCAGGTTATAATCGCCTCCTTTAGAGGAGGTGATTAAGGATGTTGAACCTGACGATGG
>LJUX01000006.1 GCA_001304155.1 candidate division Zixibacteria bacterium SM23_73_3
CGCTGCATAGGGCATATCCTCCTTTCTAAAGTTCACTAAATGGATATGCCCTTTGTGCTTGTCCCTCCAAACACAATTTTACACACAATAATTTACACTATATGGGTTGTCGAACACACTACTGGCCAAGTCGTTCCCATCGTCTGATTCAGTTTACAGGTGTAACGCAGATTGACACCATGTGTGCCCGGAGCTGAAAATTTTTTGACGCTGTGTGCGTACCTCAGGCCAAAATCGCCTCACTTGCCCCCGTAGCAGTATCTCTGTGGTTCGGGTAACTTTAAGGTAGATATGAGGAAGTCGTCTCGATAGTTAACTTTGTGTTCATGCCGGAGGTCGGAGTCGAACCGACACGAGGTTTGAGCCTCACCGGATTTTGAGTCCGGCGCGTCTACCAATTTCACCACTCCGGCAACTGAAATGCTCATATCGGGCATATCGTCCTTTCCCATCTTTTTCTAAATGGATATGCTCTATCACTTATTTATACAAGAAGAATTTTACACAAGACAAGCTTTACAATGAAAGCATCCGATTTCCAAAAAACAGGAATAAGGAAAAGCATGCAAAAGACAAAAACAACATCTCAAGGGATAGTTGAAGTTAAGCCCTTAAGTTCTTTCTATATTAACGAGTTAACTGTCTAGTGGGATGTAGATTCTGGGAACTTTTGGCTGTGGTTTTCTTTAATCCGACTGTGACATTGACCCGTAACCGAACAGATTTTATTACGAAAACTATATCTGGATACTACGAGTAACCACAAAGCTGGAGACAAACTCTTTGAGGATCCTGCTTATCTCTTCCGCATCCTGAAACCTCTTCTCTGGTTTCTTCGCCATAGCCTTAGATACCAGGTGATCGAACACTAAGGGAGTTTTTTCATTTATGCTGGAAGGAGCCGGGGGATCATAATTCAAAATACGATACATAAGTGAACTGACGTTTTCCCCAGAAAATGGCTTCTGCTTGGTGAGAAGCTCGTAGATCACCACTCCCAGAGAAAAGATATCTGACCTTTTGTCAGCTGGCTTCCCCTCTAACTGCTCCGGGGAGATGTAACGGGGGGTGCCCAGTGTTACATTACTTTGGGTCAGTGAGCCCGTTTCCAGTCGGGCGATGCCGAAATCCATAACCTTTACATGAAAATCTTCTAAAAGCATGATGTTGGCTGGTTTGATATCTCGATGCACGATACCGTGATGATGAGCATAGCTTAACGCATCGCAGATCTGCATGATAATTTTTGCCACGATCCTGTAATTTAGCTCCCCTTTTTTCTTGATGAAGTCCTCCAGGGCATAGCCGGAAAGATATTCCATGGCTATGTAATGTAGACCCCCTTCCTCACCCACATCGTAAATGGTAACTATGTTGGGATGAGAAAGCTTGCCTGCCGCTTTGGCCTCTTGAATCAATCTCGCCCTGAGTTCAGAGATTTCAGACGAAGAAAGGGCGAAATCCAATCTTATGGTCTTAAGAGCCACCGGCCTATCCAGCATCGGATCCACACCTTTATATACCGTCCCCATTCCACCCTTCCCTAAAAGCTGGATGATCTTATAACGGCCAAATTGGGAAAGAGCTGGAGACTCTCCTGTAGGAAGAGGGGTAGAGCTCTCATCCGGAGGAGGCGGAGAGATGGGGGTCTTTGAAAGTTGAGAGGTTTGTTCCGCGAATGTTTTAGGTGTTGGGGCAGAGGAAGGCAATGCTTTTTCTTTCTCACCTTTCCCCTTATCTTTCGGTTCCGCTATTTTTGAATGTATCGCCAGTGTTTTTTCATCCATTGATTCCTTGCCAACTGTTTGGATGGAAGCACCCATCTTCCCCTCAGATGTCTCTTTCTCGGCTTGATCAGAACCTGGATGTGTGTGGAGTTCCATCTTCACATCTCTCAATTCCAACCTCTCTTCTTTAACCTCTTTTCTTCCCGCCGGTTTAGGCTTAATGGTGGGGGCGGCAATAAGGAATAACAGAAGTTCTAAAATGGGATAGATGGGCTTGCTCAAAATCCCAAAGGAGGAGAGAAGGATATAACTAAGATTGAATACCACAAACAAGAATACCAGAAGAATTACTATTCGATAAGTCAAAGATACATTGGGAAGTACTAAAGCGCAAAAGATTCCAATAGAAATCAAAATCAGAAGACTCCATAATGGGGAAAAATGTCTCAAGAAATCATGGTGGATAATGTTTTCGGTGACCGTGGCAATCCTTTCCACCTCATTTATCTCTCCAAATGCCGGAATATCAATCCAGGTCTTAGACTCAGTTGAGGTCAATCCCACCAATACTATCTTCTGTCTGAAGATTGAGGGATCAACTTCGCCAGCCAGAACCTGCATAGCCGAAACCCGTTTGAAGCTAAAATTCGGTCCATGGTAATTTAGAAGCATTTGCTGTCCTTTGTCCGTGGGAATGGTAATCTTCCCCACGACCAAACCACCCTCATCCTTAGGTTTGATTTGAGTTAGATCAATTTTCAAAAACGTGCTGGCTAACTGCATACCAAATGATGGATATAAATATCCATCATAGTTGATCAAAAGAGGCTCCCTTCTTATCAATCCATCTGCATCATAATTAATATTGATATGCCCAAAGCCATATGATGCCTCAACCAGGGTGGGGCTGGGGTAGTATATCTGTTTAGCCCAGACAATTGAGGACAC
Organism: candidate division Zixibacteria bacterium SM23_73_3; assembly: GCA_001304155.1. Taxonomy (GTDB): domain Bacteria; phylum Zixibacteria; class MSB-5A5; order MSB-5A5; family SM1-73; genus SM23-73-3. Next base: position 2,676 of record LJUX01000006.1, read on the forward strand.
AACTTTGTTTAAATTTTTGGCACCGCCAATGGCAGATTTCTTAATTAGATCCGGAGTTGGCGCAGGTGCTATCCCCACCTCAGAAAGACTGAAATAGATGGGAAGGATCACATTGCCAGCGGCATAAATCTCCTCGGCTAAAAAGCTTGTCCGACCGGAGGTGTCCTCGTCGATCTGCTCCGGAAGAAATATATCTACTCCTAATACCTTGGGAGACCCCTGTGAGATGGCAAAGATCAACTGAGCGAAGAGATCTCTTTGCCAGGGCCACCTACCTATATGGTCCACAGATCTATCGTCTATCCCCACAATGATGACATCTGCTGGTGGCGCATCTATCTTTCCTCTCAGCCTGAACATTTCATCCTGCATCTGCGTAGTCAGCCTCTCCAGAAACCCATACTTCCCAGCGTATAGGGAGATGATCAGAATGGTTATCAAAACATATAGAATAAGTCCTGAAAATTTCTTCAACAAATTTCTGGGAACAAATTTTGCGTTGTGAATTTTAGTTTTTAATCCTCTCACCGGGTCTTCCCTTTTTTATCTTAATGAAACATAAACAAGTTATAAGCCCCTAAGGTCTCAAGTCCAGTCAGGTAAAATCCGCAGGCATAAGCCATCCGGTTCATACCCCGGGATTCGGTAAAAGTTAAGCTACGCAAAACGATCACCGCTTCGAAGAATAATAACCCCACTGTCAATCACTACAAAAAAAGAATACTATACTCCGACAATAGCACCCCAAAACTTTTCTTAAATTTGAAAAATCTCGATTGAACGAACTATCTACCCACAGCCAGTCGATCAATAAGGAATTGAGGTAACCCCCTCTTTTTCATCTTAGCCTGAGTCTTCTTAAAATCGTAAGGAAGCCTTTTCAAGGTGGCTATCTTTTCTTTGGTATCGTAGATCAGATAACAGGCCTGATTGGACCCGTCTCGGGGCTGCCCCACCGAGCCTATATTTATGATATATTTGAATCCCTTGGCTATCTCGGTCAAAGTCTCCTGGTGCAAAAAACAATGCTTGCCATTGTATTTCTTGATAATGACCGGAAAGTGTGAATGGCCGATGATACAGATCTGTTTATTAAAAAAGTTAAAATTCTCTTCAGCGTCATCCAAATCGAAGATATAACTCCACTCCTGTGGCTCCTTGGGGGTAGAATGAACCAAATAGGATTGATCGAACCTGTGGTCCATGGCAAAGCGGGAGAGGACCTTTACACTTTTCTCGGTCAGCACCTTTTTGGTCCACTCCATGGATTTCTGTGCGTACTCATTGAATAAATTAGTCTCTATCAAACCTAAAGCGGCATAATCGTGGTTTCCCATCACCTTCACGTCAGTAGTCTGGTCGATAATGGAGGTACATTCATTAGGATCAGGTCCATATCCAACCGCATCTCCCAGAAAGAACACCTTATCCAGTTTTTCCTTCTGAAAATCTGCTACCACCACTTTTAGAGCTTCCAGATTGGAATGAACATCTGAGAAGAATCCATATCTCATTTGCTGCTTCCCTGGATAAAACGAAACACTGACCGGCCCACCTCAATCAGGTCATCATTTTTAAGATTGCATCTTTGAACACTTTCTCCATTCACCTTGGTTTTGCCTCTGCGTCCCAGATTCACCAGCATAAAATCCTCTTTATCTTTGGTGATTTTGGCTTGGATTCTGGAGACCAAAAAGCCTTTTACCGGTATGTTTACGAATTTTGCCTTGCCTAAAGTAATAACCGGTCTATTTAAGAGAAACTGCTTCTTGGTGGTACCCGCTTCACCCACCAAAACTGATCCCCCCGCCACCTCAGTTATCTCTCTGGCTATTTTATCCCTTTCTAAAAGCTCCTTTTGTTTTCGGGTCTTTAGGATCATGGTCCCGTCTAACTCGGCAAGTTGGGTCTCTCTGGGAGTGTCTCGATGGTAAACCAAATCAAACTTGCCAATGGTGATCTGATCGTCATCTCTCAACACCTCCTCAGTTACCTTTCGGCTGTTCACAAAGATTCCATTCAGGCTCTCATTATCGATGATCAAAGCGGAATCCTGGTCAAATTCGATTAGAGCATGCTTTCTTGAAACCGCTTTATTATCCAGAACTATGTCGTTGTCCGGAGTCCTTCCAATGCTGATCTTTTTTTTCTGGGTGACCACCCTTTCGATTACTTTGTCTTCAAACTTGACCACTATCTCTGGCATCTTTCCCCCCTTGTTTACATTTCCATAATAAAATTAATCTCTTTTTGTGCTTTTGTCAATTTATTTAGCCTGCCTAATTCATTTTTTAAACAACCTGATGGTGGAAAGCGATTTATAGTCGTTTGCATCCTTGCTCGACTTTTATTATATTGTCGACATGAAAATTGGAAACTTGATTTTATCCGGAAAGGTAGTCTTGGCTCCTTTAGCCGGAATTGCCGATACTTCCTACCGAATTATAGCCAAACAGTTTGGAGCGGCTTTAGTTTACACTGAGATGATCTCAGCTGAGGGAGTCCTGCGAGGCAATATTGGCACATTGAGGCTTTTTAACTTTAAACTAGAAGAAAGGCCAATAGGCGTCCAAATCTTTGGCTCGGATCCAGAGAGAATGGCTTCAGCTTGCCAGCTAATTAATAAACTCAAGCCGGATTTGATTGATTTAAACTTTGGCTGTCCAGTGAAAAAGGTGGTCACGAAAAATGGGGGGGCGGCTCTGCTTAAGGATCTTAAGCTTGCGGAGAAAATAATCCTAACGGTAACCAAGGCGTCCGGGGTGCCAGTCACGGTGAAGATCAGAAGCGGCTGGGATCAGAATAATTTAGTGGCTGTCAAAGTGGCAAAGATTGCTGAAGACTGTGGAGCCTCAGCCATTACCGTTCATCCCCGTACCCAAGAGGATGGATTCTCCAACAAAGCGGATTGGAATATAATCGCTGGCGTGAAAAAAGAGGTAAACATACCGGTGATAGGATCGGGTGACGTCTTCTCTCCTCAGGATGCGGAAAACATGCTTGATCGCACAGGTTGCGATGCGGTGATGATCGGAAGAGGTTCTTTGGGAAATCCATGGATATTCTCCCGCACCAATCATTTCCTGAAATATGGAGAACTTCTGCCAGAACCATCACTTGAAGAAAAAATCAAGACCTGTCTTGAACATACCGAGCTTTCCGTGAAGGAAAAAGGAGAATATGCCAGCATAAGAAGCATGAGAAAACACATGGTCTGGTACACCAAAGGGATTTCCCACTCCAAAGAGCTCAGAGGAAAGCTTTTTGTCTTAGAGACACTAAATGAGGCGAAAGAGACCCTTCATAGATATCTTTTACAGCTTAAGAAAAAATATCAAACCCTCTGAATTGACGAAGATTGAACAAACCATCAAGCTTTTTGTCAAAACTCACTTTTTCGCCGCCACCCAAGGAGATTTCGCATTAACATCAACCCTTAACTAAATGCTGAGACTTTTTTGTTTGACTTTTGAAAAGAGAAGTAATATTATTGAGCCAACGCAATTACGGTTTTTAACCTTGTTCTGTATAAAAGCTAACTTGTCTTAAAGCATGGAACTGGATTCAATACTTTTGCCGATAAAAAAAGATCTGATTTTGTTTGATGAGAAACTCAAAGAGAATCTGAATTCCGATTCTGCTTTGATCTCACAGGTAGCCATGCATTTGATTAATCGGAAGGGCAAAAGGCTCAGACCGGCAATGGTATTTCTTTCATATGGTGCATGTGCGAACTTGAAGGTCAACTCTGCCTTCAATCTCCAAGTGATGAGCGTGGCTTTGGCGGTTGAGTTCATACATACTGCCACTCTCTTACACGATGATGTGATAGACCAATCCAAGGTGCGAAGAGGACAGGTTTCGGTAAACCATAAATGGAACAACATGGTCTCGGTGCTGATGGGTGATTTCCTTCTGGCCAGGGCGTTAAGATTAATAGTGGAGACAAAATCTCTTTCTCTTCTCTCCACCGCCTCCCGGGCAACAGAAAAATTAAGCATTGGAGAGATGAAGGAGGTTCAGGAGAGCCATAACTTTGATCTGGACGAGGAGACTTATCTGCAAATCATCTCCGCAAAAACTGCTTCACTTTTCACCGCCTCCTGTGAATCCGGAGCTTTAATAGCTGGAGTAGAAAAGAAGGTGCAGGAAAGACTAAAGGAGTATGGAGAAAACCTGGGAATAGCATTTCAGATAACCGATGACCTTTTGGATTGGTTGGGTGAGAGCGAAAAAACGGGCAAAGGTCTGGGGAATGACCTGAAGGAGGGAAAGATCACCCTCCCCTTAATACATACCTTAAGGGAGTGTGATCCTCGCTCCAGAAAGAAAACTTTGAGACTTTTGGAAAATGACTTCAACCAAAAAGATTTCGACCAAATCCTCTCTCTTATAAAAGGCAACGGTGGAGTGGAATACGCCCGCAAGAGAACCACCTCCTTTGGGCAGAAAGCTCTAAGCTTTCTCTCAGAGCTGGAAGATTCAAAATACAAGAAGGCTTTGCAGGATCTGGTCAGCTTTGTGATCCAAAGAGACAAATAAAGGTAGCTTTCTTTCTCCTCTTTGAGAGCGCAAAACAGACAAATCCCTTAAGTAATCCTTCTCCCGTCCTCAACCAGATACCTCTTGCAATGATTGTCAGTGGACTTCAATCCCACTCTTAAAAACGCCAGAGCCAACTGTTGCGTATGGTTGTATAAGTCTTCTGAAAGGAGAAAATTGATTGCTCGGGATCAGTAAGTTACTTTTAAATCTTCAAGAAAGAAATCTGGAGATGGTAATCGGTCTCTTCATCCTTGCGATTCTTTTTGCCATCTTCACTTACCGTCATACCTTTCCCCCTTTAAGTAAAAGAAAAAAAACTTTACTCCTTGCTCTGAGAATCGTAGCTTTATTTTCCCTTTTTCTGGTTCTGTCCGAACCGATTTTAACCATCGCCAGAAGACATGTCCAAAAGCCGGTGATTGCCTTGCTTTTGGACACCTCCGGAAGCATGAATCTCAAAGGGACTGACATCAAAAGAATAGAGGCACTACAGAATTTATTAAAAAACGATATATTTAAAAAGATTTCATACCTGGCAGAGTTAAAGACATTCGGCTTTGCTGACTCCCTCATCCCGATGAATCTTGAGAGGAAATTCCCGGACTCCCTGGGCAACGCCACCTCCATAGGAGATGCCATAGAATTGGTTGTGAAGAAATTGAGCCGGCAAAATTTGAGAGGAATCGTGATTCTGAGTGACGGAGCAAATAATCTGGGTGAAGATCCAGTTTTGGTGGCAAGATCCACTAACATCCCCATCTACACCCGTGGTGTGGGGGAGTATATTCCTCCCAAAGATGTATCCATAGAGAGGATGGTTTATAATGATATAGCCTATGTGGATGATCAAATTCCCGTTCAGGTAGATATCTCGCAGACAGGCTTTGATCAACTCAAGATTCCGGTTTCGATAAAGGAGAAAAAAAATACGTTAGCCCAACAAAATTTAAACCTGGGTAAATCTGGAGCAACCCAAACCGTCGATCTCACCATCATTCCAAAAGAGGCGGGGTTGCATCGGTATGATCTGGCAATTCCTGTTTTAGACGGGGAGTCGGTTAAGGAAAACAACCGGCGTTCATTCACCATCAAAGTCCTGAAAAGCAAAATCGCCATACTTCTGATCAGCGGAAGTTTGAACTGGGAATACACCTTTTTGAAAAGGGCTTTAGAAAAGGACAAAAATATTGAGCTTAAAACATTAGTCTATGGAACAAAAGGACAACCTGTCCTGGGCAGATTTCCACAAGGGGAAAAACAACTAAGTTTGTTTGACATTTTAATTTTTATCGATCCGCCTGGATTCATTTTAAAAAGCCACGAAAAGGAAATCGAGGATTTTGTCTTCAGCAAAGGTGGTTCGACTCTTTTCTTATTGGGCAAAGAGTTTATGGATACTCATGGATTTATGGAGACCTCATCGCTTCTGCCTTTCGATCCGGCAGGAAGAAGTATAACCTTCTCCTCTGCCAATATCAATTTGAAGCTCACAGAAGAAGGAAAGTTACACCCGGTTACTCGACTGGTGGAAAACTCAGAGGAGAATGAAAAGATATGGTCTGATCTTCCACCATTTTTGGGAGTTGTCATACTCGGTTCAGTGACCAAAGATGCCAGCAACCTGGCAGGATTTAGAAATCCACAAATTCCAGATGTTTTCTCGCCCGGTATAGTGGTGAGAAATTATGGAAAGGGAAAAGTGATGGCAATCACTACCACACCATTCTGGAGATGGGATTTCCTTTTGTGGGGGATCGGAAAAGATAACCAAATCTATCAGACTTTCTGGAACAACTCAGTCAGGTGGCTGGTGGTAAGAGAGGATATGGACTTGATAAATCTATTCACCGACAAAAAGATCTACAAAGGTGGAGAGAGGATAACCTTTAAAGCCAAAATCTTCGATCAGAATTATCAGAAGATAGGTGACGCCTCGGTGGGGGTAAATATCAAAGGAGAAGCTCTGCCAGATTCAGAGCTGGTCAACTTAAGCTTAGACGAATTGGGCAACTATACCGCCACATTGAGAGCGCTCCCACCCGGGAGATACTCATTTGAAGGCAAAGTTTTCAGGGATGGAAAAAAACTCGGCGTAAAAAAGGGTGAATTCTTGGTGGAGGAATACAGCGTGGAGGACTCTGATCTGAAAACGGATTTCGATTTACTCAAGAGGATAGCTGAAGTGTCCGGAGGAGAGTATTACCAAAAGGAACAGATTGAAAATCTCACTGGTGATCTTAACCTGGTAGAAAAAGAAAAGCAAAAGACCAAAGAGATTCAGCTATGGAACCATCCCCTGCTTTTGGCGATCTTTGTCCTCTGTTTGTCCATTGAATGGGCCGTAAGAAAAAGATCCCAGCTTTTGTAAAATCACCCTTCCTCTTTTTTGCCTCTCCCCTGCCACCCTTACTTCTCTTCAAGAGAAAACCCACTAAAGTTCGTTTGTGAGCCGTTCATTGTAGTCACCCTATTTATTGAAAATCCCGCTTTAGTGGCGATCGAGCTTAACCTCGTCTGATAAATCAGGCATCTACAAAAATGATTACCATCCGTTGGCCATGCTAATTTTTTTGTTGATAAATCATTTTGTTTCGCTTAGATTATGCCCAAGAACAAAAATCGTCTTTAACCTTGAAGGAGGAGAAAAATATGCCGGCAATCATAGGATGTCATGCCCGTGAGATTTTAGATTCTCGTGGAAATCCCACCGTGGAGGTGGATGTGGTCTTAGAGGATGGGTCTTTTGGAAGGGCGGCCGTTCCCTCTGGCGCTTCTACTGGTGAACATGAGGCGTTGGAGCTGAGAGATAAAGACCCGAACCGCTTTCTGGGAAAAGGTGTGACCAAAGCGGTGGACAACGTCAATAACGTAATCGCACCGGCACTTTTTGAAAACGAATTAGACGCATCAGATCAGGTGGCATTAGACAAATTCTTGATCGGGCTGGATGGCACTGAGGGTAAAAGCAATCTGGGAGCAAATGCTATCCTGGGAGTCTCCATGGCTGCTTGTAAAGCCGCCGCTTTCTATTGCGATCTGCCTTTATACCAGTATATCGGTGGTGTTAACTCCAAGATACTTCCCGTTCCCCAGATGAATATCTTAAATGGGGGATCACATGCGGACAATAACGTGGATCTGCAAGAGTTTATGATCATGCCGGTGGGTGCGCCTAATTTCAAAGAGGCTTTGAGAATGGGCGCAGAGATTTTTCATAATCTCAAGAAAGTGCTCAAAGATAAAAATTACAATACCGCGGTAGGAGATGAGGGGGGATTCGCACCCAATTTGAATTCCAATGAGGAGGCACTTCAGGTAGTTATAGAGGGGATCGAAAAGGCTGGATACAAGCCAAAAGAGGATGTGCTTTTAGCCCTGGACCCTGCCGCTTCAGAATTTTATGACAAAAAAGAAAAAGTATATGTGCTCAAGGCGGAAAACAAAAAACTTGGCTCAGACGAGATGGTCGATTTTTATGAGAATCTGGTAAATAAGTATCCCATCATTTCCATTGAGGATGGTTTAGCGCAGGATGATTGGGATGGATGGGTGAAAATGAACCAGAGGTTGGGAAACAGAATTCAGATCGTGGGAGATGACCTTTATGTCACCAATATAAAAAGATTGAAAAAAGGAATTCAGCTTAAGACAACCAACTCCATTTTGATAAAGCTCAACCAGATTGGAACCTTAACTGAAACTCTGGATGCCATAGAGACGGCAAAGCAAGCTGGCTTCACTGCAGTGGTCTCTCACCGTTCTGGTGAAACTGAAGATACTACGATAGCCGATGTGGTGGTGGCAACCAATGCCGGACAGATAAAGACCGGCTCCGCCTCGCGCACCGACAGAATCTGCAAATACAATCGCCTTCTGCGCATAGAAGAGGAATTAAAAGAGAGTGCACAGTTTCTGGGAAAGAAGGTTTTTTACAATATAATAGAATAGCAGGTGAAGCATGGCGAAGCCTGCTTGACAAATCAAGGCGATTGAAAGAGGTGGCATGAAAGATTATTTGCTTCTAAGGACTCAAAAAAATAAGATTTTTGAATGTGTTCAAGAGGCTGGGTTAAATCCCTTGAATTTTGAGTGGGGGGAAGAAAGTACCGAATGTAATGAAAAAATTACCTACGCCGTTTCTATTGTTAGGTATGTACACACTGATTTCTACTTTAAATTTGATCGTGACCAGTTTGATTATTTTTATTGTAAATCTCACCCACGCACTCGTGAATTATCCATAACACCATCATCTCACAAGTATGATTGGGAAGGCGCACTGATTAGTTTCAGAGACTGGCTGTCACGACTCGAAAAACAGGAAGTCCCAGATCTTTGGGAACAATTAAAAGGATATGCACCACATGAAACATATATAGGTACAGCTGAGATATCTAATACGCCTTTTTCATACCCTGAAGTAGAAAATATTCTAATATCGTTAGATAAATTGCAAGCACAAATGGAAACCAATTTCAATCTACAAGGAAAACAACTATCTTTTGTTGAAAGGCAAATTGATTACTTGAAAGACGCAGCCAAACGACAGGGAAGAAAAGACTGGGTGCACACTTCAATTGGAGTTATGGTAAGCATTGCGGTAAACTTAGCGCTTTCTCCAGAAAAAGCAAAACTTCTTTGGGACTTGGTCAAGTCATGTTTTGCGATAGTCTTACCGTTGCCAGCACCTTAATTGCGCAGATTTTGTAGGTCAAGCATGGCGAAGCCTGCTTGATGCAAAGATTTTATTACATATGGTTAGAAGAAGGAAGAAAAGAAGTTCACCGCAGAGCAGTTTCTTTAAGAAGGTAAAAGAGAGAAGCGCTGCTAAGAGAAGGACGGTCAAAAGGATTTTGCTCCTTTTAATCTTTATATTCCTTGCATATCGCTTCCTTACCGGACCCTATGGATTTGTTCAGATTCATTCATTGTGGAAAGAAAAAAAGAATTTAGAAAAAGAATCCAAAATGATCGACGCTGAAATCGTTGATTTGGAAATTGAGAAAAAGAGGCTCACCCAGGATGAATTCTACTTAGAAAAACAAGCCAGAGAGAGATTGGGCATGATAAAAGAGGGAGAAAAAGTGTATCGGATCATTCAAGAGGAAAAATCCAATCAAGAAGAAGAAAAAAAATCTGCTGAATCCCCTCCACCTGATTCTCTATCCCCATGAGCATCACCAAAACCGAAGCCATCGTTTTAAAAAGCATTAAATTTGGCGATACCTCCAAAATAGCCACCCTGTATACCAAAGATTGCGGGAAGATCAAGGTCATTGCCAAGGGAATCAGAAAGCCCAAAAGCAGACTGGCTGGAGCGTTACAAACTTTTTCGCACATCCAGATCGTTTTCTACAAAAAACGAACTTCTGAGATCTATCTTTTGTCTCAGAGCGAAATCATGAAATCATATCAATCACTTTATAAGGATTTGAATCGATATGTCTTTGCTTCGGCTGCTTTGGAGCTTTTGGATCGGCTGATCACCGGTGAGGAATCAAACCCGGAGCTTTTTGAATTGGCTTTAGCCACTTTATCTTTCATGGAGAGGTGTCCTCAAGGATCGATGGAGAAATCTTTCTGCTCCTATGTTTTGAAATTAACCCATCTTCTGGGATATAAGCCAAAGTTTGAAAGGTGCATAAACTGCAATAAACAAGTCGAGGGAAAAATTGTGTTGTTCAGTCCGGAAAAGGGAGGCATCATTTGCAAAAGATGTGCCAGACCAGATCAGGCATATCTCAGATTATCCAGAGATTCTGTGACCTCAGCGCTTAAACTTCAATCGGTAAAGGCCGAAGATTTAAGTACGTATAACATTCCCAGAAAACACTTAATGGAGATTTCAGGTGTGATCCTTAATCTTTTAGATTATCATACTGGAAGAGGGAAAGATCTGAAGTCATTGGAATTCTTAAAAACCGAGTGAAACTTCAGACAAATATAATCTGCGAAAACACCAAAAGATTAAATTTGGCCGGGCATTCTCAGATAGAAATAATTAGAGCTATCAAGGAGGAGATGTGGCAAAAAAGAAAGAACCCGATTTGATGGACAAGCTGGTCTCCTTATGTAAAAGGAGAGGTTTCATCTTTCAATCCTCAGAAATATACGGAGGGATCAATAGCTGTTGGGACTACGGTCCCTTTGGCGTAGAAATGAAGAAAAATATCAAGGGCTTTTGGTGGAAAAGTATGACTCAATATCGGAACGACATCGAGGGGGTGGATGCTTCCATTTTAATGCATCCTGCGGTATGGGAGACCTCAGGACACGTGGAGGGGTTCACCGATCCCATGGTGGACTGCAAGAAGTGCAAGCAAAGATTCAGAGCAGACGATATTGAGGGTTCCACCTGTCCCGCTTGCGGCGGTGAGCTTACTGAGGCGCGCATGTTTAACCTGATGTTTAAGACTCACATGGGACCGATAGAGGATGCTGCATCCGTGGTCTACCTAAGACCGGAAACCGCTCAAGGAATCTATGTGAATTTCTTGAATGTGATGGGACCCGCCCGCCAAAAAATTCCCTTCGGCATCGCCCAAATTGGTAAAGCATTTAGAAACGAGATCTCGCCGGGAAACTTTATCTTCCGCTCCCGTGAATTCGAGCAGATGGAGATGCAGTATTTCATCAATCCCAAAGAGGATGAAAAATGGATTGACTATTGGAAGGAAGAGAGGATGAAGTGGTATACAGAAATCGGTATCAGAAAGGAGAATCTGAAACTTCATCAGCACGAAAAAAAGGAATTAGCTTTTTATGCCAAGACGGCATACGATATCGAATACAATTTTCCCTTTGGCTGGAAAGAGATCGAGGGAATACATAACCGCACCGATTTTGATTTGTCCCGTCACAGCCAGGCCACGGGCAAAGACCTCTCCTATTTTGACGACCAGACCAAGGAGAGATTCATCCCGTACATTATAGAAACTTCTGCCGGGGTCGACCGCAACTTGCTCGTTTGCTTAGTGGACGCATATCATGAGGAGGAGGTCAGAGGCGAAAAAAGAGTGGTCTTGAAATTGGACCCGAAGGTTGCCCCTTTCAAGGCATCCATCCTTCCTCTGGTGAATCGGGACAACATGCCGGAGATTGCCCAAAAGATCGCTAAGATGCTTAGGCCGTATTTCAACGTGTTCTACGATGATCGGGGAGCAGTGGGAAGACGGTATCGCCGTCAGGATGAGGCGGGCACACCTTTTGGCATCACTGTGGACTCTCAAACCCTGCAGGACGAAACCGTTACCTTAAGGGAAAGAGACTCCATGGAGCAAACCAGGCATAAAATCGATGAATTAGTTACTGTATTAAATGAAAAGATCTGGGGAACCGGATCTTAACTTTCGTTGTTTCGGGGTACCCTTCAGGGTGAATCCCGATAGGATGAACACCTACCCCGAAACACAAATGATGCGGAGTAAAGGGCTTGCTCTGAGGGCGCAAGCCGAAGGGTACCCCACACCAACAGTCGAGGTCCCCCCGAAACTGTTGATCAAAGGTTTTCTGGGTAGCTACCACATAAGAGGGAGGTTAGGATGCTCATCAGAGAGATGAACAGAGACGACATAAAAGCTTGTGTGGATATCTCACATCGGGCGAGAAGGGAGTCGTGGGAAAGGTACGAAAAGGAGGTCTATCCTGAAAAGCTATTTGAAGAAGAACTACAACGTTACTCTGCAGAAGCTTTCTCTCGATTCATAGAACACAAAAACAGCTTTGCCTTTGTGTCTGTGGAAGAACAAGGGCTAATCGGTTTAGCAATTGGTAGAATAGAAGAGGGGGGTGTTTCGGATCTTTCTTGGATATGCACCGATCCCCTGTCTCAGAGAAAAGGAACTGGAAAAGAGCTTCTATCTGAAGTTATTGGATATTGCAAGGACAAAGGCTGTCACAAAATCTTTGCGTATACCTTTCCTTTTTTGGTTCCGGCAGTGAGCTTTTATCTTAAGTCAGGATTCAACCTAGAAGCATATTTTAGAAAACACTGGCATCAATTAGATTTTTTGATGATGAGCAAGTGGTTGGAATAAACAGAAGTAATCCGTGATTTCGGGAGATCCCTACCCCGAAACATATAAAGAGTGCGGGATAAGGGCTTGCCCTGAGGGCGCAAGCCGAAGGAACCCTGCACTAACAAGTAACCGGTCTTCCAACGTGGTAATTTTGGCTTTCAAACGTCAACCACATCCATTTTTTGGATGGCTTTCTGATAAATCTCAACATATTTTTTAGCTGCCGTCTCCCAGGAGAAATCTTTTTTCATCCCGTTCTTCATCAATTTGAGCCAAGCATCTTTTTCTTTATACACTCTGAGAGCCAGTTTGATAGTATCCATAAGTTCAGAAGCGTCGTAGTTTTTAAAAACGAAACCGGTGCCCTCTCCGGTCTGTAGATCATAATTTTCTATGGTATCTGCCAATCCGCCGGTCTTTCGGACAATGGGAACGGTCCCATACTTCAAACTGTAGAGCTGGTTTAAACCACATGGCTCGTATCTGGATGGCATGAGAAACATGTCGCTTCCTGCTTCAATCAGATGAGCCAGCGGATTATCAAAACCAAGATTGACCGAAATTTTATCAGAACATTTCACTCTCATCTCCTTGAATAAGCGATGATACTTTTCTTCTCCAGTTCCCAGGATGACCAACTGTAAATCCAATGATAGAAGCTCATCGCCAATCTTAGCTAAAAGATCAAATCCCTTCTGATCTGCCAGCCTGGAGATGATTCCTATAAGAGGAATGTCTCTGCTGGATAGGGGCAGGTTACACAACTTTAGCAAAAGTTCTTTGTTTTTCCTTTTGTTAGAGATATCCTTCAGGCTGTAGTTGTAAGAGATCAGCTTATCTTTTTCCGGAGACCAAACATCATAATCGATGCCGTTTACGATGCCATAAAGATCTGCATTTCTTGTTCTTAATACCCCTTCCAGTCCATGACCGAACTCAGAGCTGGACTGTATCTCCACCGCATAGGTCTCGGAGACCGTGTTCATCACGTCGGCATAACTTATCCCTGCCTTCATGAAATTCACATTTCCCCAGAATTCAAAAGCGCTGGCGGGATAAAACAAATCTTTGGATACTCCTATCTTATCCAGGGCGCTTTTGGGGAAATTGCCCTGATAGGCTAAGTTATGAATAGAGAAAACCGATGCGGTTTGCTCAAAGAATGGATCGTCTGCATAAATGGTTTTCAAATATGCAGCCATCAGAGCAGATTGCCAGTCATTGGCGTGAACGATATCAGGTTGCCATCCCCTGGCCTTTAAAATTTCCAAAGTTCCTCTGGCAAACAGGACAAATCTCTCGTCGTTATCCTTGTAGTCGAAACCGGTTGATTGATCCTTGTAAAGCTCCTCTCGATCATAATACTCATCACAGACGACGAAAAGATATTCCACCTTAGGAGATGGCAGATTATAGTTTTTCACGGTGATCTTAACATTTTTATCCCCCACGGGAATCAGAGGAATGTCTGTTTTTAGCCCCGACAATTTGAATTCTTTCTCATCCACCATCCTGTACTTGGGTAAGATTACCTTTACCTGATGACCCAACTTCGCCAGTGCTTTGGGCAGAGCACCACATACATCAGCCAGACCCCCGGTCTTGGCAAAAGGGACCACCTCTGGAGAGGCGATCAAGATTTTTAACCTTTTTGTCTCCAACTCTCTCCCTTCGATTAAGTTTTTCAGATTTCTACTTCTCTCAGATATGCGGCGGCATCCTCGGGGGTGGTGGGATTTATGTAAAAACCAGTCCCCCATTCAAAACCCGCCACTCTGGTCAACTTGGGCATAATCTCAATATGCCAGTGATATTCTTCGGCGTAATCGTTGTCCACCGGACTGGTGTGCAGAACGTAGTTATATGGTGGATTATTCAACGCCTTAGCTAATCTCTGAAGAGTTTCCAGAAGTATGGCAGCAAGTTCTGGAATGTTCTCTTTTTTGATGTCTTCAAAGGCTGGAAAGTGCTTTTTGGGCAAAATCCAGGTTTCAAAAGGAAATCTGGGAGCGAAAGGTTCCAAGGAAATGAAGGATTCGTTCTGAATCACCACCCGTTCATCACCAGAGACCTCCTGCTTTATGATGTCACAAAAAATACACCTTTCCTTGTATCCATAATATTTACCTGCACCCTCCACCTCCTCCATTACCCTTTTGGGGACTATGGGGGTGGCAATAAGCTGGCTGTGGCTATGCTCCAAAGATGCGCCGGCGGTTTCTCCCTGATTTTTAAAAATCAATATGTATCGAAAGCGAGGGTCCTTTCTCAGATCCATGGTTCTTGCCCGATATGCCCAGATGAGGTCCTCCATCTGCTTGACACTAAGATCAACCAGATCCTTGTCATGATCTGGTGTTTCTATAATCACCTCATGCGCTCCCACCCCGTTCATCTTATCGAAGATTCCCAACCCCTCCCGGTTAAGGTCACCCTCAATCCGCAAGGCCGGGTATTTGTTTGAAATAACTCTTAAGGTCCATCCAGGCTTGTTTGGCTCGGAGGAATCCGGACGAAAAGCCATAATCTCCGGCGGGGTAGCAGATTCATTACCCGGACAGAAGGGACATAGTTTGCTCTCTGTTCTTCTCTTGGGAGCACCGGAAAAGTCAGATGGCCTTTTCCCTCGCTCTGTAGATATGATTACCCATCTGCCTATTACAGGGTCTTTTCTAAGCTCTGGCACTTCTCCCTCCTAAAATAAACAAAGCATGAAAATCTTTTCTCGTTATCAAGGAAAAAGGTTATATCTCTCTTTTGATTATATTAACAAAAACATCCGAGCACATCCGCTCACTTTCCTACCAAGCACGCAGGCTACCACCTTCCTCAACTCTATAAATTTTCTCCTCAGGGCATTACGGAAAACTTGGGT
Organism: candidate division Zixibacteria bacterium SM23_73_3; assembly: GCA_001304155.1. Classification (GTDB taxonomy): domain Bacteria; phylum Zixibacteria; class MSB-5A5; order MSB-5A5; family SM1-73; genus SM23-73-3. The sequence goes on from LJUX01000006.1 coordinate 18,114, forward strand.
CCTTTCTCTTTGAAACCCTATCCTCTCAGATTTCACTCTCTGGTATTTTAAAAATTGAATCGAATCTTATTTGATCTTACGGTCTTGGTTCCATCCATTCTTGTTTTTCGAGGCGAGAGGAAAGAACAACCTCTTCGTAATGTCTAATCAATTGGCAAGCTAATTCTTCTTCTCTCTTTTTCGGTAAGCTGGAATATCTTCTTAAATAGATTAACCTCGTCTTTCTCTAATTTCACATTTCTTCTTTTCATCACCGTCCTGGCGGTTTGGATCGCTTTTTCCAGCTGATATTCTTTCTGTCTTTCAACACTCCCCCAGAAGAAAGCAGGAATATACTTTTGCTGGATCATCCCCCCACCGAAGATGTTGGAGGCGAAACCCATGGAAATTCCGGTATTGAGCAAGGTCCCAATTCCTGTCTTCACGTGATCGCCTATGAAGGCGCCAACCTTTGTCAGTTCTGAGTCAACCAGAGTATGGTTAACCATTACCTTAATTGAGGTATAGTTGTTTTTTAAATCGCTGTTAGTGGTTAAAGCACCTAAATTCACCCATTCGCCTACATAGGAATGTCCCAGAAAGCCCTCGTGGTACTTATTAGAATATCCTAAAAAGATCGATCCCTCCACCTCTCCACCAATTCTGCAGACTGGCCCAATGCTTGTCCCCTCTCTGATCTTGCCATTCACCAGGATGGAATCCTCACCAATATAGCACGGTCCCACTACCCGGGTATGAGGCTGGATGTTCACTCTATCCCCAATAAATATAGAACCACCGCGGGCATCCAACACCACCTGTCCGTCTATCTGCGAATCTTTTCCGATATATACCTTTTCCACATCATAAATCAAAGCATCATCGTCCACCTGGCTATGTTTAAACATATTTTTGAAATCTAAGCTTGCTTTAATTCTCTTAAAATCAGCCTCGATCTCCAAGCTGTTCTGGGATACAAAATCCCACAGATAATTGACTAACCTAACTTCCACCTCCAAAAAATCAATCTGGGATTTTAACAGTTTAATCTTATCTTTAACATACAAGGATTGAAAGGAATTTTTGCGTTTTTTAAAAGCCTCCCCCCTACCCCTCCACCCCACCAAATCATCTCCCCGGAAGAAAAATCTTTCATCTTCAGAGAAATTAACCTTCTTCGGAAAATCCGGGGTGGGAAGAATTCTTCCATTAATCAAAAGAACTAAGTCTTCGTCTTTTATATCGAACTCATTTACCTTTTGTCCTGTTCTGACTCCCAACACCTTCTCCAGATAATCCCGACACAAAAGGATCACCTGAACATCGGGGAAAAGCGTACTGATTTTATTTTTGATTTTGCTTATCCCACACAGAAGTTCGTAAACCGGGCGATTATGGGTTAGAGGAAAGAACTGATCATACTTTTCATCTTCGAATATGAAAAGCTTTTTTTCCATCTTCAATCTCCTTATCCAATAAGAGGCCTCAATAGTCTTTGTCGGAGGCATCTACCGGAGCTGTAAGTATAGTTGCCCAATTTATTGGGCTGGATAAATCTTGCAACCACATTCTGTCCTGCGCTCCCATATAATAGACCATTTCACTGTTACTTCAAGCTTTGACTATTAACCAACTGATGGCATGAGCTTTGTTTGGACTGCCGTTAATAGAACAGTGAAAAAAATAAAAATTCATTTTCACATTGCTCTCAATCGAGCTATCCTCTCCTGCACTGGCGGATGGGTGGAAAAAAGGGTGTTGAGTTTTCCTCTGTGTTCCAGAAGAGGATTGACTATATAAAGATGCGCGGTGGCCTTATTTGCCACTTCCAAGGGTTCAGTGTCCTTTGAGATTTTCTCTAGGGCAGAAGCCAAACCTTCTGGATATCTGGTTAAAAGTGCACCATTTGCATCTGCCAGATACTCTCTTTGTTTGGAAATGGCAAATCGAATCAACTGGGCTACAATAGGAGCCAGTATCGCCAGAACTAAAGCGATAATGATAATTATTCCGCCACCTGTTCCTCCCTTTTTCCTTCTCCCTCGATAGAAAAAGCTCCTTCTCATCCAATCGGAAAGAAGCGCCACCGTCCCCACCAGAATCGCCACCAGCGTGACATATCTTATATCATAGTTTTTTATATGAGACATCTCATGTGCAATAACCCCTTCCAGTTCCAGACGATTCAACTTATCAAGCAGACCTGTGGTAACGACAACGGACGAATTTCTCGGGTCCTTTCCGGTGGCGAAGGCGTTGGGAGCGGAATCATTGATAATATAAGCTTTGGGTGCAGGAACTCCCGCCGCTATAGCCAGCCCCTCCACTACATTTGCCAGATATGGATTCGTTTTTCTGTCGACTGGCCGGGCATGACTGATGCCCAGCACCATTTTGTCGCCGTAGAAAAACGTGAAAAGAGTAATTGAAAGTGCAAACAGCAGGGCGATTACAACACCTTCTATCCCAACACCGTATGCCTCTCCAAACACCCATCCCAGAAACAAAAGGAAAACCACAAAGAGGAACATCAAAAAGAAGCTTTCTCTTTTGTTAGCCGCAATCTCTTCGTAAACCATAAATCTGCGAAGTTTCTATTTTTATCTATCTAAAAACATTTAACAGAAAAAACAACTAAAAGCGGACGCCCGTTTCACTGTTCAGTAAAATTATAAATCGTAACAACAAGGAGAATATTTTTTATTTGAAATCCACCTTAGGGGCTTCTCTTTTGGTCTCTTCGATCTCGAAATATTCTTCCAGCTTGAAGCCAAACCAGTTGGCTATGATATTTGAAGGGAAAACCTGCTGAGCATTGTTGAAGGACAAGACCACATCATTATAGAACTGCCGGGCATAGGCGATCTTGCTTTCAATTCCCGAAAGCTCCTCTTGAAGCAGAAGAAAATTCTGATTAGCTTTAAGCTCAGGATAATTCTCCACCACGGCGAAAAGGGTTTTTAAGGCACCAGTGAGCATGTTGGTAGCCTGGGCTTTCTCTTGTACGGTTCCGGCTTGAGAATAAATGGACCTGGCTTTGGTCACCTCCTCTAAAACGGTCTTTTCGTGGGCGGCATACCCTTTCACCGTCTCCACTAAATTGGGCACCAGATCCGCTCTTTTCTGCAACTGCACATCTATCTGATGCCAGGCATTCTCAGATCGGTTTCTCAACCTCACCAGCTTATTATATAACAAGATGAGGATGAGAATGGGTACACCCAGAACAATGAAAATGAATAAGAAAACTAAAAATACCGCTGCCATTTCCCCTCCTATGAAAATCAGGGTCAAGGATCATGGTTCAAGGGTCAAGAAAGGGACCTCATTAAACCTCTTACTAATTTACCAACTTTTGCGCGAATTTCTTCTAACGAATTATATTCATCCGGACTCAAATATCCCAAATCCTCTGCCAACATACTGTATGTTTCCACCTCTCTCAAAGATCCCCCGGTGATAGACAAAAACTGCAGATATTCTTTATTATGTTATCTCTCATATCCTTCGGCTATGTTGGCTGGAACCGATATTGCTGCCCTACTTTGTTGTATTCCCAGCCTGAATCGCTCTTTTCGAGGGAACTGCCTAATGGCCCTGGAAGTCTTCAGAGATAGGTCGTAGGCTTTCTGCCAGGCTATCAGGTTCTTGAAGTTCATTCTTGACGTTTCCCAGCGTGTGACACTGGTTTCTTGACCCTTGCTACTTGCTGCCCCTCTTCCTGAACTCTTTCAGGCTACCTTTCAGTTTCTTATCGGACAACGCCAGAATCTGGATAGCCAAAATGGCAGCATTTTTTGCTCCGGCTTCGCCGATAGTCATGGTTGCCACCGGCATTCCGGACGGCATCTGAACAATAGATAAAAGCGAGTCAAGTCCAGAAAGTGAAGAAGCGGAAAGAGGAACGCCGATAACTGGCAGATTGGTATGAGAAGCTATAACACCCGGAAGGTGAGCTGCCATTCCCGCCCCTGCAATTATCACCTTCACTCCCTGTTTTTCTGCGTTCTGAGCCAGTCTCTTTGTTCTTTCCGGATTACGATGAGCAGAGCTGACCTCCATCTGGAAGGGGATTTTAAATTCCTTAAGGATTTTTGCCCCCTTCAGCATTGTTCCCTGATCCCTTTTGCTTCCCATCACTATTAATACTCTTGGAGCCACCATTTTGTTTCCCTCTCTTGGATAAAGACTAACAGCTATACAGGCAGTGCCAAGATATTGCTGCCCGATATACTGAGTCGGATCGCAATATCTGATGAACAAGTTTCTTTTGGAAAATGAAACCAAAGAGATAAATAGAAAAATTACAGATCATGGCATCAAACACTATAAGATAACCCGTTAATTTGTATCTTTCACCAGAGTTTCTTCTTAACCCGGATAGCTCGACATCCAATGTCTTTTCTATATTGCATTCCTTCAAATCCGATTTTGTCCACCACGGAATAAGCTTTTTGAATCGCTTTCTTCATGCTTTTGTCTGTTGCGGTCACACCCAACACTCTACCTCCGTTGGTAAAGATTCTTCCCTTTTGCTTTTTGGACCCCGCATGGAAGATCAACACATCCTTCATTTGCTTCATTCTGTTTAACCCGGAGATCTCTTTATCCCTTTCATATTTTCCCGGATATCCTCCCGAGGCTAAAACCACACATACTGCAAAATTATCATTCCACTCTACATCCTGCAGGGAGAGTTCCCCCTCCACGATGGACAAAAATATTTCCATCAGATCACTTTTCAGAAGAGGTAGAATCACCTGAGCTTCCGGGTCACCGAACCGGCAGTTGAACTCCATCACCTTGGGACCACGATCCGTTATCATCAAGCCAGCATAAAGTATTCCTTTGAAAGTCCTTCCTTCTTTCTTCAACCCGGCTACAGTAGGTTCCAGTATCTCATCGTGGATTCGTTTCATCATTCTATCATCCACTATGGTGGTGGGGGCGTAAGCTCCCATTCCTCCAGTATTGGGACCCCGATCACCGTCAAAGATCTTTTTATGATCCTGCGATGAGAGGGTGGGAGAAATGCTTTCGCCATCGGTGAAAGCCAAAATGGTGATTTCCTCCCCTTTCAACAAATCTTCAATCACCACCCGAGAGCCAGCCGAGCCAAATACCTTCTCCACCATTATCTTCCGAATAGTTGAAAGGGCGGATGAAGTGTCTTCCACAACGACCACCCCTTTGCCTGCTGCCAGTCCATCCGCCTTGATGACCAGAGGCATTTCAGAGGATCTGACGAAATCGGAGGCTTCCTTTTGGTTGTCAAATACCTTGAAGCTGGCGGTGGGGATGTGATATTTTTTCATAAACTCCTTGGCAAACACCTTACTGCCTTCAATTTCAGCCGCCAACTTCGAAGGTCCCAAGATCTTTAAGTTTCTTCTTTCAAATTCATCCACCATCCCTAAAGTCAAAGGGAGCTCTGGTCCCACCACGGTCAGATCAACCGAATTCTTTTCTGCAAAATCTGCCAAGCGGGTTAGATCCTCCACTTTTATATCAGCGCATTCAGCCAGCTCCGCCATTCCGGCGTTTCCCGGTGCGACAAAGAGCTTATCCACCAATGGGCTGGAGGCGAGCTTCCAGACTAAAGCATGTTCTCTGCCTCCACCACCTATCACTAAGACTTTCATGGTCAACTCTCCAAAAATAAAATTCAACTGCGTGAGTTCTTACTGGTTGAATATAAAGCAAGTGCCCTTAGAAAGGCAAGCGTTTTTTTGTTGACAAAAAGAGCAGAAGAACACACTTTAAAGAAAGAGGTTTAGCTCAATTTCATTCTGATGAGAAATAAATTGAAGGGCTTGCTAAAAAAATCTTTACTTTTTCTGTTTTTATTTCTTTGTCTGAATTATCCTGATGGAGTGATTTTCTCAAAGGAGGCTTTCTTAGAAAGCAACCAAAGCCTGAAGTTGGGCATTTCCTATTTGAACCTGCGAAAAAACTTCGTTTATTTACCAGTGACATGGAAGAGCAGAATGATGACAGCTTTTTTGAGCTACGAACTGACATATGGAAAATTCTATTTCTCAATTCAAATGAGTTATGGCCAGGGCCCGATAAGCGATGTTGGTGAGGAAAGGCGACCAAGAAACAACAGTTTCAGTCTCTTGAATTGCTCTTATGATTTTGTCTGGTATAGACTTCGAGCGGCAGGTGAACAGAAATTCTTTTGGGGGTTTGGTCTCTCGATACAAAACTTGGAGGTCAAGCAAAAGGTAAACATTGCTCCTGGTAGATACAATGAACATAAGGACGAATATTTCGGTTTAGGTCCCCGTTTCAGCGCTCTTTATAGATTTTCAGAAGGGAAAATTTTGACTGGTTTTGATCTTTGCCTTACTGCGACTCTGCCCGGTGCAAGCCAAAGTATTATCAAAACCGAGGGAGTCTATTCAGATAAGTCTTATCTTTTATGGGTTAAACTTAATTGGTCAGTTTACTGCGATTATAGACTATCCCGACTTTACACTGTTAAACTCTCGTTTGAAAGAGAAACCTGGGTATATGGCAGAAAACAACAACCACAGTATGAGCTTCATCATTTTTTCTCAGGTGGAGCCTTTGTAGTGAATACCCTCGGTCTGCGCCTAGGCTATAATTTTTAGTCTTTGTTACAATTTGCCAAATGATAAGATACACTAAATACCTTTTCATTCTTTCTGTTGTTTACATCTTAAACTGCAAAGCTTCCGTGGTTCTTTTCCCTGAGATCGATCAGGGTGACACCAACTGGGAAATGAGTCAGTCGCAACACTTTTATATCTATTTAAGGCCTTCTTCTGAAGCGTCCCGCGATGTAGAATTTATTTCAAGTTACCTAGATCATATGTTCATCGAATGTTTGGAGATTTTAGATATTAAATATCAGAATAGGCTCAAGTGTTACATATATGACTCGATGCAAGAGCTACAAGAAAAACAGCACACCAAAAGCTGTGGATTCGCTTTACCTGAATTTGAGACAATTTGCTATTATTATCCGAAAGCAAACTGGTACCAGCCTTGGGATGGTTTCCGGCATGAAATTGTTCATGTTCTTGTCTATTGGACCGTTGGAGGGATGAGACTAAATTTTCTCGCGGAAGGAATTGCAGTGGCGATTGAAAAACACAGCTGGCCAGCAGGGTATGATAAGTTATGGGTTCACGCAATCGCTTCTGAACTTATCAAAAATAATCATCTCTTCTCTATTAACCAACTAGCAAGCAACGAGTTCTTTGTAAACTGTCACATCTTGGAAGAAGACAAACAAGACACAACTCATCATCTTTACGATCAATGCGGGTCCTTGGTGCTTTATTTGGTTGATGAATATGGAATAGAAAGGTTCAAAGGATTTTATTCCAAGGCAGATGAAGACAACTATCAAACCATTTTCCATTATACCTATAACAAAAGCATATACGACTTCGAAAAAGAATGGCACGAGTTTTTACGCACCTATTAAACCTTCTAACCCTTAAACTTTTGAACCAATGAACCTTTCCACCCGATATATCGCTCAAGTTGGTATCATCGCCAGCCTGTATGCGGCGATAACCATAGCACTGGCACCGATAAGCTATGGACCCATACAGGTACGGATCTCAGAGGCTTTGACCGTGCTTCCTTATCTGACCCCTGCCGCCATACCCGGGCTTTTCGTCGGGTGTGTGGTGGCAAATATCTATGGTGGGCTGGGCATCTATGATATAGTGGGAGGTAGCCTGTGTACCCTTTTAGCCGCCTTCTTGACCTATCTTCTCTCTCGAACCCGAAAGCCAATCTTAGCCCCTCTTCCCCCAGTTGTAGTCAATGCTTTAGGGGTAAGCCTGTATCTTCATTTTTTATTTCAGCTTCCTTACTGGCTTACTGTCGCCTATATCGCCTTAGGCGAAATCGGTGCCTGCTTTGTTTTGGGATATCCGCTGTTATTGATCATCCTAAAAAGAAAAAAGCTGGTGGAAACGTTCAAGCTGTGATTGGGCAAAACAACATTTCTTTAGTCACCTCGCCTTAATATCCCAATTTTGCAACATTTGCAAAAGTTTCACCACTACGTTTGTTCTGAAAAAATAATTGAAACATCCTTTGCGAAAAACAACCCTGTTTTTTTCCCACCAACTTCAGCTTTTTTGTCTTCGTAACAAAAATGAAGTATTTTGAGCCAAGACTCCTTTCAGTTGCTTCAAGGAGCTATTCCATGAAGAGCTCATGTTTGAAAAGCTGTTTTGTGTTGTTTTTCATTCTGCTTACATCCGTCTATACTTCTGCCCAAAAAGGAGAGCTTTCCCAGGCGAGGATATCCTTTTCCGAGACCATGTGGAATTTCGGATATGTTCCCAAGACCGGAAAGGTGATACACACATATCAGATTAAAAACATTGGGCAAGACACCCTAGTCATCGTTAAAGTCAGAACCAGCTGTGGCTGTGCCTCTGCACCTTTATCCAAACAAAGAATAGCTCCCGATGAGACTGCAAAGATGAAAGTTATTTTTGATCCCAGAAAGATAAGGGTGGGCGAAACCATCAAAAGACTTCATGTAATTTCCAACGACCCCAACAACCCCTTTGCCGACGTGCAATTCACTGCAAAGATAGGAAAACGCAACTCCTTAGTTAAGCTTACCCCTACAGAGATCAATTTTGACACCATCGCTCAGGGAATCGAAGACGTACGAACCGTGACCGTAGAGAATATCTCTGGAGAAGAGCTATTCATGGAGCTGATAGAGGGTCCCGGAGATAACGTCGAACTGGACTTTGAAAGCAGAATTCTCAAACCAGGCGAAAGCACAAAGATCAACCTGAAATTGAAAAAGGGGGCAACCTCAGGAAATCTTCAGACCTCCTTGACCTTAGACTTTGAAGGTTCCAGGATAGCCAGAGTTAGTATCCCCATTGGTGGAGTAGTTGTAAGTAAATAAACTTTGGATACCGATGCCTACCCAGCTTACGTTTTCTCGAATTCTTTTTAAATCTTTGGTTATAATCTTTTTTGGTTCAGCTATAGGTTTAACCTACAACACTCTCTCACCCAGTGGAATCACTTTAAAGGGAAACTGGAGTCCTAAAGTGACTTTGGACAGCTTAGTGGTTCCTTATGGCTATGAGGAGGGGGTTGATCCACCAGCCATAAGTCTGGATTACGCCATGATGAAATTCCAATCAAAAAACACGATCTTCTTAGATTCCCGTTATCCGGAAGATTTCACGGCGGGACATATCACGGGATCCATTAATCTACCCTATGAAGAGTCTGAAGAACATGCTCCCCAAGTTTTACCCCGGCTCCCCAAAGATGAAGAGATCATAGTTTATTGCGATGGGACCGAATGCGAAACCAGCCTGCTTCTGGCAAGGGAATTGATTGAGCTGGGATACAAAGACGTGAAGGTATTTTTCGGCGGATGGCAGGAATGGCAGAAGGCAGGATTGTCCGTGGAAACTGGTAATTAAAAAGTAAAATGCTAAAAACGCTGATCCGGATAGTTACAGACAAGAGAGTTGTGCTGCTCTTCAGGTTGTTTTTGGGTGTAACCTTCATCTACGCCAGCTTAGACAAGATCGCTCACCCGGATCAGTTTGCCAGAATAATCTACAACTACAAGATTCTGCCACACTTTTTGATAAACGTCTTCGCCATCACCCTTCCCTGGGTTGAACTAATAGCCGGTCTCTTTTTGATACTGGGAATATTTACCGAAAGCTCCGTACTTCTGATTTGTTTCCTGTTGATAGTTTTCTCAATCGCCATCTCCATAAATCTTATCAGAGGCATCGATTTAAACTGCGGCTGTTTCTCCACCGACCCTGCCGGAAAGAAAGAAGGGGCAAACCTCCTGATCAAGGATTTCATCTTCCTCTTTCTTGGAATTATGGTCTTCTTCTTCCACAGAAATTTTGCCTCTCTCTCTGTGCTCTTCAAAAGAAAATCGATCGTCAGATAAAAGAAAACGATACATCAGAGGTCAAAGTTGTTTTTCTGCGGTGCAACAGGTGTAGCGAAAACCTTTAGGCTTCCACAGTCATGAATGGAAGGCTGAAGCCTTCCCCTACATTTGAAACCAATTGAGAAGTTAATATTTTACTCTTGGGAGCTCTCCAGAATATCTCAGATTTTGGAGGGACGCTATTGTGGCTATGATTTGATGGGTTTTACTTCTCTTCTTCCGGCTTTATTTCTATAATCGGCTGGGCCGCGTCCACCAGGTCGCCCGGTTTGAAATTCACCTTTTCAACTTTTCCCTTGACCGGCGATTTGATCTCGTTTTCCATCTTCATTGCCTCCACAATCACCAGACCCTGACCCTTCTCCACCCCATCCCCTTCTTTCACCAGTATCTTAACTACTTTTCCCGGCATGGGGGAGGCGACGGTCGGAGCTTCATCTAGGGCAGTTGAATCCGCCTCAGCCGCTGTGACGCTTTCTGATTTTGCTTCTTGAATACAGAACTGTTCTCCCCCAATAGAGAAGTATCTTTTGCCATCGGCTTCGGCAAAATAGACGGTGAATGCCTTGCCGTTTACCAAAAGAGAAAGACAGTTGTCTGAGATTTGAGAGGAATCAACCAGGTATTCCTTATCATCCAGATTGACCCGGTATTGTCTGTCCTTGAACTCAATTTGTAGTTTGTGAACTTTATCTTCTATGTTAAATTCCAATTCCATAAGACTCTAAATCAAAAATTTTTTCTAAACCCCTCCAATGCTCCACTTCCCCACAGTTAACCACGGGCTAGGCATCTCTTCTCTTCCCTGAATCCTCTTTGAGGAGGTCCTGGTTTGAGAAGAGATAGCTGCCGCTATCAAAGCTTCATTTACAAATCTCTTCTTTTTTTTCTCTTTCCAGTCTGACATGTTTTTATCAATAAAGTTCGTCTGAGTATTTCCGACGACAAACTCGGGATGATCCATGACCGACGATAAGAATTCAATGCTGGTCTTAACACCCAAAATGGTGTAGTTGGACAGAGCTAAAATCATGCGCCTGCGAGCGTCCTCTCTGGTCTCTGCCCAGGTGATTACTTTAGATAGGATAGGATCGTAGTATACTGAAACCTCAAATCCCGAAAAAATACCACAATCATGCCTGATTCCTGGTCCGGAAGGCTCTTTTAGGAAAAGGATTTTGCCTGAGGAGGGGAAGAAATTGTTTTCCGGGTCTTCTGCATAGATTCTGCATTCTATGGCATGGCCCCTTTGTTTGATATCCTTCTGGGTGAGCGAGAGCTTTTCTCCGGAAGCTATTTTTATCTGCTGTTTCACCAGATCCACTGCGGTCACCAGCTCGGTGATAGGGTGCTCCACCTGAAGTCGGGCATTCACCTCCAGAAAATAGAAGTCTTTGTTTTTGTCTAAAAGGAACTCAACCGTCCCGGCATTGTTATAGCCGGAGACTTTTATCACCTGTTTAGCCACATCGCCCATCTTTGCCCGGAGTTGATCCTCCAGAGCACAGGATGGCGTCTCCTCCACGATCTTCTGGTGTCTTCGCTGAATGGAGCACTCCCTTTCGCACAGGTGAACCACGTTGCCATGATTGTCCGCCAGAACCTGAAATTCCACATGCCGGGGTTCCTCTATATATTTTTCTAAGTATACTGATTCATCTCCAAAGGCAGATTTAGCCTCCCGCATTCCAGCTTCAACTCCTTTCTCCAATTCTTCTGGAGACTGAATAATCCGCATACCCTTTCCCCCACCTCCTGCAGAAGCTTTGATCATCACTGGATATCCGATCTTTTCTGCTGCCTCTTTGAATCCTTTGGTCTCCTTACCGCTGCTCATCATGCCAGGTATAATCGGGATTTTGGCTTCGGTCATGGTCTGGCGGGAAACCACCTTATCACCAACCAATTTCAAAGCCTTGGAATTCGGACCGATGAAGATGATTCCCTCTTTTTCACACCTTGCCGAGAAATCAGGGTTTTCTGCCAAGAATCCGTAGCCAGGATGGATAGCATCAGCCCCAGACTCTTTTGCCACCTGAATGATCTTATCAATATTGAGATAGCTCTCCAGCGGAGGCGGATCACCAATACAAAATGCTTCATCCGCCATCTGGACATGCAAGGAGTTCCTGTCCACTGTGGAGAATACAGCAACCATTGGGATGGACATCTCCTTACAGGCATTTATGATCCTGACGGCGATTTCGCCGCGATTGGCTATAAGTATCTTATTTATCATCTTTTGAACTCGTAGGGACAGCCCTTGTGGCTGTCCGCTATTCTCTGAGCTATTTGATCCTGTACAGAGAACACGAATCATTGGACAGGCTTCTGCTTACAACAAAAGCCTCATCAATGCACTCGTGAAGCTCGGGCGGGATGGAATCCATCGCCTCTTGAAATGCTTGCCCGTCGCCAAAGGCAAGGAAATCGGTGACGAGCAACACCGTTTTTGCCCCCTCTTGTTTAGGTATCTCCAGGCTCGAATTACCGCTAACCACCACGGCTAACAGTGCATTTAGTATGTCGTTGGGTACATTCCAGGACCGGTTACTATGTACGTGGAACGGGAAATCCAGGGAGCTGCAAGAGCTCTCGCGAGCACTAATCAGTCTGAGACTCTTCAGACAGTCCAAGTCTCCCGCAGGCAAGCTAATCGACTTGCGCACACCTGTCTGGCAATGCTCAAGTATGGCTCGCTCTACTAAGTCAGCAAACTTCTCAACGTACTTGTCTCTGTCTTTTTTCTTCGGCGTGCTTGTGAAATCCGGGAAAAAGCAGTACCGTTTGTTACCAACAATCCCCTTTTGGGCAACCTTTTCCCTCACTTGCTCCAACAGCAGTCCAATCACTTTGTTGTCGCGGACATTGATAGAAAACAGATGCATACTCTTCTCTTCGATAGCAAGATAGCTGCTCTTGGAGTTGTCCTCTTGGCACAAGAAATCGTACGTTCCCGTTAGTCCCTTGTCTTCCTCAGGTCGCCCGACAACTCTATAGTGTTTACCTGTGCCTCGGCGATATTCACCGAGAAACAAGTTGGTAACGAACTTTTCTCTTTTTTTGTCCGCCATATTGTTTTCTCGCAATCGATAGAAAGAATCGTAGGGACAGCCCTTGTGGCTGTCCGTAGCGTGGACAGGGACAAGCCCTGTCCCTACGCTATTCTATCCATTTGGGTTTTCTTTTCTCCAGAAAGGCAATCATGCCTTCCTGCCCCTCATCTCTTATACGCATTTGGGCAATCATGTCGGCGGTGTAAGTTTTTGCTTTTTCAAAACTCATGCCGGGCACATTTCTTAGAAGCTCTTTACACATTGTTATCGCTTTTGGCCCGCTCGAGATCAACTGATCAGCCTTCTCCTGAACTGCTTGATCCAATTCTTCCGGTGACACCACCTGATTCACAAGACCCAGTTCCATAGCTCTCTTAGCAATAAGCCTTTCTCCGGTGAGGAAAAATTCCCTGCATCTTCCCTCACCCACCTTTCTGATAACATAAGGGGAGATACATGCAGGTATCAAGCCCAATTTCACTTCACTTAAGCTGAACTTTGCATTCTCCGAGGCAATGGCAATATCACACACCGCCACTAGCCCCGTCCCACCCCCTATGGCCGCTCCATTCACTCTGGCAATGATGGGCTTAGGTAGAGAATACATCAAATAGAATAGCTCGGCTAATTTAAGCGAATCTTCGAGGTTCTGTTCGTAGCTATAGTTTATCATCTTTTTCATCCAGTTCAAATCTGCTCCGGCCGAGAAAGATTTCCCGTTCCCGGTAAGAACCACGACTCTCACCGATTCGTCCTTTAAAATTTCTTTGAATATCTCGGTAAGCTCGGCGATCATCACCTCATTAAAGGCATTGTGAACCTCAGGACGATTGAGTGTTACCGTAGTAATCCTATCTTTAAAGGAATAGGAGATAGTTTTAAATTTTTGTTCTTCTGTCAATTTTCAAAACCCCACTTTAAAATTATAAGAAGGTTCTTTGCTTAGATTCTTCAACAACCACTTGAACTCTATTCAGGAACATATTGAGAGTGAGCAGCTTACATTCTGAAGACTCCGAATCTTTGGTCGGGAATGGGGGCATTCAGTGCCATGGAGATGCCCAAAGCCAAGGCGGTGCGGGTGTCCAGAGGATTCAGTATACCATCATCCCAGATCCGGGCGCCGCTATAGTATGGGCTGGCTTCCTCATCATATTTCTTGATTGTGGGCTCCATGAACTTCTCCTGTTCTTCTTTAGTCATGGTCTTGCCCTGTTTTTTTAGCTGTCTCATCTTCACCGTCAAAAGGACGGAAGCTGCCTGTTCTCCTCCCATCACGCAGATTCTGGCATTAGGCCACATCCATATAAGTCTCGGATCGTAGGCACGTCCACACATGCCGTAGTTTCCTGCTCCATAGGAGCCACCCACGATCACAGTAAACTTGGGAACGTCTGCATTTGCCACCGCATGCACCATCTTTGCCCCGTCTCTGGCAATCCCGCCATGTTCATATTGTTTACCCACGATAAAGCCGGTGATATTCTGCAGGAAAATCAAGGGAATCTTCCGCATGGTGCAGAGATTGATGAAATGAGCCGCCTTGAGAGAACTTCCAGAGAAGAGCACTCCGTTGTTGCCTAAAATCCCCACCGAATAGCCCATGATGCGGGCAAATCCGGTGACGATGGTGGGCCCATATAGCTCCTTAAACTCCTGGAATCTGCTTCCATCCACCAATCTGGCGATGACCTCCCTGATGTCATAAGGTTTTCTTAAGTCTCGGGGAATTATGCCATATATCTCCTCAGGATCATAATACGGATCCTCCGGTTCCGTCACATCCAGTTCAAACTTTTTGGGCGGGTCTAAGACCTCAATTATGTTTCTGGCTATTTCCAGTGCGTGCTTATCATTTAAGGCATAATGATCAGCCACACCGGAGATCCTGCAATGCACATCGGCACCTCCAAGGTCCTCGTCCGTCACTTCCTCGCCGGTTGCCGCCTTTACCAGAGGTGGGCCGCCGATAAAAATGGTTCCCTGCCTTCTGACAATCACCGCCTCATCGCTCATGGCGGGAACGTATGCCCCGCCTGCTGTGCAGGAGCCCATCACAATGGCGATTTGAGCAATGCCCAAAGCAGAGAGGCGAGCCTGATTATAGAATATCTTCCCGAAATGATCCTTATCCGGAAAAGTTCCGGATTGATAGGGAAGAAAGATGCCACCGGAATCGACCAGATAGATGCAGGGAAGCCGATTCTCCATAGCCACCTCTTGAGCCCGCACATGTTTCTTTATGGTTATGGGAAAGTAGGTTCCACCCTTGACCGTGGCATCGTTTGCCACCACCAAAACTTCTCTTCCATGCACCACCCCCACGCCGGTGACCATACCCGCGGCAGGAGCTCCGTTCTCATACATGTTGTAAGCGGCCAGAGGAGACAGCTCCAGAAAGGGGGTATTCTTATCGAACAATAGTTCTAATCTTTCTCTGACCAAGAGCTTTCCTCGCTCATGGTGCCTTTTGCGATCCTTTTCCGGTCCCCCTAATTTTATTTGTTTCAATATCTCCTGATACTCTGTGACCAGCCTCTGCATTTCAGCTTTGTTTTGCTGAAACTCAGCGCTCTTTGTGTCTACTTTGCTTTCTATTCTGAACATTTTGTTACGCGGAATCCGTCTGTGGAGTGCAAACCTCTGGGTTTGCCGGTAAGCCAAGATGGAAATTGGTAAAACTAAGGTCTTACACTCCGGTCGATAGTAATCGGGCTCGATGAATCGAGCCCGTACAACTTAAAAAAACACCTAAGCCGGAACATATTTGTATCCGTAACACAGGATACCAGCTTCGCCGTCCTGCTGAATCTTTCGGAACTCCAGCTTCAGCTTCATTCCGATTTTAAGCTGATCAGGCTCGCAATCCGCGATCTGGGCTAACAATCTAGTTCCGTCATCCAGTTCCACTATCCCCATAGGATAAGGTGATTGATCCACAAACTGGCTGGGCGCCACCCGGATCACGGTAAAACTCAATAGTTTCCCCTGATCCTTGAGTTTTACATCCTCAAAATCCCTGGATTTGCATTCGGCGCAAATAAGCCGTGGAGGGAAATTTATCTTCCCACAGCCTTTGCATTTTTTTGCCTCTAATCTGTATCTCTGCGGTATCTCTCTCCAGTATCTGGCTGGGAACATTCGGTTACCTCCGTATTGCAATTCTTTTCGTTTTCCGTTTGTCGTTGTCGAAACTCGTATCGAAGCTGGTCTGTCGAGGTTTGAAATTCGAAAAAACCGAGTTTCGATACCGGCTTCGACACCGTTAAACGAGCTTCGTCTATGTGAGCTCTTTACATCGCCTGCATTATGTGAACCACAGCACTTCCACCGCTGCCACCCATATTCTGAGTAAGCCCAATTTTAGCGTCTTTGACTTGCCTATCTTTAGCTTCTCCTCTGAGTTGATGCACTACTTCCACCACCTGCCCCACGCCGGTTGCGCCCACCGGATGCCCTTTGGATTTCAGACCACCGCTGGTGTTAATAGGCTTTTTCCCTCCGATGGCTGTCATTCCGCTCTGGGTGGCTTTTCCTCCTTCGCCCTTCTTGAAGAAACCCAGATCCTCGGTTATTATTATTTCAGCTATGGTGAAACAATCATGCACCTCTGCTAGATCGACATTCTCCGGCTTTACGTTCGCCATTTTGTATGCCGCCTCTGCCGCCTTTACCGTGGCAGAAAGAGTGGTGAAATCCTTACGGCTATGCAGGGCGATGGTGTCGGTGGCATTGCCTGAGCCAATTATCTTCACTGATGGTTTTTTTTTGGAGATTTTTTTGGCCATCTCCACCGGACACAGGATAGCGCATGCGGCACCGTCAGTGATAGGAGAACAATCCAGTATGGTCAGAGGATCAGCTATCATGATCGACTTGCTCACCTGTTCTACTGTTACCTTCTGAGGAAATTGGGCCAAAGGATTCTTGGACCCATTTTCATGATTCTTCACCGCTACCTGGGATAACTGTTCTCTGGTGGTTCCGAATTTCTCCATGTGACTTCTGGCCATAAGGGCATATAGACCAGGGAAAGTGATCCCATGATATACCTCATATTCCTGGTCAGCCGCGGTGGAGAGTGCATAGGTGGCGCCATCTCCGCCCACATCAGTCATCTTTTCCACTCCCCCTACCAAGACTATGTCTGACATACCTGAGGCAACATCTATGAATCCCATTCTCACTGCCAGACCACCTGAAGCGCAGGCAGATTCCACCCGGGCTGACGGGATGGGACCAGCTCCCAAGTAATCAGCTAAAAGGGAAGAAAGATGCTCCTGTCCCACAAAAAGACCGGAGGTCATGCATCCCACATACATGGAATCGATATGACCGACTCCGGCATCCTCAATGGCTAAAAGGGCGCTCTCCACAAATATGTCCCTTAACGATTTTTGCCACAACTCCCCCCACTTGTTCATTCCCACACCTATGATGGCAACATCTCTCATCAGTCTCTCCTTACTTGACTTTGCGTTATTCATATTCACCGCGTAGGCAAGCCTTCAGGGCTTGCCAGCCAAGGGATAAACCCTTGGCTACGCGATCCAGAAAGATATCCGGATGGATTATGTTCCCATCCGGATTTTACCTCTGTACTTGGCGTATGTGCCGTAATCAATATATTTCTTATTATTGTCCAACTGAAATCTGGTATGGGGAGCCTTGTCCTGCACCTCTTCAATCCTGTCGGTAACTTCAAATATGAACCCGTCGCTACCAGCTCCTGAACCGTACGAAACCATCAGAATCTTATCCCCCGGCTTGGAAATGTCCAAAGTTGAAGTAAGCCCCATGGGAGATGACCCAGAGTAGGTATTGCCCAGGGTGGGAGAGAGCCATCCCGGCTCTATCTGTTCTTTGGTAAATCCCAGCATCTTCCCCACTTTCTGGGGAAATTTCCCGTTGGGCTGGTGAAAGATAACATAGTTAAAATCTCCCGGCTTCATGTTTGCTTTCTTCATGATCCCTTTAGCCGCTCCGGTGATATGCTTGAAGTAGGCAGGTTCTCCAGTGAAACGGCTGGCATGCCGGGGATAAAATTGATATTCTCTTCGCCAAAAATCAGGGGTGTCGGTCATGAAGGAGTTAGTGTGAAGCGCTTTCGCTATCAGGTTGTCTTTGCCAAATATAAACGAAGCCGCTCCGGCAGCAGCCGAATACTCCAGTGCATCACCCGGAGCGCCCTGAGAGGTGTCCGCTCCCACTGCCAAGCCATACTTGATCGCCCCGGACTCGACCAAACTAATGCAGACGAACATAGCCTCGCTTCCTGCCTTGCAGGCAAACTCATAATCCGCACAGTGTATATCCGGTGTAGCTCCGATTGCTTCACCCAAGACAGTTCCGGAAGGTTTAACCGCATAGGGATGAGACTCAGATCCCACGTAAACGGCTCCGATCTCCTTGGGGTTAATATTTGCCCGTTTTAGTGCATATTTAGTCGCTTCCACCGACATGGTGATGGTATCCTGATCCGGAGCGGGGACCGATTTCTCATAAAGCAAAAGTCCCTTCTTGTAGGCAGGGGCATCTGCGCCCCATACCTTGGCAATCTCCTCTACCTTTATTCTGTTTCTGGGGACATAAGCTCCATAGCCAACTATTCCGACCATATCCTCCTCGCTTTTTTCAAAAATGGTGACTGGAAAAATTCACAGTTCAAAGATGTCCAATTTCGCTTGACCTGCCGCTTCCCACCTTCAAAAACTATCAGTATATACACAGAAAGGACGTTCCTGTCAAGTGAAATTTGTCACAAAGGCGGTGGGGGCAATTCATGAATTGCCCCCACTACAAGATGTATCGCAATCCAAACGCATCCCGAATTTTACCCCTGGAGGTTATCAGAATTTTATCATGAGTGTATGTTGGGGATATGATCCCAAACGCCTCGGTAAAAATGGAGCATCTGAGCTTGTCTCAGACGAAAACCGTTTTGTAAGTGAGTCCCTTTTAGCATCAAATTTTTGCAGGTTGAGCTTTTGATATTTTCATAAGAAGGGGAGCCAGAACCATAAAGATGATGACATTTGAAAGAATATGAATGAGAGCAAAGGGAATGGCGGCAATCATCACCGGCAGAAATTGACCCACTACAAACGCAGTAGCTAAATTGGTAAACAGATCATAAATTATGGTCAGGACCAAACCAGAAATTCCCAGAATCAAAATAGAAAGATATGGTCGAAAGGAGGAATTCTGATCAAGAGCAATTGCATTAAGTCTAAAAGCCAAGCCACCAGCAAAACCTATCAGGCCCATACAGAAAATCTGGGCTAACGCTATGGGCAAGGGAGGTAAGCCATACGGAGTGATAATGGAGGTGTAAATTGATATAGAGATAATCCCCACCACTACTCCCCCTGTCGTACCCAGAAGATATCCGGAGGAAAAAACTATGAAGGTAAAAAATTCGACATTTGGAACGGTAAGTATGGGTAGCTTCAAAGCGATGGCTAAGGCGATTAAAACCCCAATGAGGGCAAGCTTTTGTGCGGAAAAACTCATCTGATCACTGCCATCTTCTTGATCACATTAGAATTTTTGGTTTTGACCTGATATAGATATATTCCTGTGGCGACGTATTCCCCTTTCTGATTTTTACCATCCCACGCAGGGCACATGCTACGCTCAGTATAATTGTCGATTCTCTTGTCTTTTTCCGTGTATTGCCAAACTAGCTCTCCAGAAAGAGCAAATATATTAATCTCGACGTCGCTACGTGAGGATAAAATGAAGGGAAAAAACGTGGAATCGGCGCTACTATTTATAACAAAGGGGTTAGGAAAATTCTGGCCGACCCAGTCTCTCTGAGGAAATGGCTTTTCCCCATGGAAAGAGCTATCATATATTGCCGAGTAAGTGTAAGGAAAATATGAGTATCCGTTTCGGCTAACAGGGGCTGGAATCATTACTATCTCATCATACTCGGTCCAATTATAAACATCCGTTTGTGCAAAACCTGTCTGTTGGTTGATCTGGAAATCATGGCGAATCGGCTCGTTGGCGTCCTTATCATATCCTAACGCTGATATTTCAAAATTATAATTCGGACTGGCAGATGAAAAAGTAAGTTTCATTCCCCCTTGTTTATCTCCCGGTTTAAAGACAATATAATTGGAGCCCAGACCATAAGGATGATTTGGACCTGACGGAGAGTATACTGAATCAGTGCCGTAGAAGTCGTGTAAATGTTCCACTTCCACCTGCGGAAACATATCACCCTCAGAGTAAAAAAGTTGAGTGCGAGCTCTATTCCCAGTGAAATAGTTCCATACGGTGAATTCCCGGAAAGCATCATCAAAATTACCTCCTCTTGCCTGCAGAGCCTTATCTATGGATGACTCACCACTCGGATAGTCTATGGCATTGTTTCCCACAACATCGGCACACCCTTCCCAGATGTCTTTTATTATGGTGGCATCAAATCTTTCCGAGAGATATATAGGCCAAACACAACTGCCATAGGCGTGGTAAGCGCTATCGGGAACCTTGTAGTCGTAGCTAAAGGTTTTTAGAGACCACTCAGGATGATTAAAAAAGGAAGAGAGATAACCCAGGTAATCATTTATATTATCATACACCATATCTTCCATCCAGACAGCTGACATCTCCATCCAATAAGGTTTATAGGTATTTTGATCATTTGGATCATCAAATTCAAATTCGGAGGCATCATAGCCGAACTGAATGGCATGAAAGAACTCATGGGCGGCAGTGACTCTTAAGATGTCCAACTTGTCCTCGTATCCAGCATACCCGCTATAATCATTTCTCACCACAATGTAACTGGTGTAAGAAATTGGGTTTGCTACCGTGGAGGTTTCTGGCTCGGAGTAACCGTAATATTCCCACTTTAGATTCTTCAGATATATATCATATCTTCCATCTCCCCCGTTTGGCTGGTACCAACTGTCGTTAGGAGGTGGATTATATTCCAATTCATCAACCTCTTTGGTCCAAACAGAATCAAAAATATCCGCACAACGATTTACATAATCCGGCACACCATCTGCTGGATTGACATCCACGTCCGCTTGAAAAACCGCATGCGTTCCGGTGCGGGTGTAATGAATCTTGAAATGACCACTGGGGGTGTCGTAGGTGTATTCCGGATCTCCTTCAAAATCCGGGCGAGAGATGTATGGTTTTAGAAGTTGTGCTGTTTTTGCAGAAAATCGATGCTTGTTAAAATTAATCTCCACAAAAATGGGTGTAGCGCAGATGGGACGTTTTACCTCCTCTTTGGGAGCTTCCAACGAAAAGACGCTTTTAACCCTTTCTAAAAGCCGCTGTTCATACGCCTGGCTCAATTTCTGTTCTTCTGCCTGAACATTTTGAAAAATAAAAATAAAAAAGGATAGAAAAAAGATCCTCTTCATCACTTCTCTCCTTTAATGAGACGATAATTTCCCAACAGATTAAACAGATTAAATCAGTAATCGGTTTTTTTGCTTTCTATTTTTTCATTAGTTATTCGTCTTCTATAATTGATTCTAATAATTTTTCTCTTTCACCTTCTTTAGCATCTCCAGGCAACGATATGGAACATTGACTGTGCCGATCAGAATTTTCCCCCCTCTTCGGCCATGGCAGTCTGAACCTCCGGTGTAGATTAGACCCAGTTTCTTGGCTAAGTTTTTGTATTGTTGCGCTGTCTCCCGATCGTGTTTATGATGATACGCTTCAATTCCATCCAGACCTAACTGTAGGAAATCATAGATGGCGTGTTGTGATCTGCAGGTTCCGGGATGAGCCAGAACCGCTACCCCCCTAACCAGATGGATTAAATCGACCCCTTCCTGGGGAGTCAGGAATCTTTTGGGCACATAAGCTTGGGCATGGTAGCCTAAATATCTGGCAAAAGCCTCTTCATAAGTGTGCACGAACTCCTCTTTGAGTAAAGCGTCAGCTAAGTGAGGTCTTCCTACGGCGCCTTTTCCCGCTATGTTTTTCACTGTTTCCATACTAAGGTCGATTCCCAGCTCATTTAGCTTCTCCACCATCTTCTCCCCTCTGACCCGCCTCTCCTCCTGGAAACTATTTATCTTCTTTACGAATTCCGGATTTTCATAGTCAATCAAGTACCCCAAAAGATGAAAATCCTCTCCCCTGTGGGAAATGGAAAGCTCCACCCCCGGGATGAGTTCAATTCCTAATTCCTCTGCCCTCTTTTTAGCCGCCTGGTACCCATCTATGGTGTCATGATCTGTGATGGAAATGACGGAAAGCCCTTCTTTTTTGGCAATCTCAACCACCTCTACCGGGGTAAGCAAACCGTCAGAGGCAGTGGTATGTATATGGAGATCTATCCTTCGTTTTTGCATTCGCTTCACTGAGTTTGGGTTAATTTCTCCTCCACCTTTCTTTCAATCTCCTGGGACAGAAGCATAGCCTCTCCTTTTAAGGCATCTGCTTTCTCTTTTGTGGAGGTTACGAAATCTTGGTCCTCAATGGAATTCAAGTTAATTCTAACATTATAGTATGCCCCATCCACCGCAGTCTTCGCGGTAAGTGCCGATACACCTGCATCCGAGAGCATGTTGGGATTTCCTTTTTCAACCACTATCTGGCTTAGCTTTATTGCCAGAAGTCCCTTCTCCATAACCTGGAGTGGAACGGTTATGGCTCCTTTGGTCGCCTCCTGAACCACCAGATTTCGTTTCTCTTTTTCCTCGTCTGTATATTTGGGGAGTTTCATGGCATCCATAACCCGATCAAAACTTTCAGCATCCTTGACTATAAACTCCTCCATCTGTTTTTTGATCTCTTCTGCTTTTTCTAAAACCCCTTTCAACTCATCTTCCACTTCTTTAAATTTTTTCCTTCCTATGGTCAACCGGCATACCATGGATGAGAGGGCGCCAGCCAAGGCACCACAGGCGGCGGAAACACTTCCTCCCCCCGGGGCAGGAGAGGATGAAGCCACCCTATCTATGAACCCTTCCAATCCCTCCTTTTCCCCACCGGCGAAGGTCATCAGTTTGCTCTCCAGCACCTGTTCTTTTTTGAAATTCTCCAGGCGGAGATAATATTCTGCCACATCCAGAAGAGCCTCCTCAGGTGTCAGCCCAACTATCTCGCTGGATATGATGGGAACCCCATATCTTTCCGCCTCAGTTTTTATCATTTCAAA
>LJUX01000045.1 GCA_001304155.1 candidate division Zixibacteria bacterium SM23_73_3
ATATCCAGGCTAAATTCACCGTGTCCGAGCATTCCCCTTGAGGTCGAGTGATCACGTGCTGGAACCCACAGATGTCATCCTGGGCGCCATAGTCACCATAGGGGCTCTCATCTTTGTGTGCCACATCTCCATCTATATAAAGCCCCAAGTACATGTTCCTTATCCTTTTTACCCCGATGTTTTTTACGATAAGGTCTATCAGCACAAAATCCTCTGCATACTCGTAGCTCCAGGAATAACTTTTCTGGGCAATCTGCAGACCAAGAGGAGAGTGTTTGCGGCTATCAAAAGGGTCTTCCTGTTCCGGAGAGAGGGGAATATCAGCAGATGTATCAGTATAGACTGCAATTATATCCTGTTCCGAAACGGCATCGGGCATATAACATGGGGAATTTACCCGGGTGGTCTTTTCCACTATGGAACCGATAGTTGGATCGCTTCCCCCGTCGGGCCAGAGCTCATGGATCCAGCGCCAACCATCGCACCCCACCGAGACAAAGGGTTCGTCCTCCACCAAAGCTCCTATCCATAATCCACCCCAAAAAAGATACTCCAAGTTTGAACCGGCAGGATACTCGGCTGAAGGAGCTAAAACTTCTTCATCCGGGTTAGGGTTGAAACACCCTCCTTTGGATTCATTGATGTTGTAGAGTGAATGTCCTGGTCCGCTTCCAAAGAATCCCCAGTTGGTCATACAGATATTTAAAAGCCCCACCCGATGAACCCGGGCTTGCGCGTTGGGCAAAACTGCAGAGAGCTTATGAAGAGAGCCTCTGGCTTCTTTTTTCCCCTCGGATTGCATAACATTGGCGTTCACCCTGGCCGAGCCAAGAAATAGAAAAACTAAAATGGGGATTAAGAATGTCCAACTTGAACCGACCTTTTTTCTTCTCCTTTTTTGTTTACACATGAGTTCGCCTCCGTAAGATGAGTAGTTAAATCTGAGGTTGCATATGTTATAGTGCTTCTCCTAATCTTTAAAATAACAAAAAGTAAAGAGTGTATCAAGATTTTTTTTCGATCATATCAATGCTAAACAAGCATTGGGGAAATTTCTCTTTTCTGATCTGTTTCAAAGACAAAAAGGAACAAACCTTTTAACTTTGTGGAAACATGGAAGGCTGGCTCTATTGTGAGCCAGCCCTCTCCCTTCAGATTGTTCATTTATTCTGTATTATCATTTAAATTTTTGTATGCAATAGTTGTGCCGAGTATTTCTTTCAAAGGTGAAAAAGGCATCTTTGCAAGTCGTTTTGTTACAAGAAGTAAAGCACTCTGTTTCACCTCTATTAATTAAACTTTGAATTTCTGAAACTCAGGTTCGCAAGGTTTGGCGACATGCTAAGCTTCAGTGATTGCTTAAAGAAATTCAAACCATTGTTATTCAAACGGCTATCAGATTCGCCATCAGATACGACCGTTGAGAGCAAAAAAGTAGGTTCAGATCCTTCTGATAGGCTGGGGGTTGATCCCCTGCCTCTCCTTCGCGGGCAGGGTGCAACCCTTCTCCGAAGGTGAGAGGTTTTACTCCCAGGCGTATTATCATCCGCCTATCTCAAGACCCGCAATTCGGGCTTCCCTGCTGGATGACGAAGATCGGTCTGGGATAACATCCAGCAGGAGCACAGTGTGAAAAAACCCCAATTAAGTAGTTCAAAACTGGGGTCTTTTTCCAGATAGGTAAACCTAACAGCTTCCACGATATTCTACGAAGCCAGCGCTGGTGGGAATATCTTATATTTCTTTATCTTATTTCGGAGAGTGGCTTCGGGAATGCACAGAAGTCGGGCAGCTCTTAACTTGATCCAGTTGGATTGCTTCAAAGCCTCGATGATTTTCTCTTTCTCGAACTCCGCAACTTGGTGGGATAAAGAAGCCTCATTGGAAAGAACTTGATTAGCGGTGGGGTGACCCAGCTTTTCTGATAAAAATCCGGAGGGATCTTTATCACCTGCTTGAGACATGACCACCATTCTTTTTATTTCATTTTCAAGCTCCCGTACATTTCCGGGCCAGCCATATTCCAAGAATTTTTTAAATGCTCCATTTCTCTCAAATTCTTTTATCCTCTTTTCCTCCACCCCATACTCTTTTAAGAAATGTCTGATCAGAAGCGGAATATCTTCTTTTCGCTCCCTTAGAGGAGAGATTTTCATGTTGAAGGTATTGAGGCGAAAATACAGATCCTGGCGAAACTTTCCGTTTTTCACCACCTCCCTCAAATCATCTATGCTGGAAGAAATGATCCTCACATCGATTTTTCTGGGCTTGGTTTCTCCGAGTCGGGTAATCTCTTTTTCCTCAATGGCTCTCAATAGTTTTATCTGGGTGGAGATAGGGATCTCTTCTACCTGATCTAAGTAAAGGGTTCCTCCCTCCCCCTCTTCAAACAGCCCGGACTGGTCTTTATCTGCTCCGGTATAAGCTCCCTTTTTGTGACCGAAGAGTTCATTTTCTAAAAGGCTCTCCGGAAGGGCGGCACAGTTTATGGCAACGAACCTTTTGTCTTTTCTTCTGCTGGAATAGTGGATAGCTTTGGCAAGTAAGTCCTTTCCGGTTCCGGTTTCACCTTGAAGAAGGATGCTTATATTGTAATCCTTTATCTGCTTTAGTTTCTCTATAATCTCTCTGGTCTCTGTGTTCTGGGTGACGACATTATCGAAAGTCGCCCTTCCGTTGGACTTGGCAATCATGCGGGACTGAAAGAGGGTTTCCTCAATCGAATGCATCAAATTCTGGACCTGGCGGAACTCCTTTTGATCGTTAGACTCTTCAAAAAGCCTCTCCGCTTCCGCCAAGAAGACCTGAGCTTTACCATAATCCTTCTGCCCCACCAGAAGATCAGTAATGGCTAAGTTAACCAGTCCTCGATGATATCTCGAACGCAAATCCCTGAACAAACTTTCCGCATTGCTCAAAAATCCCAAGCTCTTGTAATAATCAAAGGTCTCTGATCGACCCGCTTCCAGATAGGTCTTAGCCAATTCGTATTTTGCTCCTACCTGCTGGAGGTAGGAAATACCTTCATTAAAACATTGGGCGGACTTTTCCTTCTCTCCCCTGGCAGAATAGATTTGCCCTAGTATTCTGTATGCCGCTCCCTCCTCGATCTTCTCACCTAAAGACTTAGAGACTTCCAGAGATTTTTGACATGAGACAAAGGCTGAATCATATTTTTTCTGAGCCAGTTTGAGTTCAGCTAACAAACGATAAGTTTGACTGATCATGTCGCCGTCAGGCGCGGCATCCTCCCATATGTTGATAATCTGGTTATAATGATTCTCCGCCTCCCTGTGGCTTCCCTGGTCGAGACACAGTCCACCCATGTATTCGTGATAGATGACTGTTTCCCTTAAATAGTTATTGTTTTGGGCAAGCTCAAAAGCAGAAGAAAGGTGTACTTTCGCCTGTGCAAATTCTCTTTTCAAAACAAAGATGTAACCTAAAGACAACTCGTCTCTGCATAGGCCAATGGCATCGCCTCTGTTGCTGTTGGCTTGGAGGCTGATTTTAACCTCTTCCTCAGCCTTTTCCCAGTCTCCCAATAGTGTGTGAATTCTACCCAGGTTCCCTGTGATTTTCGCCTCCATCAATGAATCGTTGATAGAATGGGAAAGTTCTTTGGCTGTGTTGAGATATTCAGCCGCCTTACCGAACTCACATTTGGTGAAGAGTATGCGGGCAATTATGTTATTGCAATTCACTATGGCAGTATAGTCTCTTATTCGGCGATAAGTGGTAATGGCATCTCTAATATGAAGTTCAGCGTTTTTCAGATCTCCCAAGCCCCAATGAATCCTTCCCAAAATATCCTGAATCTGTGCCACCTTTTCGTTTTCTGAGGTATCTTTAAATGTCTCGAATGCAATCATAGCCTTAGCCAGAGCCTCTTTGTATCTTCCCAGATTGTATAAACATAAGGAGGCCTGATAGTTAATATCTCCCTTTTCACCGGACGAGGGACGAATATTGGGGTCTTTTCCTGCCTTTTGGATCTCCTTGAGCGCTTGAGCAAATTCGCCTTGCTTAATCAAAGAGTGAATGCATTTGATCCTCGCCTTTAAGGGAGGTTCTATTCCTTTTAATCGAATTTCCATCTCTCTCACCCTGTGAAAGTGGTTATTCAGCTTTTCTGTTCCGAATAGAGCTTTGTCCTCGCATCTCCTGTTTGATGACATACCTGAGGTAAAATTGAAGGACAAAGTTAGTAAACGTCGGAGCAGACATGAAATCGGGATAGTCACTTCCTGAGGCAGGACGATAATAGGCAGGAAAGTGATTGTCGTTACTGGTGTGACCCGATTCACCCCATGGGTGACCATCTCCTGGAGGTCCCTGGAATACTATGGGACCGAAATTGTTTGGAAACCAGCTTGAGTAAGCTGACCCGGCGGAGAAGATCAAAAAACCCAGGATAATAAGCGCGATGGTTACACTTTTCTTCGTCATTTTTCACCTCCTGTAAATGAAAGACACACACAAAAATCAAGATTCTGATCGAAATTATTCGACGCTTATTATAAACTACGCAAAATTTACGCCCAAATCGGCGAATGCATGCAATTTTTTTCACTCCGATAACATGTTGATTCATAGCGAGTTGGATTGGAATGTGGGACAGGCTGTGATCCTTCGCCAAGATATGATGCGCAGATTCGCAGTAAATTGCGAGTGTCAGATTCGTCGGAGACTATTCTTTCTCGTAAGTTGTTATGAAGTAGAATGAAAGAAATTCGCCAAAAATTGCGAATCGGTTTTAAATTTTTCCGTGGCTTGTGTCGAGAAACGCATTTTGTCTATCAAGATTATTTGATAACTCTGAAGTTTATACTCGCATTGGCGGACAAAGTTTTTGCCTCTGAAATTTCACATAAAAAAACTTAAGGAGAAAGAACTTTACAGGTCTTTTCTCATCAAGAAAAAACACTTTTTTCACCAATCTCTTATAATTGAATTGGTCGATTGGGTCGTATCTATTTTGGCAAAAGATCATTTGGGATCTTTGAAAAAGCCGATTATGTGAAGTTGTGGACCTTATCTATTGGTGTGGGATATTGTTATTTGTATGACAGACCCCTCTGTACATAATTTTTTTCAGACGCCTCATTTTCAATACTGCTTTAAATAAACTCTTGTGCTCTCCGATAGATAAATATATGAGCTACTACGGATACAGAACTTACAGCTTCGGACCGGGGGGAATCACAAAAGCGGTCAAATATCTTCTTCTGGCGAACGTGGGGATTTTTGTCCTGGAGTTTTTGTGGGGCTCGGAGTTGATCCATCTTTTCGGGCTGACACCAACTTTGGTAAGGAAAGGATTTATCTGGCAACCGCTCACCTATATGTTTCTTCATGGGGGCTGGTTTCACATTCTTTTTAACATGTTTGCCCTGTGGATGTTCGGATGTGAGATAGAAAGAACCTGGGGAACAAAAGAGTTCGTGAAGTATTATTTTATCACCGGCATAGGAGCAGGACTCTGTACCTTCCTCCTTTCTTTCAATTCAAATATCCCCACCATCGGAGCATCCGGGGCTATCTTCGGGATCTTGGTGGCGTTCGCCCTCATGTTCCCCAACCGGTTGATTTACCTGTATTTCATCTTTCCGGTGAAAGCCAAGTATCTGGTGATCTTCTTTGCAGTGTTTACGTTCTTAGCCTCCCTGAAACATACCGGGGATGGAATCGCCCACTTTGCTCATCTGGGAGGAATGGTCATAGGGTATCTATATATCAAAACAGATTTCAGAATTCCCAGATTGTTCCGATTATCAACCTACGTTACCTATTCAAAGAATTTCAGACATAAACGCAGAATGGAAGCCTTCAATAAAAAGAGGGAAAAGGAACAGAGGTTGTTGGAAAGGGTGGATCAAATTTTGGATAAGATAAACCAGGTAGGTTACGATAATCTTACCAGAGAGGAAAAAAAGACTTTAGAGCAAGCCAGTCAGCTTTTGTCCAAGCAAAGGGAAAAAAGATAACTTCGCCTGTGGTAGAGAAAAGATGAATCATGGGGCAATCTTCTTGATCGGGCAGGGGGTTAAACCCCGCCCGAACCAGGAGAAAATTCGTATGAATGCATACACAGATGAATCATGGAGCAATCTAGGTTAGTGATTCTCATTCCGTATGGATGAACCATAAACCTTTAAACGGTGAACTATGAGCCATAAGATCTTGGTGGCGGATGGCAGCCCCACCGTAAGAAACGTAGCCGAGTCTCTGTTAAGAAAACGTGGATATGAGGTGATCTTAGTTGACGACGGAGCGAAAGCCTTAAGCATAGCCAAGACTGACAAGCCCGATTTCATATTCTTGGATAATTCCATGTCCGTTCTGAATGGAGATCAGGTGTTAAGAGAGCTCAAGCAAAACAGAAAATTAAAGAACGTGCCGGTGATAATGCTTTTATCTGAAGATGAGATGGAGAGAAAGCAGGAACTGAAACAGGTGGGTGTAGATGCCTTTATCATCAAACCTTTTAACCCCAAGGATATCCTGGATCATGTGAAGGGTTTACTTGAAAAGGAGACATCCCTTCCGCCTGAAGATGAAATAAAAGCGACTGAAAAGCTTCCTTTCGGAGAAGATGAAAAATCCGAAGAAAAGGAAACTGAGAAGACTGCCCCTCCTAAAGGAAAGAAAAAATCAGAGGATACTTTGAATATTGTCGAGACCAGCGAGCTTATGGAGAGTTTTGAGGCTTCAGATCAAGCTTCAGATGAAGAGGAGGCCCATGGATTTGATTGGTTTATGTATGAACTAAAGAAGGAGACCCCGAAGCATGAAAAAGCAGATACACATTTGGAAAGGAAACCGATCGTATCTGAGCAGGAAATCCCGGACAAGAAAACAGACCAGAAACAGGAAAGCAAAATCTATAAAATAGATGAGCATGAGAAGGGATACGAGGATTTTTTGAAAGATCTGAAAAGGGAACTGAAGGAACCGGATAAAGAAAAATCGATACTGGTGAAACCCCCAGCTACAGAAGAGGTCAGCCGATCTGGTTTTGATCATCTAATTTCAGACCTAAAGGAGAAAATTTCCGAAAGGGTTGCCCAAGAGGTGGCAAAAAAGATAACTCCTGAGTTTCTGGAAAATATAATTCGGGAGGAGATAGCGAAATTGGAACATGAAAAGCTATCATCCTTAAAGAAATAGGAAGTTTTCCTTCTGATGTGAACATCCCCTTTGTTCTGAGTTGATCTGCTCTATTTCAAATTTATTCTGAGAAGACTCGTAATCACAAGTAAATATCTTTGGGTGTTTTCCTGTGTGATAGCTGGAATTTTTGATCGATGGGAATTTTAAGAACTTGACAAAGTTGTCAGTTGAGGTTAGAATCATATGAAATCTCACCCCCATACTTTAACCAATTCTTTGGAGTAATAAGTGGAAAACATCACCGTTTTGGCGGCTTTTACTGCAGGAATAATCTCTTTTATTTCCCCTTGCGTTCTTCCATTGATTCCCGGGTATCTTTCTTTCATCTCCGGAGTCTCAATGGAGGAGATGAGGGGAGGGGAGAACAAGTCTGAAGCGTTAAAAAAGGTGACCTTAAATACGCTTTTGTTTGTTTTGGGATTCTCCTTTGTTTTCACTGCCATGGGGGCTTCAGCCACCTTTATCGGAGAGTTTCTTCTGACCAAGCTCGCCCTTTTCAACAAAATCGCAGGAGTTATCATCATACTCTTGGGATTGCACATAATGGGCGTGTTTAGGATTTCCTTTCTTAATTATGAAAAAAGATTCCATACCAGAAGCAAACCTTTAGGTCCGTTGGGCTCCTTTGTGGTGGGTCTGGCATTTGCCTTCGGCTGGACCCCCTGTATTGGTCCGATCTTAGGTGGAATTTTGTTCGTAGCTTCCAATCAGGACACGGTGGTAAAAGGAGTTGTGCTTCTCTCTTCTTATTCTCTTGGTCTGGGCATCCCTTTCTTTCTGACTGCGATTAGCTTCAACAGTTACTTGAATGTTTTTGAAAAAGTAAAAAGACATTTCAGACTGGTTGAAGTGCTCAGTGGACTACTTCTTATAATAATTGGAATCCTTTTGGTCACAAATTTCTTTTCGTATGTTGCTCCTGCTCTGACAAATTTGGTTGTGAACTCTTTCCCTTTTCTTATCTTAGGTTCATTTTGCGCCTATCTGGCACAACGCAAAAACAGAAATGCAGGTTTGTGGTTTCTACTTGGCTATCTTAGCGGCCTGATACCACTCATAGTAATTCTGTTGATACGTAAAGCTCCAGAGAAGAAAGAGCTTATTCTCTTGGTCAAAGTTTTGAAGCTCATAATGTTTATACTGTTCTTATTGACCTTACTAGCGTGGATTGTCATTCCCTTGGTTCTGAGTCGCCCGATCTCTGGTCAATTCAAACCTTTTTGGCTACATATCTTATCCTACTAAGGTTTTGAACTCGCGATTTGCCTAGTTTCGAGGATGATAGAGAAGTCTTTAGAACTCAATCACGGAGGTTTCGATATTTACACTAATACCTAGCAAATGATAAAATAGTACTCTTCGTTTCAAATAAAGACAACTTGCTTGTATAATCGTTCAATTACCGGGCTGAATCATTCATCTGGTGAGAAGCCCCGCCATTTGCGGGGCAACTACAGAATTTCGGCCTTTGAAAAAACAAGTCAGTCTGAACGTAAAATTCTCTTTGCCCATGCCAGCATTTTTCAAAACTCTTATCCTCACTCTTTTGATATTTTCTCTCAGCCCTAATGTCGCTTTTGTTAAGAACAACTTCACAGAACTTCTCCCCAACTCAGTAAGTGGTTGGAAGAAATCTGATACACCGCAAATATATAATCGGAGAAATCTCTTTGACTACATAGATGGAGGGGCTGAAGTTTATCTGGCATATGATTTTCAGCAGTTGGTGGTTCAAACATACACCCCCGAACAGGAGGATTCTCTAAAAGAAAAATCCATAACGGTAGAGATCTGGCAGATGAATTCCTCCGCTGACGCTTTCGGTGTTTTCTCCCTATATCAGGAAGGGGAGGAGGTGGAGATTGGCCAGGATGGAGTTTACAGCCATGGACTATTAGGATTTTGGAAAGATAAGTTTTTCGTTAGAATTCTGGGGCTGGGGGATAATTTGGATGAGATTATCTTGAAGCTGGGTGATATGGTAGATGAGAAGATCAAAAAAGAAGGCAAACCTCCAGAGCTTGTTTCCAGGATACCTTCGGACAGTCTTATCCCCGGCTCAGTTCATTTTTTTCACAAGCAGATCATTTTGAACAACCTCTTTTTCTTTTCTAACCAGAATATCCTTAATTTAGACGAACAGACTAATTGCGCTCTCGCAGACTTCAGGTTGGGCAATGATAGCTTGAAACTCCTTTTGATTCAGTATCCCGATACCACCATGGCAGAGGAAATAGAAGACGGTTTAAAGAAAATTTATTTACAAAGCCAATTCTCCACCAATGATGATATATTTAAGACAAAAGAGGAAAAACTACTTGGGATGGATTCGGTGAGGAATTATCTTATCTTGGTTTTTGAAGGGAAAGAGAAAAAAAATATTCTTTGGCTTTTGAATCTAGTGAAAACTTCTTTGGATTGATCGACTCAAAGACAAAGCTATCTGTATCAAAAAAGAGGCAAGACAAACCAGAGGAGATTTATGGGTCTTGAGATGAAAGACAAAATTACCCGCAGAAACTTCATCAAGGCATCTTTAGGGACTGCTCTATCCTTGAGTTTGCCGCATATGGGATTGTCAGATCTTTTTGCCCAGACCCTAAGGGAAAAGGAGATAATTCCAGATCTGGCAGTGGTGACCGATGGTGACGCCGCTTTAATGACCCGCCAGGCGATCGAGCTTTTGGGAGGGATGAGGAGATTTGTCTCCAAGGGAGATGTGGTGGTGGTCAAGCCCAACATTGGTTGGGATAGAAGCCCGGAGCAGGCGGCAGATACCAATCCCCAGGTGGTGGCGGAGGTGGTGAAGTTGTGCTTGGAATCGGGAGCAAAGAAAGTAAAGGTTTTCGACCGCTCCTGCAACACTGCTAACCGATGTTACGAGCACTCGGGCATAAAGAAAGCAGCGTCTGACGCAGGGGCAGAGGTCAGTTACGTGGTGGATGCCGGTTTTTCCAAAATGAAGCTTCCACAAGGCGAAGTGTTAAAGCAATGGCCCCTGTATAAGCCAGCGTTAGAGGCAGACATCTTGATAAACGTGCCCATCGCCAAGAACCACGGTTTGACTTATCTGACCATGGGAATAAAAAACCTGATGGGAATCATGGGAGGCGATCGGGGAAAGATCCACTGGAGCATAGATGATAAATTGGCTGACCTGGCAAATTTTGTTCGTCCTCAGTTAACCATCCTGGACGCTTACCGAATATTAGTCAAGAACGGTCCACAGGGCGGAAGTCTAAAAGATGTGCGAATGAAAAAGACCATAATCGCCGGAACGCAGATCGCCACCGTGGATGCTTATGGAGCAACCCTTTTTGGTATGAAGCCGGCAGGACTGAAGCATATTGTTAAATCGAGTAAGTTGGGATTGGGAGAGATAGATTTGAGCAAGGTGAATATAAAGAAAGTAAGTCTGGGGTGAACAAGAACCTCACCCCCTGATTCCCCTTCAGGGTGAATCCCTCTCCATTTTCCACAGTATCCATAGGATATGGAGAGGGAGATATCAGGGAAGAGGTAACTTGAGGGGCATACATTGAAGACTGTCCGACGAATTTCTCAAATTCTTTTTCTTCTGTTCTTTTTCTTTCTTTTTCTTGCTGCCACCTATCCATTAAAGATCAAAATTCCGGTTGACCTTTTTCTGCGGATGGACCCGCTGATTGCCCTTTCTGCTATGGTTTCTGCCCGCGCTTTTGTAGAAACGTTCATCTGGGCTATCTTTGTGGTGGCTCTTACCATACCGCTGGGGAGATTCTTTTGCGGGTGGGTTTGTCCCTTAGGCACGACCCTGGATGTGACCAGCTTCGTTTTTAAGAACAAAGCGGGAAAAAGTTACCCCAGGTTTAAATATATAAAGCACATGATTTTGATTTTTCTTCTGATCGGTGCGATCTTCTCCTCTCAGCTCTTCTGGTTTTTTGATCCCGTCGCTCTGTTTACCCGTTCGATCGCTCTCTCGATCTGGCCGATTATCACCCTGATATCCAGTTCAATATTTGGTCTGGCTTTCAAGCTCGCATCTTATCCGGACTGGTTGAGCAGGGTGCATAACCTCTTCTCATCTACTCTTCTGCCTGACCAGCTTACCTTCTTTCGCATGTCCGGGTGGGTACTTTTGATCTTCCTGGCGATTCTGGTCGCCGAATTTGTATCCCGCAGATTCTGGTGTAGATATCTTTGTCCGTTGGGCGCTCTTCTTGCGTTCTTTTCCAAATTCCAGATTTGGAGAAGAAGAGTAGCCTCTGATTGCACGGACTGTGCGGTGTGTCAGAATGTTTGCAAGATGGATGCAATAAAGAGTGATTTCAGGCTCACCGATGATGTGGAATGCATTCAGTGTTATGATTGCGTAAAAGATTGCTCGCCCCATGTCACCACCATCAACTTCAAAGGGAAAGTTCAGCCATGCAAATTTGACCTGGGCAGAAGAAGGGTGCTCACTTCAGCCGCGGCTGGATTGGTATCTGTGGGAATCCTAAAGACCAATTTCGTAGGCAGAAATCAAACAGCCGCATTGATCCGGCCACCGGGATCAAGAGATGAAGAAGATTTTCTGGATCGGTGTATACGTTGCCACGAGTGCGTAAAGGTATGCTCCACCTCGGGAAGATTTCTGCAGCCGACATTCTTAGAAGCAGGGTTAGAAGGATTGTGGACTCCCGTAGGAGTAGCCCGATACGGCTATTGCGAGTTCAACTGCACTCTCTGCACCGAAGTCTGCCCCACTGATGCCATCCACGTTTTAGATGTGAAGACAAAGAAAAAATGGATCATTGGCATAGCGTACATAGACAGAGACCGATGTATCCCTTTTTATAAAAACGAAAACTGCCTGGTGTGCCAAGAACACTGCCCCACTTCTCCGAAGGCGATTGAGTTGAAGGACGAAAAAGTCCTCCATTTCGACGGCACCGAAAGGTTGGTGAAACGCCCCTATATGATAGAAGACCTCTGCATTGGCTGCGGTATCTGCGAGACCAAATGCCCGGTGGCAGGGAAATCCGCCATCATTATTACCCCACAAAACGAGCAGCGCTGGGTCGATTAGCTCGCCGATCGCGAGTGCCTCAGCTCGATGATGTCATTTATGTTGAGCCAGCACACTGATATTTGCGCAACTAGAAATGATATTCCACACTCTCCACTTTCAATCTCCCCCAGCCCTTCCTGTAAAGATGCACGGTAACACTTGGCTTCACGTCGGCGAATTTGACGTCAACAATGGCGAAGTTCCGCCTGCGAACACGTTTAGTGATTCTACCTTTTACGCGTCTTTTTTCGTTTTCCTCTAGGTGAAAGTCGAACTTTTCGCCCAATAGTGCCAAGGGGATGTCCACGTACCACGCCGTCTTATTAGTGATAGGCGAGGAGGTAATCTGATGAATTCTGGTCTTCGTTTCAACTTCCATTACATCCGCCAAAGTGCCGACGTGAACGTCGCCCCCCAGGATCAACACAGGACATTTTCTTTCCCCAGACCACCCATACAGTAAGTCTAACAGGATTCTACGCTCTTTTTTATTGTGCTCCATCGACCATTGGTCTGCGATGTCGTTTTTCAATTTTCTCAGACTTCCGAAGCTGCCGCTTAGATGAAGCACCGGAACGGAGGCAACGACGCATAGCATCTTGCTTTCACGGACATCCTCTCTGTTCAGCCAGGTTCTCACGTCATCCCATTGTTGGCGGCCTGCTAGCGGGTAACCACCCCCCTCAGCTTTCCGGTCAAAGCGGTTGATATCCCGATGCCCTCTGAGGTCCAGGAACAAAAACGCGATAGGCCCGTAATTAAAGGCAAAGTACAGTCTATTGTCACGGAGAGAATCAGGGTTGTGACTGTGTTGGAATTCTATGTATGCCTGACGGGCGGCCTCAAATACTTTTCTAGACGCGGCATCACACCAATGTTTCTCGTCCGAACCCCAGCCGTTTGCGATCTCATGATCATCCCAAATCATGTACTGAGGAAACGTTCGCATCACTTGTTGAACCTCCAGAAAATCCCAGCTTCTCAAATACGTTTGGCGATAATGGTTCAGTCTTTCTTCATGAGTGACTGCTTGCAGGCTCTTCTCCCATGCATTGACCGGCTTCTTGTCGGCGTATACTTGATCCCCTGCCTGGATGAGAAAACGACAGTCGTGCTCACGCATCTTCTCCTCTAGATATCGCCACATGCGAGCTACCCTCTTCTTATCTTTACCCGGCTTAAACGATGGGCGATGGCAAGATATCAAGGCAAAAGAGAGGCTGTCAATATCGGCGCCGACTTCTGGGGAACGACGGATTGTGTATGTTTGATTATTCTCTGACTGATCCGATGCGTTAAAGACTATCCTGTAATAGGACTTTTCTGTGTCCGTCGCTAGAGAGATTTCGGCTAAACCAGCGATTCCGTGGATTCCCTCTATCTCATGCACTGAACTAGAGATTGTGTTAAATGGCGATTGGGAGATTTTCTCAATACAGTTCTCGTCTTTGAAAACTACACATTGTGGTAGAACCTGCTGTCCCTGCCCCCGATTGTAGAAAATCCAGACCTTGGCTTTGGTGCGAGTTACTGCCCCCATGATTGGACCTAGTAACAGCTTCATCGATATGTTCCTTTTGATGTTTCTAATTAAGCAGTTTTTTAAGCCTGCCCGTTGCTCTCCGTCAAAATTCACCCTCCAAATCCCAGCGACCGACTACTGATTGAACTGCAGTTAGCGTTTTTTTTCTTTCTTTCTCATCGATAGATCGCTTCCTTTTCGTTCATTAGCAAAGTTCTTAACTACAAGAAGCTCCCCTTATACCTGTTAGAACAATAGCAGAAATATGCTAATACTAATTATCAATATTGTCAACAATTAAATTCTGCGTTGTCAACGCAAATAGAAAATGTCAGGTTTTTTGCAAATTAAAAATGTCAGTAATTCATGGTTACTAACTCTGTTTCTTTTTGTTTGATAACGGATTGGG
>LJUX01000046.1 GCA_001304155.1 candidate division Zixibacteria bacterium SM23_73_3
GAGTTCGGAGCCGCAATCTTAGCTCCGGGCTGTGGTCCTTGCGTGGGTGTCCATGAGGGAATCTTGGGTGATGGAGAAGCCTGTCTTGCCACCATGAACAGGAACTTTAAAGGGAGGATGGGAAATACAGAAGGGTTTATCTACTTAGCATCGCCTGCCACCGCGGCGGCAACTGCCATAGCCGGCGAGATAGCCGACCCTCGAGAGTTTTTGGCAAAAAGAAAAACAAAAAGGAAAGCCAAGACTGTAAAGAAGAAGAAAAAGAAAAAATAAAGGCGTGCATCGGAATATGATTCGATTTCGCTCATCATAAAAGGAGTTCCGTATGTTATTGACCGGAAAGGCATGGAAATTCGGAGATGACGTCTCCACCGATCTTATCGCCCCCGGAAGATTGTTTCATCTGAGGTCAAATCTTCCGGAGCTGGCAAAACACGTTTTGCAATTTCGGATGCGGGTCATCCAGAGAGCATGCCCCTACCATAATAAAACTGGCGGGAGTTTCGGCAGTGTTAGCCAAATCCTTCGCCCGCATATTTTATCGCAACGCCATCAACGTGGGGCTGCCGGTGTTGATCTGTGACACGGATAAGATAAAGCTGGGAGACGAATTGGAAGTGGACTTGGAAAAAGGGACAGTAGTCAACAAGACTCAAGGTGAAACCATAAATTTTGCTCCACTGCCTGATGTGATGATAAAGATATTAAATGACGGTGGTCTTCTGGCACACATTGAGAAACATGGAGATTTCAAGATAGATTGACAAAACTCAAGAGACTATTGAATTCCGCACAGTCTATTATCGGGAAAGCAAAGATGTAAAGATGAATTCATAATTGAGTCTTCGAAACTCGGTTGTCGGTGTCGAAGCACGAATCGACGCTCGAAGTTCGAAGCTCGCAAAATATAACAATAATCCTTCGAGCGTCGCGTTTCGAGAGACGAGCTTCGTAGCGAGCATCGACAACGATTTCCGAGCGTCGAACCTAATCAAAGGAGGAAAGATGGTGAAGTTTGATAAGCTTACCGTTCCAGCCGAGGGGAAAAAGATTGAGATTAAAGGCGACAGATTAAACATCCCGGATAATCCCATAATTCCGGTTATCGAGGGTGATGGCATCGGACGGGACATCATGAAAGCCACCCGCCGGGTGCTGGATACGGCTGTGGAAAAGACCTTCAATGGCAAAAAGAAGATAGTGTGGTTTGATATCTATGCAGGTGAGGCGGCTCAGGCAAAATATGGAGAGGTGCTTCCTAAAGATACCTTTGAAGCCATAAAGCACTTCATCGTGGCCTTGAAGGGACCATTGACCACTCCAGTGGGGGGGGGATATCGCAGTTTAAACGTGACCTTACGACAGGTACTGAATCTTTATGCCTGCGTTCGCCCGGTGCGATACTTTGAAGAGGTTCCCTCTCCGGTCAAGCACCCGGAGAAGATGAACGTGGTCATATACAGAGAAAATACCGAGGACGTCTACGCCGGAATCGAATGGGCCGAAGGGACCCCGGAGGTCAAAAAATTAATCAACTGGTTGAACAAGACATATAAGTTGAACATCAGGGCCGACTCCGGAGTCGGAATAAAACCAATCAGCATCACCGGAACCGAGAGACTGATCAGAAAGGCAATAAAATTTGCCATAGAATTTGGTCGTAAGTCGGTCACCATGGTGCATAAAGGCAACATCATGAAGTATACCGAGGGGGCTTTCCGGGATTGGGGATACAAGCTGGCAACCAGAGAGTTCAGGGATCATGTGGTAACCGAGGACGAGTTGTGGAGCCAATACGAC
Organism: candidate division Zixibacteria bacterium SM23_73_3; assembly: GCA_001304155.1. Taxonomy (GTDB): domain Bacteria; phylum Zixibacteria; class MSB-5A5; order MSB-5A5; family SM1-73; genus SM23-73-3. The sequence continues at coordinate 1,801 of LJUX01000046.1, forward strand.
GGGAAAGTGCCGGAAGGGAAGATCGTTATAAAAGATAGGATAGCCGACAGCATGCTCCAGCAGATTCTTACCCGAACGGATGAATACGATGTGGTCGCCACACCCAACCTCAATGGGGATTATCTATCAGATGCCTGTGCCGCTCAAGTGGGTGGACTGGGCATGGCTCCGGGCGCGAACATCGGAGACTTCATCGGACTCTTCGAAGCCACACACGGGACTGCTCCCAAGTACACGGATAAAGATATGGTCAATCCCGGCTCTCTTATCCTTTCTGGCTGTATGATGCTGGAGTATCTGGACTGGAGAGAGGCGGCTGAGCTGATCTACAAAGCTATGGGAGAGACCATCAGGCAAAAGAGAGTAACCTACGATTTGCATCGGTTAATGGAGGGCGCCACCAAGCTAAAAACATCCGAATATGCCTCCGCCATAATTGAAAATATGGGTTAATTTGGTCTCCAAATGAAAAAGATGAGGAATCCAGAACCTAACTTAAGTTAGGTTCTGGATTTTTTTACAATAAGATTTAGCGGAAATTCGTATGAATGCTTCGCACCTTTAGGTTTCCAAATGATGAATGAAAGGTAAAAGCTCACATCATATACAAACGCAGGCTGAAGCCTGCAGATACCAAATCACGTGGTAGCCGCACCCTTCAGGATGCGATTGGTCTTATTTAATCAAGTGCAACCAGTTGATGAGCAGAAACTGGGCTCTGCCGATTAGAAGGGAAACTCGTGCCATAACGGTGTAGCCAAACGAGGCTCCGAACGAGATCATTATAAACCAGATACCCAAACCGGCGGTGAGCCCCAAGACACCCTTGTGCTCTTTGGAGAAGTAGAAGTAGATCAGGGTGGAGATCACGCCCACAATTATGACCAGCCCCGAAAAACCCAGCGCCACGGTGAAGGTGTTTCTCACCTGGGGCAGCACTAATCCATGCAACTGCTGAATCAGAAAGATTCCGGCGGTGTTGCCCATTACAAAGGCTAAAGATATGCGGGAAAGCCAGGTGATTTTGGGGATGAATCTGGTGAACATCAAGATCCCCAGAACGGCGGGGATTATGAAGATAAGCTGGCTCTCTTCGAAAAGCGGACCAATAAGCTGTTGCTTTATTATGGAGTGCCACACCAGTCCCACGTAATACCCGGCAGAAAGACCGGCAAAGATATGCTCGGCGAATTTGTAAAAGGGGTTGTCCTTATACAAAAAGCTGTAGATACACAGGGTCAAAAGTGCGGCGATGGTGATTCCGATGAATTCTAAGTTCATAGCGTAATCAAATTAAAAATTCAAAGAGCTAAATTCAAAATTGCAATTTTAAAATAAAAATTATCTATTAAATGCTTTTTTAATTTTGAATTCCTAACTGCAATTTTGCATTTTACATTTTTAACTTTGCATTTTTTATCGTTTGCTCACAAAATATCCAATATTACCCAGTATTATAAAAGCTATGATAAGAAGATGGATAATAGATTGTGGATCCATTCCTCGGGTGGCTCTTCCCTGATTTTGAGTTAATTTTTCATATTCAGCCGCTCCCTTCATTCCACCCAGAAGACCGACCATCTGTCCGGTCTGCAAAAAAGAATAACATTTGGGCGCCATAACTGCAGTTACTCCTGCCCCCATGGGCAAACCAAATTGGGCATTGACCAATGAGACCCAATAGTCCACCGTAGCGTTGTCTGAAACTACGAAGAGGAAGTCAACATCATCATAGTTTTTGACCTCCTGCATCAGAGGCAGGTCTTCTAACTTGTTATCATAATTGTCCCGGGGGAAGATATCAGAGATTTTTCTCCCCATGCCCAGCATCACCGCCACATAACCGTATTTGTATCCCAGGTTCACATAGTCTGTTCCATATTCTTTGTTATATTCCCGGGCCACGTTTTTGACCACCCCCTCCATCACCGACAGAGCACCCAAAGGGATAGTGGTTAATGTAATCACCCGGATGTTTTTTCTGAAAAGATGTCTTAAGGCGGCATAGGACATGGGCTCGGTCTCAGGCAAAGTAGAGGGGTAGTAGTCGAAGGTGAGCATCACCACTGAACCCTCTTCTAAGTTTTCCACTGCATTGAAAAGGTCCTCCGAGGAAGGGGTCACTCCCAGAGGAAGTCCTAAAGGGAATATCAATGGCAGAAATGCAGCCATTCCGATAAAAAGGAAGATATATCTCCGGTCAATGTGCTGGAGTTTAGAGAATATCTCAGAGGCACTGTTCATAGCTTAAAATCCGCCTTTTTATCCTTGTGTGAAAAAGCTCTCTTTCTTTTCCACTTTAGAGTTGTAGATCCGAAATGTCCGTCGGGACTTTCGGACAAATCAGCTAAATCTTCTGATCTCAAACACCACCAGATTCTTTGAGTCCGGGCAACAGACCGAGATGGCATCCGGATCATCTTCCCAGAAGTGGGTTCCGCCAAACATCAAGGTTCTGGCCGCCGGTATCACGGTCAACATCCCTTCGGTGCACAAGCCGCCAGGCGCGATTCCTCCTTTGAAGAGAAACTCTTCCCCCACCTTGTGTCCCAAAGCACACTTTCCTTTGATGCTTTTTACCGTAACTTTTACATCCGGTATCTTTTCAGATGGATGAGTCATGACTCCTCCTTTGGTTTACCTTTCCCCATATCTTCCTTTCCGCCAAATGGAAATGGGACAAAAGGGAGAGGTCTTTTCACGTAACATTAGACTCTGGAGAACTTTATATCTCCAAACCCGATTTTTGCAAATATCTTCAGTCTCTTTTGAACCGAATCGTAACCCTCATCCAGATAGTCCACACTTTTGCCCAACCCATCTGCGCTTTTACCCAAGACGTCAATATCTCCGGCTCCACAGCTTGCGGAGACTTTGACTTTAACCTCAGAAGGCATCCACACTTTAATGTCTCCAAAACCCAATGCAAGGTGAATCACATTCTCCCGATCAGAGAAGTTAGCCTTAATTAGGTTTACCTCTAAATCACCGAATCCCATCTCCACATCCATTCCGTGCGGGTCCATTCCAGCCGAATCAATTCTCAGATCCCCGAAAGCCTTAGAGTATTTTTTCCCTTCCTTTATTTCAACCTTCTCGTCCCAATTCAGGTAACGTCTCTTCAGCAGAAGCCAGATACCCAGTCCGATTAAGATCAGAGGCCAAAGTTTCCCTAAAGCGGACCAGAAGGAGATGAACTCAAAGCTATCCAGAAGAGCTAAAATTCCAATCAGAATAAGAATTATCCCAAAAAGGATTGTCCAGAAGTTCTTTTGTCTCATTTTTGCCTCCTACACCTCTTTGTAAAGGATTATTCCGCTTTCGTCCAATGTATCTCCGGATGGCATGACTACAATGGGCGTCGTCTGGTGAAGTAAGCCTCTTCCTTCAAAAATGGGCTTGAAAAAGTACTTGTTCATAATCAAAATAAGTATGATGGCTATTACCAGGCTTATAATCAGAGCAACGATCAACGCCTTCTTATATCGGGGTCTGACCTTACGGAGAGGTTTTAAATATCTTTTTTTGTGGTTTAAAGCCATGGTTTTATTCCAACTTCTGTGAAAATTCTGTAGTGATAAATTTCTCTTATCACATTATTATAAATAACGGACAATCGATTATCCCCTTCCCATATAGGTTCTCTCTATTCCCAAGATTATCCTCAACGACATGGCAGCCGCTCCCAGAGCGGCACCAATGATGATACCCCTCTGCACGGCCAAGTTGGGATATGCCATGATCCAGTCGGTATATTCAGGTAACCTGCTCCACAGAAACTGCCCCAGCGGGATTCTTCCCAGCATGACGATTACCGAGGTGATCAACAAGATGGTAGCCTCCTTGGTGCGGGCCCGGAAAGCACGATAGGCAGCGGAGGCGATGAAGAACGCCAAAAGCGAAAACATGGTGGACATCATGGGAGCCTGCATGTTTTGAAACATCCAGTGATACACAGTCCCCTCATGGGTTCCCCAGATGAAACTGGAGATCGACATTATCAAAAGGGTCAGGATCAGAAGAAGCTTAAAACCCCATTCTTTTCCTCGTTTTTTCACCACCTGAATGTTTGCTCGCAGGATGCTTACAATCCCTAAAAGCAAAGTGAATCCACCCACGATGGTAACAAAAGTGAGGAGATTCTGGCTGAAGTTCTCTAAGTTACTCTCCGGGACGAAGAAGGCAATCACCATGATGAATCCGGAGAGAAAGGCAATAGCTACGGGAAGTTGCGTTCTCATTATTCTTCAGTTCGTTATTTAAGTTGTGATGCCAAGCCATCCTTCGACACTGAGTCTCAGGACGAAGTGTGAAGGTTTGGCTACGCACTTGCTATGGCTGACCCCACCTTCGGTGGGATTTAGAATGACAGAAGGGATACACCTTATCCACGCTTATTCTTTAACCTTTTCTGAATGTTTATTGCTCTAAAAATAGTTTTGTAAAAAATCCATTGCCAATTTGGAAAACCTCGAAGATCACGCCAAGGATGATGCAACCAACCAACAGGATCTTAATCAGATCCTGTCCTTTAAGGCTTCCCAGCATCAAAGGTTCCTTTGAAAGATATGCGCTGGCGGCGTAAAGTTCTTCTCCCATCAAGGTATAGTCACAGGCGGCGATGAAGAAGGGGAGCTGTTCCGGATTGGCAGTTCCGGCAATCTGAATGGCACCTGCGGCAAATCCAGTCTCCGCCAGAAGCAGAGACTCCGCATAAAAAGCTCCCATATAGACGTTAGCCGCAGGTTTTTCCCTCAGCATGATTCCGTTTACTGCGGCAACATAGGCAAACTGTTCACCTGCCACATAGCGAACCATATCCGGCTTGAAGCTATCCGGCTTACCCGAATCCAAATAGGCTCCCTTGACCACTTCTCCTGCCGCTGCCAGTGCCATGGGATAAAGCACCGGCACCACCAGGGGAGTCTCATACTGAGCGGTGATGCGAGCAACCCGACCCAGAATGGAAAGACCGGCGATGGTCTGGATTTCGTCCAGCTCAGAAATCCCCGGAATGAAAAGGACTGGCTTTCCCATCTCGGTGGCACGTCCCACCGCCTCCTCCACCGCCTCCAATCCAGCTAACTTGCGAATAAAAAGACTTTTTCCTCCCTTAGCACTACGGATATATAAGAGCACCGAAGCGGAAAAGATCAAAAGGAGAACCAACATATTTGTCCGATTGGTCCGGAACCAGTTGATCTTGGGACGAGCGAAATTGGAATAATCTAGTGGAGAATAGAATGGGGTATTTTTCGCTCGGATGGCGTAGATATATTCTTCTTTATTGTCCAATCCTGTATCGGTGAATGAGGTGGTGTTGTCAGGCACCAAGGTAATCAACTTAAGGGTGGTGTCGCCTCTGCTCGCTCGGAAAATCTCATATCCGTCTATGTCACCGATCTTTTCTTTATCATCCGGGGATGGCTTCCAAGATAGGGTCAAGCTCCCGCCGCCATCGTCAGGAGTATCTTTGACCGCCAAGTCGACAGGTGAGGCGATCTCCGCTGTTAGTGTATCATTTTCAGCTTGAGCTGGATGTGAATAAGCTATACAGATGCAGAGAAATAAAGACAAAGAAGCGACTTGCAGTAATTTGAGGATTTGGAACATCAATGTGACTTTGGGATCTCTTGTGAAACTTTCACATCTTTTCGCACACTGAAGGGCGCGGCTACCATGTCAGCGGTCTTCTTGATGGTAGCCGCAAGCTTTAGCTTGCGCATTAAGGCTTTTTTGCCAACTCGTTTTTCAAATAGTCTATCACCCTGACCGGAGAAGGATCTTCCTCATTCAGCACAGCCAGATAGAAGCTGGTAAAATCCCCTAGTTGGATTAAGGAGAACATACGAGACAGAAGATTCTCTCCGCCACTTTCAGTCTCTATCACTTCCACCTTCTGATCTTCAATAATTCGTTTGACGATCTCCATCCTTTTTTGAATGCGGGGATGGTCTTCTTTGTCTTTCAGTATCACCACCATCAGATCGTCTCGATAATCTGAGAGGACTTTCCATCCCACTAACTCATTATGATTAAATTCCGGGAACACGTTGTTGAAGGCAAGCATCTTGGCATTCTCGCAAAACTGTCCTTTCCATCTGGTAGAGACCGCATCAAAATGATCACAAGATGCATAGATTATGGGCAACTTCCCGTGAAGTTTTGTGGCAAGCTTTTTGGCTGAGTTCTTTTCAGTCTCGATTTCGAGTCGGTATTTGCCCCGGTTTTCGTTCAAAAAATCTTTAGCTTCTTTTAGATTCTGCTCTTCACCCCGGGAAAATCCAAATCTTTCCAGCAAAACCAGTATGGGCACAAAGGAGTATCCTAAAGCGGCACGGGGCTGAAAACCTTTGGGCAAATGAACACAGGGGATTTTTTCTGCAGAAGTGATTTCCTCTATTTTGCCATTGGAGGTGATGCAGATGATTTTGGCGCCTCTTCGGGAAGCATCTTCAAAGGCGGACAGAGTCTCCTCCGTGTTTCCGGAGTAGCTGGAAACAAAGACTAAAGAAGAAGAATCCACAAAATTGGGAAGGGTGTAGTTTCTGCCGATGAAGAAAGGTATAACAAGCTTCTCTGCCAGATATGAACGCACCAGATCTCCACCAATGGCAGAGCCACCCAGACCAGTCACAACTGTATTTTTAATCTTACTTTTGTCCCAGTCCGGAAGCTGGATTTCCTTGGTGCGGTTCAGCGCATCTTCAAATTGAGAGGGGAACTGGTAAATGCGACCATACATACCCCCTTGATCGATCTTTTTGATTTTTTCTAAATCGTCCAAAGGATGCATGGCTTACCTCAGTCCTTTTATACTAACGGCGCACACCGAGGTGCAGGGCAACATTTTCTTTACTAAGAAACACCACAGTTAGCTCTGGGATCAAGTGAGCTTGTTCTTATTCTCCTTCCCAAATCTTTTAGCATAATCCTCAGTCAAGAATTTTTTCACATCTTCGATAGTGGAAAGTTTTAGTACTTCCTGGGCATGCTTTTTTGCATCCTCGAATTCTATGGAGCGAATGATCTTCTTTATCTCCGGGATAGCCATGGCAGAGGTGGAAAGCTCATCCACTCCCATGCCCACCAACATGGGGGTGGCCAAAGGATCAGCCGCCATCTCTCCACATAAGCCCGCCCAGATACCATTATTGTGTGCGGCATCGATGGTCTGCTTTATAAGCTTAAGCACTGCAGGATGGAATCCTTGGAAAAGATAAGCGATTTTCTCATTGCCCCGGTCAACCGCCAGAGTATATTGAATCAGATCGTTTGTCCCGATGCTAAAAAAATCGCATTCTTTTGCTAAAGCGTCGCCAGCCAAGGCGGCAGAGGGGATCTCCACCATTATCCCCACCGGAATGTCTTCGTCAAAGGGGATTTTCTTTCGTCTCAATTCCTCTTTGGCTTCATTCAGTATGGCTTTGGCTCTTTTAAGCTCTCCCACTTCAGAGATCATGGGGAACATGATCTTTACGTTCTTTTTGGCACTGGCTTTAAGCATGGCTCTTAGCTGGATCTTGAACATCTCCGGAAGATCTAAACAGGCGCGGATGGCTCGCCATCCTAAAAAAGGATTGGTCTCATACAGGTCCCCGGTATGCCGATCAAATTTATCACCGCCCAAATCGAATGTCCGCAGGATAACCGATTCAGGATATACCTTCTGCGCCACCTCAGAATAGGCTTTATATTGCTCCTCTTCGGTGGGAAAATCAGCCCGGGCGATATACAGATACTCAGTTCGGAATAAACCCACCCCCTCTGCCCCATATTCAATGGCAGAATCGACATCCAAAGGAAGCTCTATATTGGCGGAAAGCTCAATTCTCCTTCCATCCGAAGTTTCGGCGGGAAGTGATTTGAGCTCGGAAAGCTCAACCGTCTTCTGAAGTATGTATTTTTTTCTCTTCTCGTATTCCTTTAAGGTTTGCTCATCCGGACAAATAACCACCTCTCCCTTTGTTCCATCCAGGATAATGTTTTGTTTATCCTGAATGTGGTCAAAGAAGTTCTTCAGCCCTACCACAGCCGGAATCCCCATGGATTTAGCTAACAAAGCCACATGAGAAGTTCCTCCGCCCATATCGGTGGCAAAGCCTAAGATGCTTTCCTTCTTCATGTGCACCACATCGCCGGGGGAAAGAGACTTTGCCACTAAAATCACCGGAGAGTTGATGCTTTCCAAGGTCAGGTGTTTTATGCCCAAAAGATTATAAATCAGACGGTTAGCAACGGCATTTATGTCCATTATCCTTTCTCTCAGATATTCGTCTTTAGAAGCGGATAACGTGGTTATGGTCTGTTCGATCACCTTCCTGTAAACAAACTCAGCATTGCTTTTTTCCTGTTTGATTTTTTCGATCACCGCATCATTGATCAGCCCATCCTCTAAGATCATGACCTGAGCCTCAAATATCTTGGCATGATCCGGATCGATCCTTTTAGCCACTTTTTCCTTTATCTTTAGAACTTCCTCTTTGGTGTCGCTTAAAGCTTTTTTAAACTTCAAAATCTCTTTTGTCACCTCATTTTCTTCAATCTTCTCTTTGGTTACTTGGATGCTTTCGCGATCCAGAAGAAATGCCTTCGCTATCACCACCCCGGGTGAGGCGGGAATTCCTCGATATATGACACAAACCTGTTTGTTTGGTTTTTTCACTTATTCCTCTCCAAACCTTTCCTCAAATAATTTTGCTATCGCCTCCACTGCCTGTTCTTCATCCTCGCCTTCGGCTTTGATGATCACAAAGCTTTCCACTTCTGCAGCTAACATCATCACGCTTAAGATACTCTTGGCATTTGCCTCTATATCTTCCTTTTGCAGTTTGATATCCGATTTGAACTTGGACGCCTTCTGTACCAGCATGGCGGCTGGTCGGGCATGCAGTCCCAACTTATTTACTACCTGAATCTTTTTTTCGACCAAAACGCTATCCTTTTTTGCTAACAACACTTTCCGGAAATTCGCAGATTACATAAAAAATATTTAAATTACAATTTAAATCAAATAAATAATAAATGCAAGCTTTTGTGTCCTTCAAAAGACAAAATTGTGACAATCCCGATAATTTTTTTCCTCTCTCCCTTTGTCCCCTTCAGGGTGAGCCTTTTCAGGGTGAACCCCTCTCCGCTTCGTGGAGAGGGGGATAGGGAGTGAGGTCAAGCTCGTACAAACATTTTACCGGAAAGCTGTTTCACCAAGCCCTTCAGCTCCAAAGACAAAAGCAGAGACAAAGCTTCAGAGACGTTAACGCAAGCCTGGGTGGCGATTTTGTCTATGTGATGAGGTTCATCTGAGATGAGCTTAAATATATCCTTCTCCTTCTCGGTAAGATGGGACAGATCTTCTTGGGATAGAACAGAAGATGATGATTTCCCTCCCTCTGTAGTTATTTTCAATTCCTCTAATATATCCTCTACCGAGGTGACCAGCTTAGCCCCTTGCTTTATGAGTTTATTGGTTCCCTCACTGTTTTTTGCCCCCAGATTGCCCGGAATGGCGAAGACCTCCCGGTTCTGTTCCAAGGCGCAATGGGCGGTGAGGAGTGCCCCGCTCTTTGTTCCCGCCTCCACGATTACCACTCCCAAAGAAAGTCCACTTATCAGTCTATTTCGTCTGGGGAAATTGGGTGCTTCAGGTTTGGTTCCTAAGAAAAATTCAGAGAGGATGGCTCCATTGGATAGAATTTTTTCTGCCAGCTTTTTGTTTTCCCCTGGATAAATTATATCCAGTCCCGAGCCGAAAACAGCCAAAGTCCTTCCGTTCTCCTTTAGGGCGGCAAGGTGCCCGATGGAGTCTATGCCTCGTGCCATCCCGCTCACTATGGTGATCCCTCGCCTGGTCAGCTCTCTTCCAATCCTTTCGGTAATTCGTTTTCCGTAAACGGAGGCGGAGCGGCATCCCACTATGGCCACTGCATTCCGATCTTCCTTTTTGATTTCTCCTTTGACGAAAAGAAAAGGAGGAGGGTCGTAAATCGACAAGAGATTTTGAGGATATTTTTCATCTTTGAAGGTCACCACCTGTACCTGGTTTTTCTCCAAAAGCTTTTGTTGTTCCTTCGCCTTATCCCAAAAGACCTTATTTTTTATGTTGGAGGCGATCACCGGCCCTATATCGGGCAACTCTGCCAGCTCCTCTTTCGATGCAGATAACACTTTTTCTGGTGAGCCGAAATGTTTGACTAAAAAGATATAGCGAACCGGCCCAACTTTGGGCACGGTAAAAAGAGCCAGCCAGCTTTTCAGTTCTGAAGAGTTCACAGCGCGATCCCTTATAGTTCTTTTGCCGGGCGTCTACTATATTACCTGGTAGCCGCAGGCTTCCTTCGGACTGAGTCCTTCAGGACGAATGTCAGCCTGCGAAAAAAAAGAGTTCCTCTTATTCTTTTTTTATCTTCTCTAACTCAGATCCTATGGTTTTCAAAAGATCCTTCAATCCTTTTCCCATTAAAGCGGAGATATAACAAACAGGGGTTTTGCCGTTAGCAATTTTTTTCCTTTTTATCTTAAGCAAAAGATCAATTTTGTTTAAGACCACCACCTTAGGGCGCTGGGAAAGGAGAGAGTCAAAAAGCTCGATTTCCTTTAAAAGCGCCTGATAATCACTTTCTAAGTCTTCAGAGGTAGTGTCCAAAAGATAAAGAAGTAGTTTTGTTCTTTGAATATGCTTGAGAAACTTAATACCTAAACCTTTGCCCCGATGAGCTCCTTCGATTAATCCGGGTATGTCAGCTAAAACGAAGCTTCGGTGATCTTCCAGCTTCACCATTCCCAACATAGGCTTGAGGGTGGTGAAGGGGTAGTTAGCTATCTTGGGCTTGGCAGAGGAAAGCTTTGCTAAAAGAGTCGATTTACCTGCATTAGGTTGTCCCACTATTCCCACATCTGCCAAAAGCTTCAATTCGAGCGAGAGCTTTTTTTGCTCCCCTTTTTTGCCTGTATCTGATTTTCTGGGGGATTGCCGGGTGGGCGATTTGAAGAAGGCATTTCCTCTCCCCCCTTTGCCACCCAAAGCCGCCACCACCATTTGACCTTCCAGGGTCAAATCCGCTATAATTTCTCCTGCATCCAGATCTTTGATAACGGTTCCCGGTGGAACTTTTACGTAAACGTCTTTGCCTTTCTTTCCATGTTTTAAAGCCCCTGCCCCCGTCTTTCCATTTTCTGCCTTGTAGTGCCTTTTATATCGGAAATCCAGCAAGGTGGTCATATGAGGGTCCACCTGAACGACCACATTCCCACCGTCTCCGCCGTCACCCCCATCCGGTCCTCCCTTGGGCACATATTTCTCCCGTCTGAAGCTGACGCACCCTCTGCCGCCATCTCCCCCCTTGACAGAGATTTCCGCATAATCGATAAAGAGCATGACACTTTTCCAGAGAGATGATGGGTAGATCGATTGGTTATCCCGATTTCGTCATTTTGACCAGCGTTTCTTTCAACACGGACTTATCGATCTGTTCATACCGCACCCCTTTGAAGGCAACTGATATCTTTCCGGTCTCCTCGGAGACTGCGATAGCAATGGCATCTGATTCCTCGGTCACGCCGATGGCGGCTTTGTGCCGCATCCCAAAGAGCTTGGCGTATCGAGGATTTTGAGTCAAAGGAAGAGTGCAAGCCACCGCCACCACGTAATCTCCCTGTATGATTGCGGCGCCGTCGTGAAGAGGGGTATAGGGGGTGAATATGGTTACCAAAAGGTCAGCCGAGACCTCGGCGTTGATAGGCTTTCCCGTCTCTATGAAATTTCTGAGCCCGATTTCCCTCTCAATCACCACCAGCCCGCCATAGCGAAGTTGAGAAAGCCGGATGGCCGCTTTGACTATCTCATCTAAGGTCTTACTCTTTTCGTATCTAAAAAATAGGCGAAAAAGCTTGTTATGTCCTATCTGAGCCAAAGCACTTCGCAATTCCGGTTGAAATACGATAACTAAAACCAAAATCCCCACGGTGGCAATGTTGGTGATCAGCCATTTAAGCCCTTCCAGTCGGAACCAGAAGGCTAAAAAGGAGATGGAAAAAAGCAAAAAGAGCCCCAAAACGATCTGCGCCGAGCGGGTCCCTTTCATCAAAATTAGCAGACGATAAAACAAAAACGCCACTAAGGCCACGTCGATTAAATCGACCACGGTAAATTTTAAAAAGCTGATATGAAATAATTCCATAACTCTTTTTATGAAAGAAAAATGTTTGCTTGCTCTTTACCACATCTCTTTTACTCCACCGCCATGATAGCATCCACCATACCAGCAACCCTTACGCTTTCTTTGACATCATGCACCCGGACGATATTTGCTCCATTCATTACTGCCACGGCTAAAGCGGCCAAGCTTCCTTCCAATCTTTCCTCCACCGGCAGGTCCAATATTTTCAAGATATTTAAATTGTCCTCCAGTCTTTTTCCAAATCCTATTCCTGGATCGATTGTGATCTTTTCTTTTTCAATTCCCGCCTCTTGGGCAATTTTGATGCTTTGTTTCAAATACCCCCTGATCTCACCGATCACATCTTCATACCAGGGATCCTTCTGCATGTTTTTGGGAGTTCCCTTGATATGCATCAGATTTATCGGAACTTTATATTCTGAGGCGATCTTTCTCATCTTTTGGTCAAATCGCAATGCGGAGATGTCGTTTATCATCTGGGCTCCTGCATCCAAAGCCTGCTTTGCCACCTCTGCTTTATAGGTGTCAATGGAGATGGGGACGTCTGTCTTTTTGGACATATGGCTGATCACCGGAATCACCCGGGAAAGCTCCTCCCCCATGGAAACCGGATCTGACCCGGGACGGGTGGATTCCCCACCCACATCGACTATATCCGCCCCCTCTTCAACCATTTTCATCCCCTGCCTAATCGCATCCTCCAACTTAAAAAACCTGCCCCCATCGGAAAACGAATCGGGAGTTACATTCAAGGCACCCATGATGTGGGTTCGGGAGAAAAGATTCATCTTTTTTGTCTTAAACTGGAGAATCATTTTTTGATTTAGTTAATTTGGCCTTGATTTTTCTCCACCTTAGTGCCTGGAATTTTTTACACTGCCCACTCCCGCCTCTTTCCTTTGAAAGTTTAAAAAAGAGATTGTTGTATGGACATTCCTTCCTTCGACTTCACTCAGGACGGTGAGCTTGTCGAACCGTGTGGCTGTCCTCATCCAGGATAGGACAGGGACACCTCGTGCTGAGCGCTCGGTGCGAAGCAAGCCCTGTCCCTACATGGATCTTTCCACTGAATAACTTCTTCAACCCCTCAAAAAAGTCCACTCCACAAGGAAGAAACGGGGCGAGGGTCATCTCCGTTTTATGCATAAAAACAGGTTAAATGATATAACAACGAGCAAATGGATAAGACGAAATTCTTTTGCAAGCAGATTCTTTGAAATTCACTCCCCCTCGGATGAATCCTTTGGGATGGACCCCTTTATCAGAGAGAAGGCTTCTTTTCTGAGGGCATCTTTTCTCAAATCACCCCTTACCGCTGAGGTGATGGTGACAGATCCCGGTTTTCTCAAACCTCGCATGGAAAGACACATCTGCTCCGCTTCCATTATGACCAGCACCCCTTTGGGCTTGAGAACCTTCATCAAAACGTCTGCAATTTCAGCGGTGAGGCGCTCCTGCAGTTGAGGTCTTCTGGCCAGAACCTCTATCACCCGCACCAGTCGAGAGAATCCGGTTATCTGGTTGTCTTTAGGGATATAAGCGATGTGCGCTTTACCGAAGAAGGGGAGGAGATGATGCTCGCAGAGTGAGTGGAAGGAGATGTCCTTGACGATTATCATCTCTTCCTGGTTGGGAGCAGAGTAAAGCTTGATCTGTCCTTCGGGATTTTGGGAAAGCCCGGCAAAGATTTCTTGGTAAAATTCTGCCACCCTTCTGGGAGTGTCGCGAAGCCCATCCCTTTTCGGATCTTCTCCCACCGCCTCCAGAATCATTCTGACTGCCTTTTGAATTTTCTCTTTGTCCATTCTGCCGATGTGGACTGCCGACTTGTCCTGAGCGAAGTCGAAGGACCGCCGGCTTAGGATTTCTTCTTTTCCGTCTCCAGACGAATCGGCTCTAATTTTTCCCCTTTTAGGATCCTGTCGATCTCCTCCCCATCCAGAATTTCTCTCTCCAGCAGGGCACTGGCTAAAAGATGAAGCTTATCTATGTTGACGCTCAAAAGCTCGGTGGTTTTCTTTTCCGCCTCCTCCACTATGCTTCTAACCTCCTTATCGATCTCCTGGGCAGTGTATTCGCTGTAATCCCGGTGGGTGGCTATCTCCCTGCCCAAGAATATCTGCTCCTCCTTTTTGCCGAAAGTTAGAGGTCCCAATCTTTCGCTCATTCCCCATTCGCAGACCATCTTCCGCGCCAGCCCGGTGGCTTTTTCTATGTCATTGCCAGCTCCTGTGGAGAGCTCATTAAACACTAATTTCTCCGCCACTCGACCCCCCATCAGGTGCAGAAGTTTTGTATTGAGATATTTTTTGGAGTGAGTATGTTTTTCATCTATGGGAAGATAATGGGTGATGCCCAAGGCAAGACCTCTGGGGATGATGGTCATCTTGTGGACTGGATCAGAGCCGGGAACCAGCTTGCCGATGAGAGCATGCCCGGACTCGTGATAGGCGGTTAGTTTCTTCTCCTCCTCGTTTATCACCAGGCTTCTTCTCTCGGTTCCCATCATTACCTTATCCTTGGCTTCCTCAAAATCCTGCATGGTGACCTTATCATGATTTCTTCTGGCGCCCAAAAGGGCGGCTTCGTTAACTATATTGGCTAAATCTGCACCGGATAGACCCGGGGTTCCACGAGCCAGTATGGAAAGATTCACATCCTTGGCTAAGGGTATCTTGCGGGTGTGAACCTTGAGTATGCCTTCTCTTCCCTTCACATCCGGGGTGTCCACCACGATCTGTCTATCGAATCTTCCCGGTCGTAGAAGAGCGGGATCCAAAACATCCGGGCGATTGGTGGCGGCTAAGAGGATCACCCCTTCGTTGGACTCAAACCCGTCCATTTCCACCAGAAGCTGATTTAGAGTCTGCTCTCTTTCATCATGTCCGCCTCCCAGCCCTGCTCCCCGATGTCTTCCCACTGCGTCTAACTCATCGATGAAGATGATACAGGGAGCATTTTTCTTGCCTTGATCGAAAAGATCCCTTACCCGGGAGGCGCCTACCCCCACGAACATCTCCACGAAATCAGATCCGCTCATGCTGAAGAAGGGGACGCCTGCTTCTCCGGCGACAGCCCTGGCTAAAAGGGTCTTTCCGGTTCCTGGAGCTCCCAAAAGCAGAGCCCCTTTGGGGATTTTCCCTCCCAGCTTTTGAAACTTAGCCGGGTCTTTCAAAAACTCGATTATCTCTTGAAGTTCCTCCTTGGCTTCGTCTGTTCCTGCCACGTCTTGAAAGGTCACCTTGGGTCGATCGCCGGTCAGGAGCTTGGCTTTGCTTTTTCCAAAGGAGAAAAGGCCTTTGGGTCCACCTTGCATCTGTCTGAGCATGAAAAGCCAGAAGACTATCAGAATTATCCAGGGAAGCGAAGTCAATATTATCGCGGACCAGTTGGTGGTGGGTGATTTTGCATCTATCTGGACGTTCTTCGCCTCCAGTTTATCCAGAAGCGAAGGATCCTCAAACGGAATGTGAAGCTTAAACTTGCTGAAACGGCCCGTCTGTTTTCCCACGGTTTTGGAAATCTGTCTTGAAAATTCTCCCTCGACATCCTTCTCCACTAAGGTTACCTTCTTGATGTTGGATTCCTCCAGCTGTTGCAAAAACTCGGTATAGGTGATGGTGACCACATCCCTCTTGCCGCGAGAATAATACTGAAACAGAGAGATGGACAAGAGCAGAAGGAATACCCAGAAGATCAAGGTGCGGGTTCCTTTCCGCCACTTAAATTCATCCTTCTTCCCCTCTGGAGGTCTTCTGTTGCCTGGGGGCTGACCTGGAGGACCCATTCTCCTTCTATCTTTTCCCGAGTTCTTTCTCATAAGCACATTCACAAGGTTTGTCCGCGTTACCTGCAAAATATTTTTTCTTCGATTATTCATCTTTGTTATTCCTTTAGCTGAGCAATATAAGGCAGATTTCGATACTTCTCATTATAATCCAAACCATAACCTACCACAAACCTATTCGCTATAAAAAACCCCACGTATCTTAAGGGTATTTTTATCTTCCGTCTCCTCCTCTTATTGAGCAGGGTCACGATCTTTAAGCTTTTCGGATTTCTGGTCAAAAGATTATTCCTTATATAGTTTAAAGTGAGACCAGAATCTATTATATCTTCCACTATTATTACGTGCTTGTCCTCAATATTTATGCTCAAATCTTTAAGCCATCTCACCACCCCCGAAGCGCACTTACCAGAACCATAGCTGGCTACGGAGATAAAATCAACCTTATGCGGTATCTGAAGCTCTCTTACTAAATCCGCCATGAAGATGAAGCTTCCTTTGAGTATTCCCACCAGCACCGGATCTTTATCTTTATAATCATTTGAGATCTTGTGTGCTAACTCTTTTACCCCTTTTTTTAATGCCTGTTTTCCAATTATGATTTTAAGTTTATCCTTCATGTTTTATGAATCTGAAATCTCTGTCTGCACCTTCAACACCCTGCTTGTTTTTGAGGTCACCTTGAACTCATCGCTGATCCGGTAACTTACCACCCAGGCGATTTTGCCTTTTGAGGTTAAAATCGCCACCTCATCCCGCAGGTGATGGGGCACCTTGGCATCTATTAGAAAATCGGCAAGACTTTTGGTCCCCTTCATTCCCAGGGGTTTAAATTTATCTCCCCTTCTTCGACTGCGAAGGCGGAAAGGAGTCCTTAGTTTTTCCCAGTCCAGAAAGGCGATGTTTTGATTCTGGTGGAGAAGATCCAGCGATTTGAATTTTCCTTTGAGCACTTCCCCCTTTATCTTTATACCCCAACCTTTTCCCATGGATCTTGCGGACAGATTTACCTCTCCGGGAAGGGTGAGGGGGAAATCATATTTCTTCTTTTCTTCCTGATAGAACGCCAGTTCTTTTCCACTGACTTCCAGCCATATCTTGGCTACTAATTTGACCTTTTTTCCGCTTTTTTTTCGATGAATCAGGTTTAAAGTTTGATCCACCGACTCAAAATCAAGCTCTTTTAAATCTCCTTTTAACTGCTTGACACAGAGCCGGACCATCTCCCTTTGCAAACATATATCATAACCCGCAAACTCGCTCAAATCAAGAACTATTTTGCTTCTCCTCCTTATACTGATTTCTTTCAGTATCCGTTCGCAATTTTTCTGTATATATTCCTGCTGAAGTGAAATGATATCTGCGGTTCTGTTCAGTGACTCCACGATCTTGGGGTTAACTTCTTCTTTGATCTTAGGTAAAAACGACAGTCTGATTTTATTTCTGAAAAAGTCGATCAGGTAATTGGACGAATCCAGCCTGAAGGGGATCTTGTTGGCTTTTAAGAATTTTTCGATTTCTTCTCTTCTGATCTGAATTAAGGGTCGGATGATTTTTCCTCTTTTGGCTGGAATTCCTGATAATCCTACCGCCCCTGTCCCTCTCAAAAGCCTCATCAAAAAGGTCTCCGCCTGATCATCGGCTTGATGTCCCAAGGCGATTTTGTCTGCTTTGATCTGGTTAGCCAATTTCTCCAGATACCTGTAACGAACTTCTCTGGCCGCCTGCTCTATGCTTACCTTTCTCTTTTTAGCTTCCTTTTTAACGTCGATCCTTTTGGAGAAGAACTTAAATTTCAGACGGTCTGCCATCTTCTTGGCGAATTTCTCATCCTCATCCGATTCGGCACCTCTTAATTTGTGATTTAAGTGAGCCACATAAAGATTGAGACCAAACTCAGATTGTATGGCACGCAGCCACAACAACCCGATCACCTTTTTCCAAAAGCCCAAAACGATGTATGGTCCCTTTTAGGTTTGCTATGAACTTATTTTCCTTCATGTTTGTTGAGTGGTGTGTCTTTTACGCAATAATAACACACAAGGCTTTCTTTGTCAAATAAAAGCTTTCAGGGGTTTTATAACCTCACTCCCTTTTCTTCCCCCTCTCCATCAAATGGAGAGGGGAGAGAGAAGATGAGGTTTTGAAGGGTTGTTCTTAATACATTGGTCCAGGATGAACCCTTCAGGTTGAACCCTCACTCCCGACTTTGTTTTGGAGCGGGGTAAGGGCTTGCCCCGAGGGGTTAGACCGAAGACTACCCCGCTCCAACATGTAAGAGATCACTAACAATGAACGTATCAATACGTTCTCCAGATTTTCGGGTAGTCCAGATGGACAATCTGATCCAAGACTATGGTCTCCCCCGGAAAAGATGATACCCCGCTTTTTCCAGGCGGACCACTGCTGTGGGATAGGCATCACAATATTCCTCCTCTAAATAGCCGTGATAATCCACCTCTT
>LJUX01000047.1 GCA_001304155.1 candidate division Zixibacteria bacterium SM23_73_3
GTCCTGATTCCCCGCCCGGAGACGGAGACTTTGGTGGAAACGGTGATCGAACATCTCAAGGATTCTCCCCAGTCCAAAATCATTGATTTAGGCACCGGGTCAGGAGCGATTGCCATAAGTTTAGCTAAAAATCTGAGAAGTCCTTTTGTCTTTGCCACAGATATCTCGCCTGATGCTTTGAGAGTAGCAAAAGAGAATGCAAAAACACTCGGGGTGGATGAGCGAATTGAATTTCTTTGCGGTGATCTGTTTGAACCGTTGGACAATAAAAATCTGAAAGGAAGTATCAATTGCGTGGTTTCAAATCCACCCTATGTGAGCAAAGACGAATTTGACCGTCTTCCCAAAGAAGTTAAAGACTATGAGCCCATCGTGGCTCTGAAAACCGACGAAGAAGGGATTTCTTTCCACAGGAGGATAATTGAAGGTTCGCTTTATTTCTTGAAAAAAGGAGGCATATTAGCTCTGGAGGTGGGGTTGGGCCAGGCAAACAAAGTTGCAGACCTGACTCAAAACCACACCGATTTCCAGAGCACGGAAATAAAGAAAGATTTAGGGGGCATAGATAGAATAGTTGTGTCACATAAGATTTGACTCCAACCCAGTTTGAGCCACCCATATCCTGAAACAAAAATTCTACTTGGAAGACCAGCGTCCAACAACGGAGAAGGGTGGCGGGTAGCCGCAGGCTTTTTGCCTGCGAGGGCACAGAAAATCGGGTATTCCCCCTTTGGGTTTAAAGAAATAAAGAGACAATGAGTGTGAGAATAAGCGAATATCGGCCACTTTTTGCATTTCTGGTGTTGTTAACCTTTATTGCTCAATGCGGGGAAGGAGAAAAGGAAAAGATGCTGACGGAAGAGAATAAAATCTGTGTGTATCTCATCGGTGAAAAAGACTCAACGCTGGTGAAAGATCAATTGCCCGGCTTGGAGTCTATATTTAATCGAAAGATAAAGGTGGATAAGTTAGAGATGGATCTTAATTTCGCTTATCATCCCAGAAGAGAACAATATCATTCTTCGGCTATTTTAGAAAAACTGAAAACGATGAAAAGCAAAGAGTGTGAGCGTTTGCTGGCAATAGTGGGTGTTGATCTTTATGTGCCTGAATTGAATTTTGTGTTTGGAGAGGCAGATTTCCAAACGAAAGTGGCGGTGGTCTCCATCACAAGATTAGGGCAGGAATTCTACGGTTTGCCTGAAAATAAACTGCTATTCTTAGAAAGGGTGAAAAAAGAGGTAGTGCACGAACTAGGTCATACTTATGGATTGCCGCATTGTCCAGACCCGGGGTGCGTGATGCATTTTTCTAATAGCTTACGAGACACCGATTTAAAGTCCTATTTCTTTTGCGTGAATTGTAAAAAGAAACTAAAGTTAAAGGACAGATAACCGTGTGCAAGAGATTGAGTGTTGGTCTTTTAACTTTTTGTATCCCAATATATTATAGAAGCGGGCTGGTAATTTGTGCTTTTGACTCTATTTGCTCAAGTTGTGACAAAAATTTCTCAACATTTTGCGTATATTCTATTGATAGTATGAAGGGGCTTAAGTAGTGTTTGAGTAAAGTGTTGTAAGATAGCACAATAACAAAAAACAGGGTTGCCCTGAAAAGGATTTTGAGGTGACTGGAAATGGGTGGAAAGGCTGATTTTGTGATTAGCGGGAAGTCTGAACTTACCAAAAAAAGGCATCAGATTGACGTTTTACTCAAAAGAGCAATAAAAGGTAGGAAACAGGCTAAGGATAAGCTATATAAGGAGTTCGGCATCAGAGTGTATTCTTCAAAAGAGGTGGAAGAATATGTAAGGAAAAAGCTGAAAACACAGGTGGTTGAAGAATTTCCAGCAAGAGTTAGGGCAAAGGCTGTGACGAAAGCTATGCCCAGGAAAAAAAGCAGACAGATGGTGAAAAAAAGATAAAATTCCCTTTGCTAAGGGTAATCCCAAATAGGTGGATTGGTTAATTATAGCGTCCCGCTAAAGGTGGGACGTTTTTTTGTTATGTCACATAGGTATGACTCTCCTCCCTCCTTAGAATCAGAAAAAGGGATGGCATTGAACCAAATGGTTTAGGGCAAGCCCTGTCCCCAAAAAATTTACTCCATAAAATGCCCTCTCCTGCACTGTCGAGATTTTAATTACCCCCTCGCACAACAACTAGTTTTTTATCTTGACAGAGGAGAGAAATTCCTTTACTCTTTTGATATAATATAAAAGTGATGCCCAGGAGCGAAACATGGCAATAACCTTAAAAGACGTGGAGTACGTGGCTGAGCTGGCTAACTTGGAACTTTCCCAAAAAGAGAAATTTAAGTTTCAGAAGGAGCTGGATAATATCATAAAATACATTGATCAGCTAAATGAATTGAACACGGAAAACGTTCCTGTAACCTCACATGTGATCCCCTTGGAAAATGTTTTCCGGGAAGATAGGGCCTTGCCTTCCTTGTCACAAGATCAGGCTTTAGCCAACGCTCCCCAGAAAAAGGATGGGTTCTTCAAGGTGCCGAAGGTGATTGGATAATAAAATTTACAATCTGATTATTATTAAGGTGACGATCCCGATTTTTAGAAGATCTCGCAGCATGCGGGAGGGATCGCCATAATTTTTTGTTGACATCCCACTGGTAGTTTCGTAAAATGCAGACTGAATTGTAACTCTTTTTTATCCACAGGATTCTGTGGGAAACAGATGGGCAAATCAAAAATCATCGGGATAATTCCTGCCAGGTTAGGTTCCAAAAGACTTGCCGGAAAACCTTTGGTAAAGATTTCTGGGAAACCTCTAATTCAAAGGGTGTATGAAAGTGCGACACAGTCAAAACGTTTGGATCGCCTGATGGTGGTAACGGATTCCTCTAAGATCTCTGATCTGGTATTTGCCTTTGGAGGAGAAGCATACGTGAGCTTGAGGAATCATCCCACCGGAACCGATCGTGTGGCGGAGGTGGCAAGGAATTTGAACTGTGATCTCGTAATAAACATCCAATGTGATCTACCCTATTTCCCTCCCACTCTCATTGATCTTTTGGTCTCTTCCATGTTAAGGGAAAAGAGCGTTCAGGTGGGCACCTTAGCCACCAGGATAAATGATCGGGCTAAGTTGAGAAACCCAAACGTGGTCAAGGTGGTGCTGGACAAAAGTGGTTTCGCCCTCTATTTTTCCCGTCATCCTGTTCCATATATCAGATCCCATGGATCCATTGGACAGGCAGAGACCTCCAGCCGCAGGAAAGCTCTTGCTGGAATCGATTTGAAAAGATTATTTTTTTACGAACACATCGGAATATATGGGTTCAGAAGGGATTTCCTTATAAAATTCTCTTCCTTAAAACAAACCCCCTTAGAAAAGTTAGAAGGCTTAGAACAGTTAAGGGTTTTGGAAAATGGATATAAGATAAAAGTTTATCTAACCCAATATAAACCTGTGACTTTAGACGCGCCTGCTGATTTAAAAAAACTACGAACACAGAAAAGAGGGGAGGGGAGATGAAAAACCAAAAAAGAAAAGTGAAATATATTTTCGTCACCGGCGGGGTGGTCTCCTCTTTAGGGAAAGGGATTGCCTCCGCCTCTATCGGGCTTTTGCTGAAGAAAAGAGGGTTGAGGGTAAACATCCAGAAATTTGATCCTTACATAAACGTGGATCCCGGCACCATGAATCCCTTCCAGCATGGGGAGGTCTTTGTTTTAGACGATGGTGCGGAGACGGATTTAGATCTGGGACACTATGAGAGATTCATCGACGAGAATCTGGGAAAAGACAACAATCTCACCTCCGGACAGATCTACGATGCGGTCATAGCCCGGGAAAGACGTGGCGATTATTTAGGCTCCACCGTTCAGGTCATTCCCCACATTACCAATGAGATCAAGGGCAGAGTAAAAAAGGTGGGGAAAATGAATGGGGAGGTGGATGTGGTTATCACCGAGATTGGTGGAACGGTGGGAGATATCGAAAGCCTCCCTTTCTTAGAATCCATCAGACAGATGGGCTTAGAATGCGGTCCCCTGGGTAGCTTGTTCATTCATCTGACACTGGTCCCATACATAGATTCTGCCGGAGAGGTTAAAACCAAACCCACCCAGCATAGCGTGAAGGAATTGAGGGAGATCGGTATTCAGCCCAACATCCTTCTTTGTCGCACCGCTCAGCCATTGACCAAGCAGATCAAAGAAAAGATCGGACTTTTCTGCAACGTTCCCAGCCAGGCGGTGATTCAAGCCCTGGACGTGGACTGCATCTATGAGGTGCCTATCCTTTTTCACCAGGAGGGACTGGATAAGTTGATCATCCAACATCTCGGCCTAAAATGCGGAGAGCTGAAGATGGATGACTGGATAAAGATGGTGGAGAAGATAAAAAATCCAAAGCATCACGTAAGCATTGGAATCTGTGGTAAATACACCCATCTGAAGGATGCTTACAAAAGCATAATTGAATCTTTTGTGCATGCCGGGGTGGAAAACGATGCCAAAGTTGAGTTGAAATGGATTGATGCTGAGGAGATCACTCATCAGAATGCAACACATCATCTTGGGGATGTGGATGGGGTTTTGATCCCGGGTGGATTCGGAGAGAGGGGAATCGAGGGGAAAATCGAAGCGGTAAGATACGTAAGGGAAAATAAGATCCCCTATCTGGGTATCTGTCTGGGAATGCAGTGCGCGGTGATAGAGTTTGCCCGTCATGTATGCCACCTGGAGAAAGCCAATAGTTTTGAATTTGATCAGGCAACCCCCTATCCGGTGATCCATCTTATGCCGGATCAGGAGAAGATCACCGATTTGGGTGGTACCTTGCGGCTGGGGGCTTATCCCTGTACTCTGGAAAAAGACAGCTTCGCTTTTAAAGCCTATGGGGAAGTAAATATAAGTGAACGGCACCGGCATAGATATGAGTTTTATAACAAATTCAGGGAAGAGTTGACTAAAGCCGGACTTAAGCTAACCGGGCTTTCTCCGGATGGAAGATTGGTGGAGATAGTTGAGCTTTCCGATCACCCCTGGTTTGTGGCGGTGCAGTTTCATCCAGAGCTTAAATCCCGCCCCACCAAAACTCATCCCCTGTTTAAGCACCTGGTCAAAGCCGGATTGAGATATAGAAAATCCAAAAGCTCAACTGCTTCTGAAGAGAAGGAACCGGTCAAAAAGTAGGGATGTAGCTGAAACTCCACCCGCTTTTGGGCGAACCTTCAGGTTCGCCCCTACATAGAGATTTTTGCTCCCGCTGGATTGTCCATTTGGATCCGTAGGATTATCATCCGGCCGAGATATAAATCCCCCTTTCATAAAGGGGGATTAAAGTTCGCTATTTTGTAGAGGGTGATAAAATTCCCCCTTTTGTAAAGGGGGACAAAGGGGGATTAATACAAAAATGGAAGGCTAAAGCCTTCCGCTACACATTTTTTGGCAAGACAAAGTGAACTCTAGTTAGAATGATTTATTTCTGGTCCATTTTAATTTATCTTTTAATCCTGATCGGGGTGGGGGCAGTCCGCTCCAGAAGGGTAAAGACCCAGACCGACTTCATGGTGGCTGGCAGAAAGCTGTCTGCCCCGGTGCTGGTGGGGACTCTTTTAGCCACCTGGATCGGATCGGGAAGCATCATCGCCAGTGCTGGACTAAGCTTTAGGAAAGGTTTTTCCGCCCTGTGGTTTGATGCCGGTGTTTGGGTGGCCATCATCGTTTTGTATTTCATAGCCGGACGTGCCAGAAAGTTAGCCCAGTTCACCGTTCCGGACATCTTAGAGATAAGATATAACAAATATGCCAGAATCTTAGGAAGTTTGACCACCATCATCGCCTACACCGCCATCGTGAGCTATCAGTTCAAAGCCGGCGGAATGGTGCTGAACATGGTCATCGGAATTCCCGTGGGTCAGGGAATAATCCTCACCGCTGTTTTTGTCATCGCTTACACTGCTCTGGCTGGAATGATCTCCGTGGCTTACACCGACGTGGTAAACGGTGTTGTATTACTGTTGGGATTTATAATCGGTCTTCCCTTCTTGCTAAAATTGGCCGGAGGTTGGGGTAACATAACCGCTACCCTTCCCCCGGACAGATTTCAGATCCTGGGAACCATGACCATCTGGGAGGCTTTGGGATATTCTCTGCCCACCATGTTACTACTTTTGGGCGAATCCAACATGTATCAGAGATTTTTCTCCGCTAAAGATGAGAAAGCTGCAAAAGCTTCAGTGGTGGGCTGGATCTCAGGAACCATCTTCGTGGAGACCTTGATCGTGGTCTTAGCCATAATTGGAAGCAGTATTTTCTTAGACATAAATCCGGAATCTGTGATCTTACACTCTGTGCGACATGGACTCACACCTGTGATTGGCTGTGTTTTGCTTGCCGCAATCGTGGCGGTGATAGTCTCCACCGCGGATTCATTTCTATTGGTACCTTCCACCAATATCATGCGGGATATCTACCAGAGATTTATAAATCCAAATGTTTCTCAGAAGAAGATGGTCCTTTATTCCAGGTTGGTGGTAATAGCACTTGGCATAATTGCTTTTATCCAGGTTAAGTTTTTCACCACGGTCCTGGCTATGGCTCTTTATGCTTACACTATGTATGGTGTGGGAGTTACTCCGGCAACTTTGGCTGCTTTTTTCTGGAAAAGAGCCACCCCCACAGGGGGCGTTTGCTCCATAGCCTCAGGTATGGTAACCACCATAGCCTGGGAGCTTTTGAAAAAACCCTTTAACGTTCCCACTGTTTACCCGGCGCTTATTCTGTCCGTATCCAGTCTGATCATAATTAGTCTGTTGACTCCCAAACCGAAGGAGGAAAAGCTAAGACCTTTCTTTCCAGCATAAGTTCCTGGGCTAATTACTATTGAAAGTTTCCAAAATAACATTTTATTTGGGCCTGCCAAGGCCAAGATAAAGTAGGGACGATTCATGTGGAACATCCCGCCAGAGGCGGGGAATCGCCCCTACCCAGAGATTACTTCGCAATGACAAATTACGGAGACCCGTTCGGGATTGTAACTTTGTTTAAGAAACGATGCGCTATCAAGATCACGAAACCCAACGGTTATTAAAACTTTTTGAGAGGAGTATCAGATATGAGAAAAATCAGCTCTGTTTTAGCCCTTTGTTGCTTGGTTTTTTTATCTCTTTCTAACTGTGTGAGGAAAGATATGGGGGATCAAAAGTTCCAACAGCTGACAGATGAGTTTTTAGAAGGCTTTTATCAAGCTCATCCGGTCTGGGCAACTTATATAGGGGAGCACAAGTATGACCATCTGATCGACGAATACTCCTCGCAGGCTATTCAGGCAGAGATTTTGCGCCTGAGA
Organism: candidate division Zixibacteria bacterium SM23_73_3; assembly: GCA_001304155.1. Lineage (GTDB taxonomy): Bacteria > Zixibacteria > MSB-5A5 > MSB-5A5 > SM1-73 > SM23-73-3. The sequence goes on from LJUX01000047.1 coordinate 7,320, forward strand.
CTTTTTGCAGAGAAGATGAAATCTGTCGACACAGTCAAGCTTAACCCCGTCAATAAGGTCGATTATAATATCTTAGAAAATGAGATCAATTCCCAGCTTTTGCGCTACGAGGAATTGAGACCCTTTGAGAACAGCCCGGTAATGTATAGCTATCTTATCGGAAGGTCTATAAATTCGTTAATCACTCGTGAATTTGCTCCTTTAAGAGACAGATTGAGAAGCGTTATGTACCGGCTCATGCGGTTGCCCGCCCTGGTGCGGCAAGCTAAAGGCAATCTTAAAAATCCGCCCGAGGTTCAAACCAGTACCGCCGTAAGGCAAAATCGAGGCAACATTAACCTTTTAAAAAACGATCTGGCTAAAGTGTTAGAGAGGCTACCGGGTATGAAGGACACCCTGGCGCATCCCATTGAAGTGGCTGTAAGGGCATTGGAGGACTACCAGGAGTTTTTGGAGAAAGACCTTTTGCCCCGATCCAAGGGAGATTTCAGGTTGGGCAAAGCGCTTTTTGAAAAGAAGCTGAAACTAACCCTGCAATCTGACCTCTCCCCGAATGAGATAGTAAGAAGGGCTGAGGCGGAATTGATTTCCGTGCGAAAACGTATGTTTGAACTTGCCCTACCTCTACATGAGAAGATGTTTCCGGCTCGCCAACTCAAGGAAAAGGGCAAGGCACTGGAGAATGTAGTGATGAAAGAAGTTTTGGACGAAATCGCCGAAGATCATCCCAAAAAGGACGAACTTTTGGCGGTCTGTCGTCAAAATCTGAAAGAGCTGGAGGAATTCGTCAGAGAAAAGGATCTGATGGACCTAACCGGTATAAATCCGCTGGAGGTGGATTGGACGCCTGAATTCTCTCGGGGAGTGGCAGTAGCTGGTCTGGATTCGCCCGGACCTTTAGATAAAAATCTGAAGTCCTTCTTCCGGGTTTCACCCATACCGGACGACTGGACCAAAGAGCAGGAGGAATCCTTTCTGCGGGAGTATAACAGTTACATGCTGAAAGAGCTGTGTATTCATGAAGCCATGCCCGGACATTACGTGCAGGGATTTTATGCCAATCAGTTCCCCTCTCTTTTAAGATCAATCTTCGGCAATGGACCATTCATAGAAGGATGGGCAGTTTATACTGAAAGGGTGATGGTTCATGCGGGATATTTGAATTACGACCCTCGCATGGAGCTGACCCAGCTCAAGATGTATGTCAGGGCGGTCATCAATGCTATCCTTGATGCAAAGATACATGCTCAAGATATGACCAAAGAAGAAGCGATAAGGCTGATGGTGGAGGAGGGATTTCAGGAGAGGTCTGAAGCGGAAGGAAAATGGATCCGTGCCTGCCTGACCTCCACCCAGCTTTCCACCTATTTTGTGGGCCTGCAGGAGGTGTTGGATTTGGAAAAAGCTTATCGGGACAAAATGGGAGAGGACTTCTCTCAAAAGGAGTTTAACCAACTGCTTTTAAGTTGTGGCTCACCGCCGGTGAGGTTTTTAAAGGAGATTATTCTGAAAGGAAAATAGAAAAGTAACAGAGGGTGGGATGAATTCCCGCTCCTTTATGCCAGGAGAAACTCTATAATCAATAGGGCAGGGCATTCAGTCCTACCAACGTATTTTGGAGGGAAGGTCATCGGATAGTCGCACCAAGGACGGAACATATCTGACCTACAAGCAACAATTATTGAAAAGTTCATTTCAACAGGATCATCTTGCGTGTAGTCTGGCTTTTTGGGGTCTTGAGACGATACAGATATACACCCGAGGCAACCTTTTCCCCACCCTCATCTGTTCCATCCCAGATCACCTCATATCTTCCCGGAGCAAGGTCATCTTCAATCAAAGTCTTCACCAACTGCCCCCGAACATTGTAGATCTTAAGGGAGACTAAAACCCTGGTGATCTGCTCCATTTGAGGTGTGAGCGATTCGGGCTTCTTTCCGGGCGGGAGGGGAATGTTTGAGACCTGATATTCAGGTTTTAACTCAAAGATGATGGTGGTAGAAGGATTGAAGGGGTTGGGAAAGTTCTGACTCAAGGAGAATTGCTCTGGAAGAGTGACATCTTCATCCTCTGCCTCAATGCCGGTGCACATGCATTCATATTTGGCTTGGGCCGAAGATATGTTGTCTTTAAGTTCATCCAGACTTATCCCCCCCACGACGGCAAAAGCAACCACCGTGCTTTCCTCTGGCGCCAAATCAAACGGGCCACAGGAGACTATTTGTGACCAATCCTTTGCCGTGGAATCTGCGGTCTGTTCGCCCGTGGCAAGTGGCTGAACGCTCACCGGGATCTGCCCGCTTAAGAATTGATGTTTTTCTTGATCAGAGAATCCGTCATATAGCCAGAGAGCATTATCTATGGGGTTTGAAAAACAGGATGCTCCAGGGAGCGGAACCACACTTAAATGTATCTCACTCTCCGGATCAAATTGATAGTATAACCACAAAACCGAATCAAAACCTATCTGATCGTCATCCGGTGAGCCCAAGGAGATATCCCAATCGAAGAACAGCCCAACGAAGGTGTTTTGTATCAGACCTGCACTGGTGTTCTTTATGGTGTATTGCAAGATCAGATAATCATCGTTGACTGGATCAGCATAGGCAAAACTTTTCTGCAAGATCTCCAGACCCAGCGGATTTTCTGCTCTTCGGTCTGAAAATTTGCAGAATCCATCCTGGTCTGAAACGATCCCTGGCGTCTGAATAGAAAGCTCTCCATCGGGAAGCACCTCAAAATCCTGCTGGGGAGTTTTTCCTTCCTCTCCCCTTGCTCCATCCGAGATCTGATCCGGGCGTGCTCCTATCAAGAGCGCCGCCTCATACAGATTGTTCTTCCCTTCCCGGGGATACACCCAGCCCTTTCCTCCCAAGGGGTTGAAAGATTCGTCCCCCAGACCGTATTGACCGAAATTGGAGAGGGTGAAGATGAAGTTTCCCACATCCTGATCCCCGATAGAAAAAGGAGGCAGGGAGCCCACATTTAAGGAGAAATTTAATTCAGAAGAGTACTCCGGGTCCTGCCCCGTTATCTGGAGGGTAAACTCCACCTTTCTCCCCGCGGGCATGTCTTGATCAAAGCTCACTTCAAAAGGTGAGCTGAGGTTGGATACTTCATCACCCTTACCCACGTCGCCTAAATATGAGCTATCTGAAATTATTTGAACCAACGAATCGGAGGAGGACAGGATCAAAAAGATGCCATCTATCTCTTCTCCGGTATTCTTAAGCTCAACCACTAAATCAATCTGATCGCCCGGTTGGGGAAGACCTCCTCCATCAACGTAAAAGTCGGTAAGATACAGGTTGGGCATATCAGGTTGGGGTAAGATCTCCAGTGCCTTTTTGATATTTATCAAACCTTGACCGTAACTGTTATCTTCGCCGGCAGGACCTAAATCGGTGCTTGACTCCAAAAGCACCTGCTTGATCTCCTCCACCGTGGCGTCAGGATTGTGTTGCCTGAGGATGGCGACCGCCCCGGCTACAAAAGGAGCCGCCATGGAGGTGCCGCTCATCAGTCGATATTCGCCGTTTTTAAAGCAGGAATAAACCTTCACTCCGGGAGCACAGACTTCCGGCTTTGTGGTCAGATTGTCACAACCGGATGGACCGCGCGAACTGAAAGAGGCAACCGGAAAGCCGAAGCTGTTTACATCTATCGCCCCCACGGAGAAGCAGTTTGTGGGTGAAGATATCCGATCAGCCGGATTTCTCACAGTGAGGGGATCAGGACCCTCATTTCCTGCGGCGAAGACGACTACCACCCCGGCGTTTTCCACGTTGTCTATGGCGTTCCAGAAGGTCTGATCACATGGGGGTTTGTATCCCGGAGGTATTCCCCAGGAGTTGTTGATCACGTCCGGGACATCATCTAAAGTCTCTGGATCTCCGTCCGGATCCACTGCCCACTGGAAAGCAGAAAGTATGTCACCGATGGCCTGGGAGATGGAGACTCCTCGATCTATTACCGCAGCAGAGATCCACTGAGCTTTAAAAGCCACTCCAATTGTGTCTCCTTCTGAGATACCGGTCATGATTCCCATGGTATGAGTCCCATGTCCTTTTATATCCTTGGGAAAATCTGAGCCATACGGATCAAACCAGGACGCGGAAGGCAAGCCCCCGTTATTGCCCCGCCAGTTTGAGAAGAGGGCCGGATGATCTCCATCCACCCCGGTATCGAAATTACATACCAATCGTCCCTGACCGGTATATCCCATTTCCCAAGCCTCCCGGGCGCCGATGGCAGAAAGACACCGCTCCCTTTCCACCACGTTGCCGGCAGACCTCTCCACGGATACCGGATCAACCAGGGTGATGGGATAATTTTCATAAACAGCCTCCACCTCTGGAAAGGTGGCGATTTTTGTGATCTGGTCTTTGGTGGCGGTGACCAAAATCGCATTGGTTATCCAGAAAGGCTTGAACTTTTCTACGCTTCCTTCAAGAATTTTTTGATTTAGATAATCAATTATCTCCGATTGAGAGCTTTCTGCTTTATCTTTTAGCGAACTGGTTATTATCTGGTGCCTGACTTTTCTGGTAGCTTTTTGCAGATTGAGCTTAAAATTCAGCTGGGCGGTGTTGGCCTGATCCTTCATCACCACCAGACAGGAGGCAAATTCATCTCCTTTTAGGTGACTCAATTTCAAGAAAAAATCCGGACTGACTTCACCGCCGAAGACGATGAAGTTTCGAAAGAAAAAGAAGATCAACAAAAAAAAGAACGCTATTTTTCTTACCCTGCAGGACATTTCTTCTCCTCACCAGTTTTTCACTTATTCTTAAGAGCAAAGGTTTTGCCGATGGCAAATTTGCTTATGGGGGCAAGAGCTTGTATAGAGCTTTGTTAATGCCGGACGAGGAATGTGTTTATAATAGATTGGTTTACAAGGGCTTGACTGGAGGGTGAAATTGGATGGTCTCCGTAGAGCAACTGCTCATCTCAAAAAATTATTCCTGCATCTGTGAATAATTTCATATTTTATGCAACTTAATTCACGTTTGCTTTTGCTCAATCTGCTGGCTGGCCAAGGCATGCGCCTCAACCTTTCAAGAAATAGGGCGGAAACGTTCCGCCCATGAGGTAAACCATAAGCATTTCCTCTTTCCAGATCGGGCAAGGGTTAGACCCCAAACTGAAGCCTTGTGTATTATCAAGCTTCAGCTTGATCAAAAATTTCTCAAAAGAAAAAATGAAACAGCGTTCACCTAAAGGTGAACACTCCAATTTACTCTTCTAAAATCACCTCTGTCTGAAAGCCTGGCTACGAGGGGAGAGCTCGAACTTACGAAGTCAGTCTATTTTCTGAAGAATCTTTTGGAAAGCTAAAGCTTAAACTCCAGATCTGGTTAACCTTGGTCTGAGAAGAAGGAGAAAGGTGATTATTCCGACGAACAGCATCACTGTTCCGAAACCAAATGTGATACGCAATCCGAACTTCTGTGCCACCATTCCGATGCAAAGGCCTGCCAGAACTTCTCCCCCCGATCCCACCAGACTTTGAAAGGAAAGCAGGGTGGCTCTTTCTGAGGAAGGGATGTGTTTGTTGTATAAATCCAGAAAGACAGGCTCCTTGAAGTTTACAAAGGTTTGAAGTAAAATGAAGAATATCACTGCCAATAAGGGAGAAACAGTCAAAGCAATAAACAAAAGGCTCGCCAGGAAAAGAAACTCCAGAATTATCAAGGAAGAAACTTCGAGCTTGAATTTCTCAGAGAATCTGGTGACTTTATCTATGAAGAGAATAGTCAAAATAGATGCTATTGCCAGAATCCAGCCGAAGTATTGAGTGGAGATGGACAAATTCTCGTCGAAATGAACCTGCCAGAACTGGGAGATGGCCTCAAAGGAGAACTCAGAGAAAAGGGAGAGAACGACCAGAGCAAGAATCAGTTTTTGCGATCCCAAGACTTTTAAGCTTTGTTTGATCGTCCTGGAAAATTTGGAAATGATTTTCTTTGAGACTTTTTTCTCGATTGTGTATTCCTCCTTCATGCTCAGAATCAGGAATAAACACAGGGTGAAAAATACGACAGCAAAAGGCACCCACACCAGTTTCATGTTGAACGAAGCCAGGTACCCCCCCAGAATCAATCCCAGGAGATTCCCCAAGATCCTGAATTTCGTGCCCTGAGAAAAAGCGTACTTTTGGTTTTTTTCTCTGCCTTCGTGTTTTAACGAGTCAACCAGCCACGCCTCCAGAGCTCCCGACCGGAGAGTCTCTCCCAGCCCACCTATAATCTCCGCCACGATAAAACCCGCCAGAAACGGAAAGAAGATGAAGATGAGCCCGGAAAGTAAGGAAACGGCGGAGGATAGCACCACAGAGATTCTTCTGCCATAGATGTCTGCCACCAGCCCGGTGGGTATCTCAAAGATGAGAATGGATGCTTCGAAGACTACGGCAAGCAGGGCGATTTGAAAGAGATTTATCTGATAGTGCCTGAAATACAACACATAAACCGGAAGAATGGTTCCGAAGGCAAAGCTGGTCAAAAATCTTGTGGCTGAAAAGATAAAAGT